>DATFMS010000176.1:0-3866 GCA_035266805.1 Burkholderiales bacterium | reverse complement strand
GCAGCTGAACGGATCGAGCCAGTACGTCCAGGTGGGCGGGCTGTCCAACCTGCTCAACGCGACCTCGAGCCTCGCGTTCTGGATCAAGACCACCCAGGCCGGCAACGACACCGGATGGCAGGCGCCGGGCGTTACGGGCGTGGAGCAGGCGGGCGGCGCGGACGACATCTTCTGGGGCTGGCTGGACGCGAGCGGACACATCGGCCTGTCGGTGGGCAATGACTACAGCACCAAGTCGAGCGTGGCGATCAACGACGGCACGTGGCGGCACGTCGTGCTGACCCGGGACGATGTGGCCGGAACCTACAAGATCTACATCGACGGCGTGCTGAACGCGAGCGGCAGCATCGCGACCGGGGTCATCGGCACGGCATTCTCGAGCATCGGCCGGATCGAGGACACCGGGGGCACGCCCGAGTACCTGAACGGGCAACTGGATGAAGTGCGCATCTACGACAGCGTGCTGACCGACGCACAGGTGGTCTCGGTCATGAACGACACGCGCCCGTGCACAAACCTGGTCGATCACTACGCGATCAGCTACCCGTTCGGCGCGAGCGGAGTAACCTGCGACGCCTCCGACGTGCAGATTACCGCCCACGACGCGGGCCACGCCGCGATCGCGCCCGCGGCGGGAACGTTGCTGAACATCTCGACCTCGACCGGCACGGGCGCTTGGCAGCCCGGGCTGGTGGCGGGGCTGGGCACCTGGACCCCTTCGGGCGCGAACAACGGCCAGGCGAGCTACATCTGGGCCGGCGGCGAGACGACTTTCACCGTGCGGCTGAGGCAGAACACGCCGGCCACGCTCAACATCAACCTGCTCGACGCGAGCGCGCGGCCCGAGTCCCCCGGCGAGGACCCGTCGATCAGCTTCGCCGACACCGCCTTCCGCGTCACCGCCGACGGCGCGAGCGCGGCGACCATCGGCACGCAGGTCTCGGGCAAGCCCTCGAACACCGGCTTCGGCGCGCAGACGCTCTACCTGCAGGCGATCCGCACCGACAGCAACACCGGCAGCTGCGTAGGCCTGATCCAGGGCCAGACCGCGACCGTGCAGCTGGCCGGCGCGCGGGTGAACCCGACGGGCGGCGCGAGCGCGCTCAGCGTGCGCAACAGCGGTGGCGCGATGCAGGCGATCGGCACCGGCGCCGGCGCCCCCGGCGCCTACACCGACGTTTCGCTCGCTTTCGATGCGCAATCGATGGCCCCGCTGGTGCTGGCCTACCCGGACGCGGGCAGCGTGGCGCTGTACGCGCGCTACGAGCTGCCGGCGCCGCCGGCGAACGTGTTCGTCAGCGGCTCGAGCAACACCTTCGTGGTGCGCCCCTTCGGCCTGCGCGTGGACGGGGTGGCGACGGCGGCCAGCCCGTCGCCCTCGAGCCCGGTGCTCGCCAAGGCGGGGCAGAATTTCAGCGTCACGCTCACTGCGGTCGCGTGGAAGGCGGGCGACGACGCAGACGCCGACGGCGTTCCCGACAGCGACGCGCAGATCGCTTCAAACGCGGCAACGCCGAATTTCGACCAGGCGACGACGCTGAGCCACACGCTGAACGCGCCCGCGGGCGGGAACGCAGGGACGCTCGGCGGCAGCACGAGCTTTACCGGCTTCAGCGCGGGAACGAAGACGCAAGGCGTGAATTGGAGCGAGGTGGGCTTCATCGACCTGCACGCGCAGACCGCCAACTACCTCGGCAGCGGGCAGGACGTGACCAACTCGGGCGCAGGGCTGACCGGGGTCGGGCGTTTCACGCCCGACCATTTCGCGCTTTCGGGCGGGGTGCTTGCGAACCGCGCGGCGGCCGGCTGCGCGCCCGCCTCGAGCTTCAGCTACCTGGGCGAAGGCATGCGGCTGCAATTCACGCTCACTGCGCAAAATGCCTCCGGCGCGACGACGCAGAACTACACGACGGCATCCGGCTACGCCAGGCTGCCCACGGCGCCCTCAAGCGCGAGCCCGGCGGCGACGATGGGCTTCGCGGCCTTGAACGGCGGCACCAACCTGAGCGCGCGGCTCGACCTGGGCAACGTCGCCGGACTGACCTGGAGCGCGGGCGCGGCGAGCGTCGATTACACGCTGGCCGTTACGCGCGCGGTGCCCGACAACCCCGACGGTCCGTTCGCTGCGGCGAAGATCGGCGTCGAGCCGCAGGACGCCGACGGGGTCGGCCTGGCAAGCGCGGCCTACGACATGGACGTCGACGGTGTCGGCGGCAACGATCATCAGCAGGTGGGTTCTTCCACCCAATTACGGTTCGGGCGGCTGCGAATGCAGAACGCGCTCGGGCCGGCGAATGTGGCGCTGCCGGTCCCGCTCACGGCCGAGTACTGGAACGGCGCCGCCTTCACCACCAATACGCTCGACAGCTGCAGCCGCATCCCGCAGAGCGCGGTCGTGCTCGACGGCTACCAGGGAGCGTTAGCGCCCGGCGGCGGCAACTGCAAGACCTACGTGCAGCAGAACCCGGTCGTGTTCAGCGCCGGGGTGGGGACTCTGACGCTGGCGGCGCCGGCGGGCGCAGCGGGCGGCAGCGTGCGCCTGACGCCGAACCTGGGCACCGCCGCGAGCGGAAATTACTGCCAGAACGCGGCGAGCGGCGAAACGCCGGCCGCGGCGGCGGCGCTGCCCTACCTGCTCGGGCGCTGGAACGACACGCTCGACCCAGACGGCATACCGGGCACCCTGTACGATGACGACCCGTCCGCGCGCGCCGCCTTCGGCCTCTACGGCTCGCAGCCGGACAACCTGATCTTCCAACGCGAGAACTACTGAGGACATGAAACCCAACCTGATCGTTATCCTGGTCGACGACCTGCGCTTCGACGAAACGAGCGCCTCGGGACACCCGTACATGAAGACCCCGCACATCGACCGCCTCGCGCACGAAGGCGCGCAGTTCGACAACGCCTTCCACACTACGCCGCTTTGCTCGCCGAACCGGGCCTCGATCCTCACCGGCCAGTACGCCTCGCGCCACGGCATCATCGACAACGTCGGGCGCGACGCGATGAGCCACCGGCTGGCGAACTACAACCTCGAGCTGAAGAAGCTCGGCTACGAGACCGCGCACATCGGCAAGTGGCACATGGGCAACGACGCCAGCCCGCGCCCCGGCTACGACCACTGGGTGAGCTTCCGCGGCCAGGGCATGATCACGGACCCCGTGTTCTGGGAGAACGGCGGCGAGCACAAGCTCTCGGGCTACGTCACCGACCTGCTCAACGAGCGCGCCGCCGAGTTCGTCGGCCGCAAGCGCAAGCACCCGTTCGCGCTGTTCTTCGCCCACAAGGCGGTGCACCCGGACGTGCAGCAGAAGCAGGACGGCTCGATCGACGCCAGCACGATGCAGGGCTACGTGCTGCCCGAGCGCCACCGCGACCTGTACCGCGGCGAGACCTACCCGATGCGCCCGAGCGTGCTGCCGCTGAACAAGGTGCTTGAGCAGAAACCCGCCTGGCGCGAGCTGTTCGAACTGCGCAAGGACCCGGGCAACCGGCCGTTTCTCGATGCGCTGCACGTCGGCACGCAGGAGGAGATCCGCGAGCGCGCGGCGATGATGGCCTCGGTCGACGAGGGCGTCGGCATGCTGCTCGAGGCGCTGGAGAAGGCCGGCAAGCTCGACAACACCTGCATCGTATTCCTCGGCGACAACGGCTTTTTCTTCGGCGAGCACGGTCTCGGCGCCGAGCGCCGCTTCGCCTACGAGGAGGGCATCCGCACCGCGTTCTTCGTGCGCTACCCGAAGCGCATCGCGGCGGGCAGCCGCTATTCCCAGATGGCGCTGGCGACCGACATCGCGCCGACCATGATCGAGCTCGCGGGCGGCAAGCCGGGGCCGCAGATGCAGGGCCGCTCGCTGGTGCCG
>DATFMS010000175.1:0-10949 GCA_035266805.1 Burkholderiales bacterium | reverse complement strand
GCGCTGCGGCCTTCGCCCTCGGAGCGGAACTGGGCGGCGATCCGCTTGCGTTCCGAGATCATCCGGGAATAAACCTTCTCCCGCACGCTCTGTACGTAGTCGAGGCGCTTGATGCGCACATCCACCAGCTCGATCCCGTACTGGGGAATGACCTTGCGGGCTTCGGCCAGGATGGTGCGGCTGATCTCCTCGCGGCCGCTGGCGATTCGCTTCTCCAGTTTCTCGCGCACCTCGGCCGGGACCTCCTCCAGAATCTCGCCCTTGGGTACTTCCCACGAGGCGCTGCGCACCAGCTCCACCAGCTCGCTGCCCGAAACCTGGTCACGCACCACGGAGTCGATGATGTCGTTCAGGCGCGATCGGGCGCCGGCCTCCGAGGCGACGTTCTCGAGGAACTTCTTGGCGTCGGCGATGCGCCAGCGCGCCGTCGTGTCGACCCAGATGAACTCCCGCCCTTTGGTGGGGATCTGGTTGGGGTCGCCGTCCCAGATGAGCAGGCGCTTCTCGAAGCGGCGCACATCCTGGATCAAGGGGAGTTTGACGTGCAGCCCCGCTTCGGTGACAGGATCCCCCACGGGCCGACCGAACTGGACGATCACCGCCTGCTCGCCCTCCTGCAGCGTGTAGAAGGACCCGGAGGAGACGATGGCGATTGCCAGCAAGAGCAGGCCGAGTACGATTTTGAGCGCGTTCTTCATGGCTGCTTTCCTCCCGCAATGCCTGCTGCGCCGGACACCTGTCCCGAGTCCAGGCGCAGCCAGGGCAGCAGGGCCTTCTGGTCGCTATCCACGATATACAGGGCCTTCGCCTCTGGCAGGATGCTGCCGATGGCCTCCAGGTACAGTCGCCGGCGCGTGACCTCCGGAGCCCGCTGGTACTCGGTGAGGATGGCCCGGAATCGCGTTGCCTCTCCGTTGGCGCGGTTGATCCGCTCCACGGCGTAGCCCTCGGCTTCGGTGATGGTGCGGGTCGCCTCGCCGCGCGCCTTGGGAATTTCCCGATTGGCCCGCTCCTGCGCCTGATTGATCGTCCGCTCGCGATCCTGGCGCGCCTCGTTGACCTCGTTGAAGGCGGGCTTGACCGGATCCGGCGGCGTCACGTCCTGAAGCTCCACCGTGACCAGACGAATGCCGGTCTCGTATTCGCTGAGAATCTTCTGCATCTCCTGCTTGACCTCTGCGGACACGGCTACCCGGCCGACGGTGAGGACGTCGCTCCCCAGGCGATTGCCGACCACCCGGCGCATGACGGCCTCGGCGATGTCCCGTATCGTCTGCCGGGAGTTGCGGACCCGGAACAGGTACTTGACCGGGTCCTCGATCCGGTACTGCACGATCCACTGCACATCAATCACGTTCAGGTCGCCCGTGAGCATCAGCGAGACGTTCTTGAACGCCGTCTTGTCGGGCGCGTATTGCGTTCGCCCACCGGCGCCGGTGCCGGCCGTGCGGAAACCGAATTCCTGCTTGAGGACCCGGGCCGTCGGAACGAGCCGCACCGTCTCGATGCCGTCCGGAAACTTGAAGTGCAGGCCCGGGCCCACCGTGCGCTCCACCGCCCCGAAACGCTGCACGATGCCGGTCTCCTCGGGCTGCACCGTGAACCACGTCGACCAGAGGGAGAACAAAAGCACCACCGCCACGATGGCTGCAGCAATGCGCCGGCCGCCGAGCGCGGCGACGCGTCGCCGCAAGTCCTCGACGACAGCTACCGGATCATCATATGTCGGCATGGATTGCCTCCTTGGCAACAACGGAACATGGCGGGCAATGAGGTGATGAGGACGAGGTGGCCGACTGGAATTCGATTGCCCAGGCAGCTTTCAGCCAAGCGCAATGGGACCACGCCACCGCGCCGGAGGTTCACCGTATAGGGAAGCGATGGGGAATACAAGCCCCATTATCAGAGTCGTCGAGGGCGGAACGTGGTGCCGGCTGCAGGAATCGAACCCGCGACCTTCGGTTTACAAAACCGCTGCTCTACCGACTGAGCTAAGCCGGCCCCGGAAACGGGGAGTCTACTTCAGGAGCGACTACTTCACGCGCCGCAGCCTGGGCTTGCCGGAGGGCGGCTTGGGTTCGGTCGGCTCGTCCTCCGGCGCCGGCAGCGCCGCTGGCGGGGCCTGCCGGGGCCCGGACTCCTCCTCGGCCTGCGGCGCGGGCTTGGAGAGGTCGACCTCGAAAGTCATGCCGTGCCCGGTCTCGCGCGCGTAGAGCGCGTAGACGTTGGCCACCGGCACCGAGAGCTGGCGCGCGGCGCCGGCGAAGCGCGCCGAAAACTCGATCAGATCGTTGCCCATCTGCAGCTTGTGCACCGCGCCCGGGCTGACGTTGAGCGTGATCTCGCCGTTGCGCACGTGTTCCGGCGGCACCCGCGTCTGCGCGTCGACCTTGACCGCGAGGTGCGGGGTGTAGCCGTTATCCACGCACCATTCGTACAGCGCCCGCAGCAGGTAAGGCTTGGTGGGGATTTCGCCCATCGCGCCCCGCTACTTGCGCATCACCTTTTCCGAAGGTGTCAGCGCCTCGATGAACGCGGGGCGCGAGAAGATGCGCTCGGCGTACTTCATCAGCGGCGCGGCCGGCTTGCCGAGCCTGATGCCGTAGCGGTCCAGGCGCCACAGCAGCGGCGCGATCGCCACGTCGAGCATGGTGAAGTCGTCGCCGAGCATGTGCTTGGTGCGGGTGAAGATCGGCGCCAGCTCGATCAGGCGGTCGGTGACATGGGCGCGCGCCTTCTCGACCTGCTTGTCCTTGCCCGACTCGAGCGCGTCGATCTGCGAGAACAGCTCCATTTCCATGTTGAACAGCATCAGCCGCGCGCGGGCGCGCATCACCGGGTCCGCGGGCATCAGCTGCGGGTGCGGGAAACGCTCGTCGATGTACTCGTTGATGATGTTCGACTCGTACAGCACGAGGTCGCGCTCGACCAGCACCGGCAGCCGGTTGTACGGGTTCATCACCGCGATGTCTTCGGGCTTGTGGAACAGGTCGACGTCGATCACCTGGAAGTCCATGCCCTTCTCGTACAGCACGAAGCGGCAGCGGTGACTGAACGGGCAGGTAGTTCCGGAATACAGTTGCATCATGTCGCGTTTCCTCGTGCGGCGCCGCCGGCGCCGCGGCTGCTAGTGCACGTCTTTCCAGAATTCTTTCTTCAGCAAGTAGGCGAAGATGAACAGCACGCCGAGCGCGAACAGGACCACTATCCCGATGCGCTTGCGCTCGGTGGCCGCGGGCTCGCCCATGTACACCAGGTAGTTGACCAGGTCGCGCACCGTGGTGTCGTACTGCACCTGGTTCTGCAGGCCCGGGCTCAGCTGCCGCCACTTGTACTCGAGCTTTTCGTGGCCGCCCTCCTCGCTCTTGACGATGTCGAGCGCGCGCTGGCCCTGCAGCGTCCACAGCACGTGCGGCATGGCGACGTTCGGGAACACCGCGTTGTTCCAGCCGCTGACGGTCTTGGGGTCGCGATAGAAGGTTCGCAGGTAGGTGTACAGCCAGTCCGCGCCGCGGGCGCGGGCGACGACCGTCAGGTCGGGCGGGGCGACGCCGAACCATTTCTTGCCTTCCTTCTTCTTCAGCGCGACCTTCATCGTCTCGCCGACCTTGTCCGCCGCGAACATCAGGTTGTCCTCGATCTGGTCTATGGTCAGACCGATGTCGGTGAGCCTGTTGTAGCGCATGTATTCCGCGCCGTGGCAGTTCAGGCAGTAGTTGGCGAAGGTGCGCGCCCCGGCCTGAAGGCTGAGCAGATCGTGCGGGTCGATGGGCGCGCGGTCGAGCCGGTAGCCTTCCTCGGCCGCCAGCGCGGCGCCCGGGGCGAGCGCGACCAGGAACAGCGTAACGAGCAGTTTCCTCATGGTCGGCATCCTCACATCGTCACCCGTTCCGGCACCGGCTTCACCTTGTCGATCTTCGAGTACCAGGGCATCAGGATGAAGAACAGGAAATACAGCGTGGTGCAGATGCGCGCCACCACCGTCGCGCGGTCCGCCTCGCCGAGCCAGGGGCCGAACTGGCCCCAGACGTTGGTCGGCTCGGTGCCGAGGTAGCCGAGGATCAGGAACACGACGACGAAGATCGCCAGCGCGCCCTTGTACAGTGCGCCGCGATAGCGGATCGACTTGACCGGGCTGCGGTCGAGCCAGGGCAGCAGGAACAGGATCATCACCGCCATCCCCATCACCACCACGCCCGGAAACTGCGACAGGAACAGCGGCGGCACCGAGCGCAGCATCGAGTAGTAGGGCGTGAAGTACCACAGCGGCGCGATGTGCGGCGGCGTCTTCAGCGCGTCGGCGGGGTTGAAGTTGTTGGCCTCGAGGAAGTAGCCGTGCATCTCCGGCGTGAAGAACAGGATCAGGCAGAAGATCGCCACGAACACCACCGCGCCGACGATGTCCTTCACCGTGTAGTAGGGGTGGAACGGGATGCCGTCGAGCGGGATGCCTTTCGAGTCCTTCTTCTTCTTGATCTCGATGCCGTCCGGGTTGTTGGAGCCGACGTCGTGCAGCGCGAGGATGTGCGCCACCACCAGCCCGATCAGCACCAGCGGGATCGCGACAACGTGGAAGGCGAAAAAGCGGTTGAGCGTCGCGTCCGAGATCACGTAGTCGCCCCGGATCCACAGCGCGACGTCGGGGCCGATGAACGGGATCGAGCCGAACAGGTTGACGATCACCTGCGCCCCCCAGTACGACATCTGGCCCCACGGCAGCAGGTAGCCGAAGAACGCCTCGCCCATCAGGACCAGGTAGATCAGCACGCCGAAAATCCACAGCAGCTCGCGCGGCTCGCGGTAGGAGCCGTAGAGCATGGCGCGGAACATGTGCAGGTAGACGACGATGAAGAACGCGGAAGCGCCGGTCGAGTGGATGTAGCGGATGATCCAGCCGCCGGGGACGTCGCGCATGATGAACTCGACCGAGCCGAACGCGAGCGCCGCGTCGGGCTTGTAGTTCATCGTCAGGAAGATGCCCGACACGATCTGCACCGCCAGCACCAGGATCGCCAGCGAGCCGAAGAAGTACCAGAAGTTGAAGTTCTTGGGCGCGTAGTACTCGGCCAGGTGCTTGCGGTACTCCTGGGCGACCGAAGGCATGCGCGCATCGAACCAGTCCCACAGCGCCATCAAACGGCTAGCCATTGCTCACGCCTCCTTCTTGTCTTCGCCGATGATGAGCGTGCTGTCCGAGAGGAACTTGTAGGGCGGCACCACCAGGTTGGTCGGCGCCGGAACACCCTTGTAGACGCGGCCCGCGAGATCGAACTTGGAGCCGTGGCAGGGGCAATAGAACCCGCCCTCCCACTCCGGCCCCATGTCGCCGTCGGGCTGCAGCTTGGGCGTGGGCGAGCAGCCGAGGTGGGTGCAGATGCCGACCAGCACCATGATCTCGGGCTTGATCGAGCGGAATTCGTTCTTGGCGTACTCCGGCTGCTGGGGGACGGTCGAATGCGGATCGACCACCACCGAGTCGTCCTTCTTGATGTCCTGCAGCATCTTCGGCGTGCGCTTCATGACCCACACCGGCTTGCCGCGCCATTCGTAGATCCCGAGCTCGCCCGGCGGCAGGTTCGAGATGTCGACCTCGACCGGCGCGCCGGCGGCCTTGGCCCGCTCCGACGGCAGCAGGCTGGCGACGAAGGGCGCCGCGGCGCCGACCGTGACGGCGCCGCCGAGAACGGAGGTTGCGACAACCAGGTTGCGCCTGGCCTTGTCTGGCTTCTTGCTATCGCTCATGAGATGGGAACCTGGATCGGGGATGGCGGGAATCCGGAGCAGCCGGGGATTATAGCGATGCACCGCCGCAAAGTCCAAGGTTTCGCTGCTAACTATTTCAATATCCTGACGTTTTTCACCCTCATAAGCTTGAGGTCAAGAACGCGTTTGGGGTCGTCCCGGCGAACGCTATGGTAGGCTGAAGGAGCCATGTACCGGCTCTGGCTGATCTTTTCCCAGGCGGCGACCGTCGCCGTCGCGGTGCTGTTCGTGATCTCGACCTTCCATCCCGAGTGGCTGCCTTCGCGCGTCGTGCAGCGCGCGCCCCTCGCGGTGCTGCAGCAGCCGGCGCCGCCGCGGCCGGGCCCCGCCTCGGGCGCCGGGACCGAATCGCTGCACGACGCGGTCGAGCGCGCGACGCCGTCGGTGGTGAACGTTTTCACCTCCAAGGAAGTGCGCGTGCCGCGCCATCCGCTGCTCGACGACCCGCTCTTCCGGCGCTTCTTCGGCGATCAGGTTCCGGAGCAGGCCCGGCGCGCGACCAGCCTCGGCTCGGGCGTGATCGTGAGCCCCAACGGCTACATTCTGACCAACCAGCACGTGGTCGAGGCCGCCGAGGAGATCGAGGTGGCGCTGCCGGGCGGCAAGAAGCTGCTCGCCAAGGTCGTCGGCGATGACCCCGAGACCGACCTCGCGGTGCTGCAGGTCAACGCCGAAGGTCTGCACGCGATCACCTTCGGTTCCTCGGATGCGCTGCGCGTGGGCGACGTGGTGCTCGCGATCGGCAACCCGTTCGGCGTCGGCCAGACGGTGACCTCGGGCATCGTCTCGGCGCTGGGGCGCAGCGGCCTGCAGATCAACACCTTCGAAAACTTCATCCAGACCGACGCCGCGATCAATCCCGGCAACTCGGGCGGCCCGCTGGTCGACGCGCGCGGCAACCTGATCGGCATCAACACCGCGATCTACTCGCGCAACGGCGGCTCGATCGGCATCGGCTTCGCGATCCCGGTCTCGACCGCGAAGATGGTGCTGGAGCAGATCGTGCGCACCGGCACGGTCACCCGTGGCTGGATCGGGGTCGAGGTGCAGGAAATCACCGCCGGGCTGGCCGATTCGTTCAAGCTCGACCAGACGCGCGGCGTGATCATCGCCGGCGTGCTGCGCGGCGGCCCGGCCGACAAGGCGGGCGTCAAGCCGGGCGACGTGCTGCTGCAGGTCGGCGACAAGCCGGTGGTCGGCACGCCGAACATGCTCAACGTGGTCGCGGCGCTCGCGCCCGGCAGTCGCGCCAGCCTGAAGCTGAAGCGCGCCGAGAAGGACATCGTGCTTCAGGTCATCGTCGGCAAGCGGCCCAAGCCCCAGCCGCGGCCGGAGGAATGAGCGCGCCGAGGACTTGCTTGCCGACCGACATCGGCGGACGGCTGCGAGCGAGACGGGCATGAGCCATGCCTCGAACTACCTGCAGTGCAACGGGCGCGAGATCCACTACACCGAGTGGGGCGCGGGCAACAAGGAAGCGCTGATCGCCTGGCACGGCCTGGCGCGCACCGGGCGCGACATGGACGACATCGCCGCGCACCTCGCGCCGCGCTACCGCGTGATCTGCCCCGACACCATCGGCCGCGGGCTGTCGCAGTGGAGCCCCGAGCCGGCGAAGGAGTACTGCCTCGAGTTCTACGCCAAGCTCGCGCTGTCGCTCGCCGAGCGGCTCGGCCTGGAGCGCTTTCACTGGCTCGGCACCTCGATGGGTGGCGCGCTCGGCATCCGGCTCGCGGCCGGCGAGCTCAAGGGGCGCATTCGCCGCCTGGTCCTGAACGACATCGGGCCGAAGCTCGGCGAGGCCGCGCTCGAGCGCATCCGCAGTTACGCCGGCAACCCGCCGCAGTTCGAGCGCATGAGCGAGCTCGAGCAGTACTTCCGCACCGTCTACAAGCCGTTCGGCTGGTTGTCGGACGAGCAGTGGCGGCGCCTCGCCGAGACCTCGGTGCGGCGCCTGCCCGACGGCAAGCTGACGCCGCACTACGACCCCAACATGGTGCTGCAGTTCACGCACCACCCGCACGACTACGACCAGTGGCAGGCCTGGGACGCGATCGACGTGCCCACCCTGTGCCTGCGCGGCGAGGCCTCGGACCTGCTGCTCGCCGACACCGCCGAGGAGATGCGCAAGCGCGGCCCGCGCGCGGTGGTGGTCACCATCGCCGGCTGCGGCCATGCCCCGGCGCTCAACGTCCCCGACCAGTTCGCGCTGGTGGAGCGATTTCTCAACGGCAGATAAATCGGGGTCAGAGTCGATATATTCAGAGGGCGCGCGGCGCGGTCACGCCTCGGGGAACCCCGCTTCGCGTTGATGGCGCACGGCGAGAATGAGCACGGTGTCGATCTCCGCGTAATAGTCGTAGAGCGCGACGTATCCCGATTTGCCGCGCGAAATCACCAGGTCGCGCAGCCCCTCCTCCGCCGGCCGGCCGACCAGGGGATGCCGCCGCAGGACGTCGAACGCGTCGAGGATGACCGCGATGGCTTCGCTCGCCGCACGCGGCTCGTCGGCAGCGAGGAATTCGAACAAACGATCGAGGTCGGCGCGCGCCCGCTCGGCGAGGACTACTTGCGCCACCGCTTCGCGCGCAGCTTGCGCGCCGGCCTGCCGGCCACCCGCGCCGTGTAGTGCTCCCGCACGTCCTCGAGCAGATAGCCGCGCCCCGAGGCGTTCGCCTCCTTGCGCGCCGCCAGCGCCTCGGCGACGAACGACTTGCGCCGCTCGGCGAGCGAGGTCTGCTGCTCGATCGCCTCGAGCATGAAGGCGTGCATGGATTTCCCCGTGCCCTGCACCAGCCTCGCCACCCGTTGCCTCAATTCCGCAGAAAGTTTGATTGTCGTGGCCGACATGAACTGCCTTTCGCCAAGGTATTACGATAGTAACACTCGAGCCGGCGCTCGCGCCATCGCGACCGCCTAGCGCTCCCGGCCCGCCTCGCGGAACGCCTTCTGCACCGGCGAGAGGACGTAGTCGAGCACGCTGCGGGTGCCGAGGTGGATCTCGCCCGAGACCTGCATCCCGGGCGCGAGCGCGAAGCGCTCGCCGTCGAGCTCGAGCGCCTGCGCCTTGAGCGCCACCAGGGCGCGGAAGGCGAGCGGGCCCATCGGCCGGTCGCGCCCGGTGAGCGCGTCCGAGCGCGTGTTGGGCGAGGGCGCCTCGGTCGCGTCGGCGCTCACCTGCTCGACCACGCCCTCGACCATGCCGTACTTCTGGAACTGGTAGGGGGCGAGCTTTAGCTTCACCGGCAGCCCCGGGCGCACAAAGCCGATGTCCTGGTTGCCGATCCAGACCTCGGCCAGCAGCTTCTCGTCCACCGGCACCAGCGTCATCAGGATCGTTCCCGGCGCGGCGACCGTGCCGGCGGTGTGGGTGGCGAGGTCCTTGACCATGCCGTCGGCGGGCGCGCGCAGCTCGAGCAGCGCGCTGCGGTGCTCGTACTTGGCGAGCTCCTGGCGCGTCTTCTCGAACTGCGAGGCGGTCTCGACCCGCTCGGTGCGCAGCTGGCGCCGGTAGTCGGCCGTGATCTGCGCGATCTTGCGCCGCGACTGCTCGATCAGCGCCAGATTGGAGCGGATCACGAACTCCTGCGCGCGCAGGTCCTGCTCCTTTTCGATCCGCTCGCGCTCCTTGTCGGTGGCGAGGATGCGCCCGGCGTAGCCGTCGCGCGCCAGCTTGTCGAAGGCGCGCTCCTGCTCGCGGTAGTGCGGCAGCACCTGCTCGAGCTTGGCCCTGGTCGTGCGCGCCGCGGCGAGGTCGTTCTGCGCCTTGTCGAGCAGGCTCCGCTCCTGCGCCAGCGCGTTGCGGTAGGCCCGCACGTTGGCGCCGAACTGCGCCGCGACCTCGGCGTAGAGCTCCTCGCGGTCGCCCTTCGCGCGCGCGAAGCGCCCGCCGTCGAGCTGCGCGTCGATGCGACGCAGCGCGAGGCGCTTGAACTGGAGCTCGGTCTCGAGCGTCTTCAGGTCGGCGCGCGCGAGCACCGGGTCCATCCGGATCAGCACCTGCCCCGCCTTCACCCGCTCGCCCTCGCGCACCAGGATCTCCTTCACGATCCCCTGCTCCGAGGGCTGCACGATCTTGAGGTAGCTCGAGGGCACCAGCTTGCCGTTCGCCACCGCGACGATGTCGAGCTGGCCGAACACCGCCCAGGCGACCACGCACGCCAGCAGCGCCGCGAGCAGGCCGAACATCCAGCCCGCCAGCGGCGCCGGCGGCCGGTCCTGGATGCGCAGCAGCGGCGGCGCGAAATCGCTCGGGTCAACCATCAGCCGGGCCTCATCTGTAGTCCTCGTCGATCACCTTCATCTGCGCCAACCGCTCCCCCAGCTTGACCACTTCGTCCACCTGCAAGCCTTTCGGCACCTGGTGCGCGATGAACAGGGTCGTCACGCGCCCCTTGAGCTGGTTCACCGTGTGCGCGAACTGCTCGGCGGTGGCCTGGTCGAGGCTGCTGGTCGCTTCGTCGAAGACGAGGATCTTGGGGCGCTTGAGAATGGCGCGGGCGATGGCGAGGCGCTGCTTCTGGCCGCCGGAGAGGCCGACGCCGTGCTCGCCGATCTCGGTGTTGTAGCCCTTGGGCAGTTTCTCGATCACGTCGTGGATCTCGGCGATCTTCGCGGCCTGGACGACGTCGGGGAAGCCGGCGTTGGGGTTGGCGGCGATGAGGTTCTCGTAGATGCTGCCGGAGAAGAGGTAGGTTTCCTGGGGCACGATGCCGAAGTTCTGCCGCAGCTCGTTGGCGGAGAAATGGCGCAGGTCGCGGCCGTCGATCTCGATTCTTCCTTCCTCGGGCTGGTAGAAGCCGAGCAGCAGCTTGGATAGCGTGCTCTTGCCCGAGCCGGAGGGGCCGGTGAGGACGGTGAGCTTGCCCGGCTTGAGGGTCAGGTTCAGGCCGTGGAAGAGCCAGGGCTGCTCGGGCGAGTAGCGAAAGCCCAGGTCGCGGATCGCGACTTCGCCCCTGGCTTCGCCCGCGCGCGAGGGGACGAGGGTGTAGGGCTCGACCGGCGCGTCCATGATGTCGCCCAGGCGTTTCATGGCGATGTTGGCTTGCTGGAATTCCTGCCACAGGCTCGCCAGGCGCAGCATCGGCTGGCTCATGCGCGCGGCGAACATCTGGAACGCGACCAGCATGCCGATGGTGAAGCCGTCGTTCCTCATCACCAGCAGCGCGCCGGCGCACAGGATCGAG
>DATFMS010000174.1:0-6092 GCA_035266805.1 Burkholderiales bacterium | reverse complement strand
CTGCCACCGGGGAGTACAGTTTCAACCCCGCTTATCTGGTCGAGATGCTGACCGGGGCGAGCATCATCCTGTTCGGCGCCGGGTTCGTCATCGTCGAGTGGCGCCGCAAGCGCCGGCCGCCGGGCTGATCGCGTTGGGTTGATACACATCAAAGAGCGCTCGCATCTCGCAGGCCAATGGTTGTTCCTCAAGGTCGAGGGCGTGTTCAATCTCGCCTTCGGCGAGCGCCTCAACCCGCTGTACTACCTCGGCCCGATCGCCTACCTGCAGATGTGGCTGGTGGTCGGCAGCGGGCTTTACCTCTATGCGTTCTTCAAGACCGGGGTGCAGGAGGCGCACGCCTCGGTCGAGTACCTGACGCTGCAGCAGTGGTACCTCGGCGGCGTGCTGAGGAGCCTGCACCGCTACGGCTCGGACGGCATCGCGGCGACCATGCTGCTGCACATGGCGCGCCACTGGTGCTTCGACCGCTACCGGGGCTTCCGCTGGTTCTCGTGGGTGAGCGGCATGGCGCTGCTGTGGCTGGTGTACGCCGCCGGCATCAACGGCTACATGCTGCCGTGGGACAAGCTGTCGCAGTTCGTGGTGGTTGCCACCGCGGAGTGGTTCGACCGCCTGCCGATGTTCGGCGGCGAGCTGGTGCGCAATTTCATTTTCCCCGAGGCGGTGAACGATCGCCTGTTTTCGCTCCTGTCGTTCATCCACATCGGCCTGCCGCTGGCGGTGCTCGCGGTGCTGTGGGTACACACCCAGCGCGTGCCGCAGGCCAAGGTCCTGCCGCCGCTGCCGATCGCTCTCACGCTCGGCGTGGCGCTGCTGGTACTGTCGCTGGTCAAACCGGCCGTGAGCCAGGGCGAGGCGAACCTCGCCGCCGCCGTCACCACGATCGGCTTCGACTGGTTCTACCTGCCGCTGTACGCGCTGCTGTACCGCTGGTCGCCGGGCGAGGTGTGGCTGCTGGTGGGCGGGCTCACGGCGCTCTTCGTGCTGCTGCCGTGGCTGCCGCCGCGGCGCCGCGCCGGCCCGGCCGAGGGCTATCACATGCTGGTGCGGCCCGACAACCGCATCGTCGCCGTGCGCGAAGGCGAGACGCTGCTCGACGCCGGGCTGCGCGAAGGCGTTGCGTTTCCCTACGAGTGCCGCAACGGCGGCTGCGGCCTGTGCAAGGCGACGCTCGCCTACGGCAAGGTCGACTACGGCGCCTACCAGCCCGAGATGCTGACCGACGACGAGCGGCGCGGCGGCAAGCTGCTGACATGCTGCGCGACGCCGCTGTCGGAGGTCGAGATCGAGTACGTCCCGGCGACCACGCCGGGCAACATCCCGGCGCGGGTGTGGGACGCGGGCGTCGAGAGCATGGAGCTTCTGGCGCCGGACGTGATGCGGCTCATGCTGCGCCTCGACGGCGAGGAGAGGATTTCCTTCTACGCCGGGCAGTACCTCAACGTATTGCTGGAGGACGGCGAGCGGCGCAGCTTCTCGTTCGCCACCGCGCCGCACGTCAACGACCGCGTCGAGCTGCAGATCCGGCGCATTCCGGGCGGGCGCTTCACCAGCCGCGTGTTCGAGAGCATGAAGCCGGGCGACCGGCTGCGCTTCGAGGGCCCGGTCGGATCGTTCTTCCTGCGCGAGGACTCCGACAAGCCGATCATCTTCGTCGCCGGCTCGACCGGCTTCGCCCCGGTCAAGAGCATGCTCGAGTATGCCTTCCACCGCGGCCTCAAGCGCCGCATGATCCTGTACTGGGGCGTGCGCCGGCCCGAGGACATGTACCTCGTCGAGCTCGCGCGGCAGTGGGCGCGCGAGCACGACAACTTCGAGTTCGTGCCGGTGCTGTCCGAGGCGCGGCCCGAGGACCATTGGCAAGGGCGCACGGGCCTGGTGCACGAGGCGATCCTGGCCGACTTCCCCGACCTGTCGGACTACCAGGTCTACGCCTGCGGCTCGGTGGGCATGGTCGAGGCGGCCTACCCGGCGTTCAGCGCGCGCGGCCTCGCCCAGGACGACTGCTTCGCCGACGCCTTCCGCCTGGCGCCGAAGATTCGTGCCCGCGCCGCCGAGCTGGTCAAGCTGGGGGGCGCGGCATGAAGCAGGCCGCCCGCGTGCTGGCGCAGCTGCTGCTCTACCTGCCGCTGATGGCGCTGATCGGGGTCTTCTCGACCTGGCCGCCGTTCACCGAGGTGCGCCCCGAGCAGGCGCTGCTGCGGCTGTCGTTCATCCACGCCGCCGCGCTCAAGCACAAGTGCCGCACGCGCAGCGCCGCCGAGCTGGCGAAGCTGCCGCCGAACATGCGCGCGCCGCTCGACTGCCCGCGCGAGCGCGTGCCGATCCGGCTCGAGCTCGCGCTCGACGGCAAGGTCGTGCTCGAGCGCGAGTTGCCCCCCGCCGGCCTGCGGCGCGACGGCGCCGCGACCGCCTACTTCCGCGTCACGGTGCCGGCCGGGCGCCACCGCATCGCGGTGCGCATGCAGGACCGCCCCGAGGGCGGCTTCAATCGCCAGCGCGAGGCGGACCTCGAGCTCGCCCCGGGCAGCGCGCTGGTGATCGACTTCGACCCCGCAAAGGGCGGGTTCGTGTTCCGCGGATAGCCAAGGTGCGCGTGCTGGACCGCATCTTCGGCGTCGCGGCGAACCCGCTGCGCAACCTCGGCGCGCTCGGCTTCCTGCTGTTCTGGGTGCTGGCGGCGAGCGGGATTTATCTCTACATCTTCTTCGACACCAGCGTCGACGGCGCCTACGCCTCGATCCAGCGGCTGTCGAGCGGACAGTGGTTCCTGGGCGGCGTGCTGCGCAGCGTGCACCGCTACGCCGCCGACGCCTTCGTCGCGGTCAGCCTCGGCCACCTGGCGCGCGAGTGGGCGCTGGGGCACTGGCGTCGCAACCGCGCCTTCCTCTGGGTCTCGGGCGTGCCGCTGCTGTGGCTGCTCTACGCTTCGGGCATCGTCGGCTACTGGCTGGTGTGGGACGCGCGGGCGCAGTTCTCGGCACTCGCCACCGCCGAGTGGCTCGACGGCCTGCGCCTCGGCGCCGGAACCCTGGCGGGCAACTTCGTCGGCGGCGAGGCGATCGGCGACCGGATCTTTTCTCTGTTCGTGTTTCTGCACATCGGGCTGCCGCTCGCCTTGCTGGGCGGGATGTGGATCCACGTCCAGCGCATGGGGCTGCCCAAGACCGTGGCGCCGCGCGCGCTCGCGTGGGGGACGCTGGCGACGCTGCTCGCCGCCGCGCTCGCCGTTCCGGTCGCCTCGGCCGCGCGAGCCGACCCGACGCGCGTGCCGGCGACGCTCGATTTCGACTGGTACCTGCTGTTCCCGCACCCGCTGATGTACGCGACTTCGGCTGCGGCGTTGTGGGTGATGGTGGGCATGGCCACGCTGGGGCTTTGCCTCATGCCCCTGCTTTCACGCCAAAATACGAGTGAGGCAAAAGGAAGGAAATTCATCAAACGTCTCCCCGGTCGCAAAGCCGCGCCTTATTACCGCAGCGGGCTTTACGCCGCGTTTGGAGCGCTGATCGTGCTCTTCTCGCACCGTCCGGCGGTGGCGCCGGTGCCCGCGGGCGCGGCGCTGCTGCAGCTGAGCCTGACTTACGCCGGAGCGCGGCTGGCGCCCTGCCGCAGGCGCACCGAGGCCGAGCTGGAGAAGCTTGCGCCCAACATGCGTGCGCCGCTCGAGTGCCCGCGCGGCCGCGCGCCGGTGCGCTTCACGCTCGCGCTCGACGGGCGCGTGCTGATCGACGAGACGGTGCCGCCGTCGGGCCTCGCGCGCGACGGCGCCTCGAGCCTGTTTCGTCGCATCGCGGTGCCGGCGGGTGCGCACCGGCTGCGCGTCACGGTCGATGGCGCCGCGCGCGAGCAGCGCGTGGCGCTCCGTGCCGGCCGTGTTTTGAGCATAAACTACAAGCCGCTTCTCGGCGGGATCGTGCTCTCATGAATACCTATTCCTTGCCGCTGCCCACGGACGCGAGACGTTCGCTCGCTATTGGCTGGCTGCTGCTCGCGCTGGTGTCGCTCGCCGCCGCAGGCGTGCTTTCGGTGCTGCTGGTGGCTTCGCGCGCGCCGGGGATCAAGGATGTTTTCCCGCTGGTCGATTTCTTCCACGTCGCGCTGGTGGCGCACGTCGACCTGTCGGTGCTGGTGTGGTTTCTCGCCTTCGCCGGCGCGCTGTGGAGCCTGAACAGCAACGCGCGCGCGCTGCCGCTGGGCTGGGCCGCGCTGGCGCTCGCGCTCGCCGGCGCCGCGCTGATGGCGACCGCGCCGTTCGCCGGCGCCGGGCGGCCGGTGATGAGCAACTACATCCCGGTGCTGGACGAGCCGGTGTTTCTCGCCGGGCTGTTCGCCTTCGGCGCCGGGATTGTGCTCGCGGTGGCGCGCGGCATGCTCGCGGTGCCGCGCGTCGGAGTGCGCCTGGACGCGGCCGGCGCGCTGCGCTTCGGCCTCAACACCTCGCTCGTGTCGGCCGGCGTGGCGGCGCTCGCTTTCGCCTGGTCGCTGTGGGCGGTTCCGCGCGGCATCGATGCGCGCGGCTACTACGAGCTCGCGTTCTGGGGCGGCGGCCACGTGCTGCAGTTCACCTATACGCTGCTGATGTTCGTCGCCTGGCTGCTGCTGGCGGAAGGCGGCGGCGCGCCGCTGCCGCTGACGCCGCGCACCGCGGCGCTGCTGTTCGGCATCGGCCTGGTGTCGGTGTTCCTGACGCCGGTGATCTACCTCGCCTACGACATCGGCTCGGTCGAGCACCACCGCATGCTGACCTGGCTGATGCGCTTCGGCGGCGGGCTGGCGATCGTGCCGTTCGCGCTCGCGGCGAGCGTGGCGCTCGCGCGCGCGCCGGCGCCCTTGCCCGATCAGCGCGTGCTGCGCGCAGCGCTGCTCAGCTCGCTGCTGCTGTTCGGCGCCGGCGGCGTCATCGGCCTCACCATCAGCGGCAGCAACGTCAAGATCCCGGCCCACTACCACGGCTCGATCGTCGGCGTGACGCTCGCCTTCATGGGGCTCACCTACTATCTGCTGCCGCGCCTGGGCTTCGGCGAGGTGGGCGCCAGGCTCGCGCGGCTGCAGCTGTGGCTGTACGCCGGCGGGCAGCTGCTGCACGTCGCGGGGCTGGTGTGGTCGGGAGGCTACGGCGTGCAGCGCAAGGTCGCCGGCGCCGCCGAGTCGCTGCGCGGCAGCGGGGAGATCGTCGCCATGGGCGTAATGGGGCTGGGCGGGCTGATCGCCGTCATCGGCGGCACCCTGTTCCTGGTGCTCGCCTTCGGCGCGGTGCTGCGCCGGCGCGGCGCGCGCGCGCCGGCCCACGGCTGAGGAGGCGCAATGGACCTCGTCACCTTCACGCTCATCGCGATCGGGCTCTACTTCGGCTCCGACGCGCTGCTCGACTGGATCGAGCGCAAGCGCGGCGCGCGCTTCGAGAACCGCCAGGTGGTGTTCTTCGCCATCATCATGACGCTCGCGCTGCTCACCTTCTGGCTGGTGCGCACGTTCTCCGGGCCGGGCGCGGGCTGAGCCGCCGCGGCGCATTTACGTTCGAAACTGTCGACTATCGGCCAGGAATCGTCACACGCGTGAAGGACTCCGGACAGCTGCTTGTCGGCCGTTGCTGCCGCTTACATCGGAGACATCGAGCGGCCGGTGTGCAGCTGCTTGCTGACGTTGGTTAAAATTTCAATTCGCATGACCGCTTTCTACCGAGCCCGGGGACGGCACCCGACGCAAAGCGGACATTCGTTAGGTCCCCTCTAAATCGTCTCTAACGCATCACATGCGCTTCATGGCACGGCCGCGATCACCATAACTTCAACGAGCATCCCAGGTCGCCAAAAGTCGGTCGTAAGGCAAGCCCGCGCCGGAGGGTTTACCGGACCGACCCACTCGTTCCAAACGGAATTGTGATCTTCGAACAGACGCATGTCAGCGATCCAGACTTGGGCGCTTAGTAGCTGTGATTTGTCGGTTCCCGCGAGCTTGAGAAGCTCATCGACGCGTCGCAGCACTTGAGCAGTCTGGGATTTGATATCGCCGACAATCGGGTTGGGGGTGATACCGGCAAAATAGGCGACGTTGCCGTGGATGACTGCCTGGCTGATGATCGGCTG
>DATFMS010000173.1:0-2648 GCA_035266805.1 Burkholderiales bacterium | reverse complement strand
AGATCTACGCCGAGCCGACCGACACCTTCGTCGCCACCTTCATCGGCGCTCCGCCCATGAACCTGGTTGCGCAGGACGGCGCGATCGTCGGCTTCCGCCCGGAGCACATGCAGCTCGCCGAGCGCGTGGCCGAGACCGCGGGGATGCTGGTCGTACCGACCAGGATGCACCGCATCGAATACCTCGGCGCCGACGAGCTGGTCTACGGCACGCTCGAGCCGCCGTTCCCGGAAGAGAAGGTCATCGCCAAGGTCTCGACCTCGCAGCCGGTCTCGGCCCAGCCCGGCGACCGCCTCGAATTCGTCGTCAACCAGCGCGACGTCAAGCGATTCGACCGCGACAGCGGCGTGCGGGCCGATGCCGGGGGGGCCGCCTGATGGCGGCGGCCGAGGCGCGGGCTCCGGTGGTGTCGCCGAACGGCGGCCTCGCGGGCGTGCTGGACAGCGAGATCTGGCTGGGCCGGCTGATGATCGCCCCGGCCGTCGTCTACATCGTCGCGCTGGTCGGCTTTCCCTTCGTGCTCGCGCTGCTCTACAGCGTCAGCAGCGTCACCGTCGGCAGCCCGGAGCTCAACTTCGTCGGCCTCGCCAATTTCCGGCGCATCGTCGAGAACCCGACCTTCTGGGAGGCGCTGCGCAACACCTTCATCTTCACCATCGTCTCCCAGGTCATCGTCCTGGTGCTGGCCAAGATCCTGGCCATGGCCCTGCTCAAGGACTTCCGCGGCAAATGGCTGGTCCGCCTGCTGATCCTGCTGCCCTGGGTGGCGCCCATTTCGCTCGGCGCGATCGGCTGGCTGTGGACCTTCGATTCGATCTACAGCATCATCAACTGGACGGCCCGTGCGCTGGGCATCTTCGGCCCCGACACCTGGCCCATCTGGCTCGGCCAGCCGAACCTGGCGATGGCCTCGGTCATCCTGGTTCACGTCTGGCGGCTGCTGCCGCTCGCGACGGTGATCATACTCGCCGGGCTGACCTCCATTCCGCAGGACATCCACGACGCGGCCGAGGTCGACGGCGCCGGATTCTGGCGCCATCTCTTCGTCATCACCGTTCCGCTGGTGCTGCCGATCCTGCTGGTGGCGCTGCTGTTCGGCATCGTCTTCACCTTCACCGACATGATCGTGATCTTCATCCTGACGCGTGGCGGTCCCTACGACAGCACCCAGGTGCTGGCGAGCTGGGCCTACTTCACCGGTATCGACGGCGGCGACCTGGCCGAGGGCTCGGCCATCGCGCTGTTCCTGTTTCCCCTTCTGGTCGCCGTGGCCGTCGCCTTCCTGCGCCTGGCCCGGCGCACCGAGGTGACGTGAGATGACGCCGGCGGCCTACAAGCTGCGCAGGATCGGCGGCGACTGCGCCCACGTCGGCATCCTCGCCACCTTCGTGATCTTCACGGCGTTCCCGTTCTATTGGATGCTGATCACGACCTTCAAGCAGACCCGAGACCTGCTCAACACCGAAAACAATCCCTTCCTGTTCAACGCACCGCCGACGCTGCACAACCTCGATGTCCTGTTCGGCGACACGCTCTATCCGCAGTGGCTCTTGAACACGGCCATCGTCGGCGTCGCGGTGGTGGCGATCACGCTGCTGCTCGCGGTGCCGGCCGGCTACAGCCTGGCGCGGCTGCCCGGCCGCTGGTCGCAGCACCTGGCGATCGGCATCTTCCTCACCTATCTCGTGCCGCCGACCATCCTGTTCATTCCCTTCTCGCGCGTGATCGCGGTGCTCGGCCTGCAGGACTCGCTCTATTCCCTGGTGCTGGTCTACCCCAGCTTCACCGTGCCGTTCTGCACCTGGCTCTTGATGGGGTTCTTCAAGGCGATCCCGCGCGACCTCGAGGAGGCGGCGATGATCGACGGCCTGAGCCGCTTCGGCGCCTTCGTCAAGGTGGTCATCCCGGTCTCCACGGCCGGCATCCTGACCGTCGTCATTTTCGCGTTCACCCTGGTGATGCAGGAGTTCGTCTACGCGCTCACCTTCATCACCACGTCGAGGAACTACACCGTCAGCGTCGGCGTCCCGACCTTCCTGGTGCGCGGCGACGTCTACTTCTGGGGCTCGCTGATGGGCGCCTGCCTGATCGTCAGCCTGCCGATCGCGGTGCTGTACAATTTCTTCGTCAGCCGCTTCGTCGCCGGCTTTACCGTGGGCGCGATCAAGTAGCCGCGTCCGCCGGCCGCCCCTTTTCGCCGAAAAGCTGTTAAACTGCATAGGGCACGACCTCCGGTGGTGCGGCCAGGATCGACGAACCCATGGCGAAGCTCGAAATTTCCCTGCTCGGCAGCTTCGAGGCGCGGCTTTCCCCGGGTGGGCCGATCGCGCTCAAGGGGCGCAAGACGCAGGCGCTGCTCGCCCGGCTGGCGCTCGCCCCGGGCATGCCCTGCAGCCGCGAATCCCTGATGGGCCTGCTGTGGAGCGACCGGGGCGAGGAGCAGGCCCGTGGCAGCCTGCGCCAGGCCCTCGCCGAGTTGCGGCGGGCCTTCGCCGCCACCGGGCTGGCGCCGCTCGTCGTCGACCGCGCGGCGGCGCGGCTCGATGCCGAGACCGTGTCGGTCGACGTGGCGGCGTTCGAGCGGGCGCTCACCGAGGGCAGCGCCAAAGCCTTGGCGCGCGCGGCCGACCTCTACGGCGGCCCCCTGC
>DATFMS010000172.1:0-20430 GCA_035266805.1 Burkholderiales bacterium | reverse complement strand
CGAGCTCGCCGGCGACGACGCCGCGCGCATCGAGGGCCATCCCGAGCTGATCGCCGTTCTGCTGCGCAACCTGATCGACAACGCGGTGCACTACGGCCCCGCCGGCGGCAGCGTGCGGGTCGAGACGCGGGGCGCCACGCTCTCGGTCAGCGACCAGGGCCCCGGCATCCCGCCCGAGGAGCGCGCGCGGGTGGGCGAGCGCTTCTACCGCATCCTCGGCACCGAGCCGAGCGGCAGCGGGCTGGGACTGTCGATCGTCGAGCGCGTCGCCGCGCTCCACGGCGCGAAGGTCGCGCTCGGCGAAGGCCCGGACGGAAAGGGCCTGCGCGTCACGGTGGCGTTTCCCGGCGCTAGGACCTGACCGCGCGGGTCGATCGCCGCCGCTCGTCCCGCCGCCCCGGGTCGCCCTTTCTGCACGGCTAGCCGGTGAGGATCGGCCGCAGCGTCTCGATCTCTTCGCTCAGAAAATCGAACAGCGCCGCCACTCTGGGCGTGCGCCGCACGTCGGGATGGGCAAGGATGCGCCAGATGCGCGCGAGGTCCGCAATCGGACCGAGCACCCGCACCAGGTCGGGCTCCGAATCGCCCAGCGCGGTCGGCAGCGGCGCCAGGCCGATGCCGGATTTCACCGCGTACACCAGACCCAGAATGCTGTTGTTGCGCGCCACGACCTTCGCCTCGGGCGCGACCCGGGCGAGCCAGGTCGCCGCGCGGTGCTTGGCCATGGTCTCGTCGAGCCCCACCACGAAATGCCGGTTGAGGTCTTCGACCCGCTCGGGCCTGCCGTGCTGCTCGACGTAGCGCCGGCTCGCGTAGACCGCCCAGACCGAATCCGCGAGCTTGCGCCCGACCAGCTCGCCGTCGTCCGTGTCGCCCGAGCGCAGCGCGACGTCGGCCTCGCCCTTCGACAGGTCGAGGTACTTGTCGCTCATCACGAATTCGACCCGGAACTCCGGGTAGCGGGCGCGAAAGCGCTCCAGCAGCGACGACTGCGTGATGCGGAACACGATCGGCTCCGGGCAGGTGACGCGGATGACGCCGACCGCGTCGCGCCCGGTCCGGCCGAGGTGCTGCTCGAACGCGAGCACCGCGCGCTCGACGCCTTCGGCGTGGGCGACCATCTCCCGCCCGAGCTCGGTCAGGCGGTAGCCGCTGGCGTGGCGGCGCGCGAGCTTCCTGCCGGTGCGCCGCTCGAGCTCGGTCAGCCGGCGCTGCACGGTGGACTGGTTCACCTTGAGCGCGCGCCCAGCTGCCAGCGTGCTGCCGTGCCGCGCAACCGCGAGGAAGTAACGAAGGTCGTCCCAGTCGAACACGGCGAGCTATGCGCGAATGCGGTCCCGTTATGCAGCGTTGCGGCTTCCGCCGGCCGCCCTGCAGCGGTTAGCGTTCGCTCGTCAATCATGACATAGGGAGACGTTCGTGAACCAGGTCGCCGAATTCGACTCGCAGGGCTTCAAGCGCGCCACGCTGCAGCAATGGCAGATCGCCGCGCAGGGCTGGAACGAGCACGCGCCCAGCATCCGGCAATGGCTGCGTGCCGCCACCGACGCGATGCTCGGCATGGCTGGCGTGGCGCGCGGCGCGCGCGTGCTCGACGTCGCGGCGGGCGCCGGCGACCAGACGCTCGACATCGCCGAGCGCGTCGGCCCGCATGGATCCGTGCTGGCGACCGACCTGTCGCCCGCCATCCTGGAATTCGCGCGCGCCAACGCCGAACGGGCGGGCCATCGCAACGTGCGCACGCAGGTGGCCGACGGCGAGCGGCTCGGGGTGGACGAGGCCGGTTTCGACGCCGCCGTCTGCCGGCTCGGCCTGATGTTCTTTCCCGATCCGCTGCAGGGCCTGCGCGAGATGCACCGCGCGCTCAAGCCCGGCGGCGGGATCTGCACCATGGTCTTTTCTACTCCGCAGGCGAACCCCTGCGTCGCCACCCTGATGGCGACCGCCCTGCAGCACGCGGGCCTGCCGCTGCAGGACCCTTACCGGCCGGGCGGCCTGCTGAGCCTGGGCAAGCCGGGGCTGATCGACGGCCTGTTCCGCGCCGCCGGCTTCCGCGACGTGGCGACGACCAAAATGAGCGCGCCGTTCAGGCTTGCCAGCGCGCGGGCCTACCTCGACTTCGTGCGCGCCTCGGCGAGCCCGATCCAGCAGATCCTGGCCGGCCTCGAACCCGCCGGGCGCGAAGCGGCGTGGACGGCGATGGCCGAGCGCCTCGGCGCCTTCGACACCGCCGCCGGCTGGGAAGGGCCGAACGAGCTGCTGCTCACCGCGGCGCGGCGCTAGTAGTATCGGGGCTCGATGAGCTCAGAGCGCAACATCACCGGCCACTACGGCCGCGGCAGCCTGCTCGAGCGGCTCGAGGCGGCGCTGGCCGAGGACGGCGCCGACCCGCAGCGCCCGAGCCTGGAGGCGCTTGCGCCCTACGACCAGTTCCATACCCGCGGCCTCGAGGCGACCAAGGAGATCGCCGACGCGCTCGAGGTCGAGCCCGACCACCACCTGCTCGACATCGGCAGCGGCATCGGCGGCCCGGCGCGCTACATGCACAGCCGCTTCGGCTGCCGCGTCACCGGCATCGACCTCACGGCCGAGTTCTGCGACGTCGCGCGCCACTTGAGCGGCCGGGTCGGCCTCGGCGACAAGGTGCGCTTCGAGCAGGGCGACGCGCTCGCGATGCCGTTCGCGGACGCGAGCTTCGACGGCGCCTTCTCGATGAACGTGTCGATGAACATCGCCGACAAGGACGCCTTCTACCGCGAGATCCGCCGCGTGCTCAAGCCCGGCGGCTGGCTGGTGCTGTCCGAGATCGCCAGGGGCGCCGGCCCCGAGGTGGACTACCCGACGGCCTGGGCCGCGAACGCCGAGGCGAGCTTCCTCGTCACGCCCGAGGAGACGCGGCGCGGCCTCGAATCCGCCGGCTTCGAGATCGCGCGCTTTCGCACCACCGAGAAGGAGGCGATGGCCTTCGGCGCGCGCTCGCGCGAGATCGTCGCCCGCGGCGAAAAGCCACCGCACCGCGCCGTGATCCTGATCCACGCCGAGGACGCGCGCGCGGCGATGGCCAACATCTCGCGCGGTGTGGCCGAGTCGCGCATCATCCCGATCGAAGTGCTGGCGCGGCGGCGCTAGCGGTGCTTTTTCTTCGGTCGCACGCGCGGTCGCGGCTGTTGCGCCTTGCTGTCCACGAGGCCGCCGCTCATTCCCGCAGCGGCTTGCCCGCGCGGTAGAGCGCGAGCCGCTGTCTGGCCGCCGCCTCGGCGGGCGCCCCGGCGGGAATCAGATCGAGCGCGCGGCGCTGCCAGCGCTCGGCCTCGTCGAAGCGCTCGCTCTCGGCGTAAGCCGCGGCGAGCGTGCCGAGGAACACGGGGTTGCGCCACTCGGTCAGCGAGGCAGCGTCCCAGGCCAGGCGCACCGCGCGCTTGCCGTCGCGCAGCGCGTCCTCGGGGCAGGTCGCGAGGATCCAGGCGAGCGAGTCGAGCGCGCCCGCGTTGCGCGAGTCGAGCCGGATCGCCTGCTCGAGGTCGGCGACCGCGCGCCGGTACTCGCGCCGCGCGAGCCGCGCGCTGCCGCGGTTGCGGTACGCGGGCGCGAACTGCGGCTTGAGCCGGATCGCGCGGTCGTAGTCGCCGATCGCCCGCGCGTACTCGTCCTTTCTCATCCAGGCGTTGCCGCGGTTGACGTAGGCGTAGGCCAGATCGGGCACCAGCCGGATCGCGGCGTTGTAGTCCGCGATCGCGCCGTCGAGGTCGTTCGCCGACAGGCGCAGGTTGCCGCGGTCGTAGTAGGCGAAGGCGTACTCGGGGTCGATCCGGATCGCCTCGCCGTACTCCGCCGCCGCGCGCTCGTGGTCGCCGCTCGCGAGCGCCTCGTTGCCGCGCTCGAGGTGCTCGGCGGCGCTCTCGGGCTGGACCACGCGGGTCCCGCCCGCGCAGCCGCCCAGAAGCAGCGCGAGCGCGAGGCCGGGCCCAAGCCAGCGAAATTTGCTCATGGCTCCCGTTCCTCAGCCGACGACCGTCTGCACCGCCTCGACGATGTCGCGGCTGCGTTTGACCTTGTCGCCCCAGGCGCGGTCGAACTCGGCCACCAGCTTTCGCAGCGCCTCCGAGCCCTCGATCGCCCGCGCGCGCGCGGCGTCTTCGAACTCGTAGAATGCGTAGTGCACCGAGGCGTCGGCGTCGCTCCAACCGCGCCAGGCGCGCCGCGCACCGAACGCCTTGAGCGCGTCGGGCAGGTGCTCCTCGCCGTACCAGCGGTCGAAGGCGTCCTCGATCATCGGTTCCAGCACCTGGGCTCGCACGATGAAACATGCAGTCATCCTGTCCTCCTCCCCGGCTCCCGCGCCGGCCGCGGCGCCTAGCCTACACCCGCCCGCCGGCGCGCGCCGCGGCGCCCTCGCCTTCGCCTCGCTGCTGGCGTCGGCCTTCGCGCTTGGCGCGTGCGCGAGCGCGCAGCCGCAGGCCTGCGCGCCGGCGGACGCGAAGCCGGGCGCGGCGCTGAGCTGCGAGCTGCCCGGCTTCGAGCACCGTTCCTACGACGTTCGTCTGCCTTCGGAGTACGCCCCCGCGCGGCCGGTGCCCGTGGTGCTCGCGATCCACGGCGGCGGCGGCAATTCGCGCGCGGCGGCGCGGACCTCGTGTCCCGGCGGCGACATCGCGAGCCGCGACTGCCTGGGCGCGATGGCGGGCCGCGAAGGCGTGGCCGTCGTCTATCCGAACGGCACCGCTTCGCGGCTGCTTGCGAAGGTGCGCACCTGGAACGCCGGCGGCGGCGCCGAGGGCTGGCAGTGCGTCAGCGGCCGCGCGTGCAAGGACCGCGTCGACGACATCGCCTATTTCCGCGCCCTGCTCGACGATCTCTCGCGCTGGATCGCCGTCGATCCGCGCCGGGTGTATGCCACCGGTCTTTCCAACGGCGGCGCGATGAGCCACCGCCTCGCCTGCCAGATGGCGGACCGCATCGCCGCCATCGCGGCGCTCGGCGGCGCGAACCAGTACGCGACCACGTCGTCCTGCGCGCCGGCGCGCCCGCTGCCCGTCCTCCAGATCCACGGCACCGCGGACCCATGCTGGCCCTACGACGGCGGCAAGGCGGCCTGCGCCCAGCGCGACGGCATGTCGAAGATCTCGGTCGAGGCGTCGATGCGCGTCTGGGCCGCGATCAACGGCTGCAAGTCCGAGGACGCGGCGCAGGCTATGGCGAGCGAGCCGCGCGTGAGGACGGAGCGCATCCGCTGGGCGGGCTGCAGGGCGGACACCGAACTGATACGCACGGTGGGCGGCGGCCACGTCTGGCCCGGCGGATGGGCCTATTTCGGCGAGGGCGTTATCGGCCCGATGGTCCGCGGCTGGAGCGCCAATCGAGTCATCCTCGACTTCTTCCGGCGCCACCCGAAGCCGGACTGAAGCCGGTGCAGTTCCCGCCGCGCGCGGCCCCTGCGATCGCTAGCAGGCGCCGCCCTGCGGCGCGAGGCAGCCGTGCAGCGCCTGCAGCAGGTTCTTGAACTGCGGGTCCTCGGCGAGCAGCCGCCTTCCCACGGCCCGCAGCCGGTCGATGGTCGTGGGCGGCAGCTTGAAGCTCGTCGGCAGGTTCCTGAACCAGTCGCGCTCCTCGCGCCCCGTGATGTACTCGAACGCCACCTGGACCGGATAGACCTCGACCTTGTGCGGCGAGCGCAGCCGCAGCGCGCACTGCTCGCCCTTCGCCGCCGAAAGCCGGTTGCAGCCCTCGACCAGCCGCGCGTCGGCGTTGAACTCCTCCAGCGTCTTGCCCAGCAGCTCGACGGTGTCGAAGGAGTAGTTGTCGAGCGGCACGGTGGCCGCGGTGGTGAGCGTGTCGACCAGGCCGGGAACGCTCGCGCTCTTGTCGCGCTCGGTCGCCGGGCTGGTGGCGGCGTTCACCACGATCACCACCAGCCTGTCCACCTTCTTGCCGTTGATCAGCCGCAGCACGCTCCAGGGATGATCGACCGAAGCGATCGCCTCGAGCGGCCCGCGCAGGCCGATGTTGTCGGCGACGCCGCCGTCGGTGAGGTGGATGTAGGGCCGCGCCGGCCCCGGCGCGGCGAGCGAGAGCCGGGTTTCCGCGCGCGCGGTGCGCCGCGCGTTGACGCGCGAGTCGTGGTCGTTCGCGGCGAGCGCGACCCAGGCGGGCTGGCGGTAGCCGCAGCTGCCGGCGTAGTTCCGGAAGGTGAGCGCGGTGAGCCCGCCCGGGAACGCCGACGAGGACGCCGCCGCGCGCGCGAGCGGCACCCGCGCCAGGTCCGAGCACAGCAGGTCGAACTCGTCCTGGATGAACGGAAACTGCGCGCCGGTGGTCATGTCGGTCGCGTTGAGCACCACGAACGGCCGGCGGTTGCGCGCGATGACGTCGGCGTAGGTGCCGCCGCCGAATACCTCGCGGTCGTAGAACTCGGCCGCCAGGTCGCTGCGGCCGAAGGACGGCGCGGCGAGCCTGAACCAGTTGGTCGGCGTCAGCGCGAGCCGCAGCAGGTCGTCCTGGATCGGGCGGTAGAGGAACTTGTCCGGGAACTCGTCGAAGGTCTTCCTCCCGCGCAGCGCGTAGTATGCGGCGGGAAAGCTGCCGCCGGAGATCGACGAGATGACGTCCACCTCGTCGAGCAGCGACTCCCTGTGGCCCTGCCACTCGATCGACGTGTCGCGCAGCGCCTCGAGCACGCCGTAGGCGAGCGCCGCGGCGCGCGTGCCGCCGCCGGAGAAGGTGACGATGACGAACAGCGAGTCGCTGTTGCCGGCGTGCTGCAGGCGCTCGAAGCGGTAGCCGGCGTCCTTCGCATAGTGCTCGAGGTGCGGGTTCTCCGGAAACGACGCGCAGGCCCCGAGCAGGAGCAGCAGCGCGGCGAGCAGCGCGCGCTTCACGCGCTCTCCTTGCGGAAGAACTTGATCTCCAGCGGCTCGAGCACCGACGTGCCCTTGACCGTCACCGTACGCGACGCGGGGCGGAAGTTGGCGAGGTTGCCGAGCGTGAACACGTGCGTGCCGGCGTCGACGCGCAGCACGTCGTTGGTGTAGCCGTTTTCCTCGTCGTCGATGTAGACCAGGCGCTGCGTGGGGAAGGTGACTATCACGTATTCCATGTTGCCTCCGAGACAGGGAGTGCGTCGGCGTGGAATCGCGCGGATGCGGTGAACCAAGTCTACGCGCGCGAAAACGGCTTCACAACGCGTGGCCCGGCGGCGCGCCTGCGGGTCTTTATCCGGTTGTCCGGCGCAGGCCGGGCGGGGATTGCGAGGCGCGGCGTGGCGGGTTTATCGTGGCCGCGAGGCAGCCACCCGGCAAGGAGGTCTCATGGCCCAGCAAGCGGTGATCGCGGTCGACCTGGCGGACGTGTTCCGCGAGAAGGGGCGCAAGAAACTGCTGCGCACAGTGGCCTGGGGCGACGAGATCACCGTCGTCGCGCAATCGGCCAAGCGGCTCGAGATCAAGGCGCTCGAATACCGCCAGGAGAAGGACGGCAGCGTCATCGCGCGCGAGATCACCGCCTACCTGGAGCCGACGAAATCCTCCGGCCTGAAAGCGACGGACCTGGTGCGCCCGCGGGAGCAGAACGAGGTCCTGCGCGTCAACTTCATCGACGTGCAGCAGGGCGACGCCGCGGTCATCGAGTCGCCCGACGGCAAGGTGATCCTGGTCGACGGCGGCGACAACCAGATGTTCGCGCGCTATCTCGCCGGCCGCTTCCGCGGCACGAGCGAGGACGCGCCGAAGGACATCGAGTGCATGCTCGTGACCCACGGTGACGCCGACCACTTCTCCGGCCTGGTCGAAATCCACGACTCCGAGCACCACAAGCGCGTGGAGAAGCGCATCTTCATCCGGCCCCGGCGCGTGTACCACAACGGGCTGGTCAAGCGCCCGTCGAAACGCGCCGGTAAGAGCCTGCCCGACACCAGGCTGCTCGGCGCCACGGCGAAGAAGGACGGCGAGCTCTACCTCACCGGCCTCGAAAGCGACCTGCTTCAGGTCCCGGACGCGGAGATGAATCTGCCCTTCAGGAAATGGAAGAAGGCGCTCGCCGCCTACGACAAGCAACGCAAGATCGAGTTCCGGCGCCTGAAGCTCGGGGACGACGACGCGTTCGACTTCTTCAAGGCGACAGACCTGCACATCGAAGTGCTGGGCCCGATCGAGGAACAGGTCGGCGGCAAGCCGGCGCTCAGGTTTCTCGGCGAGCCGCCAAAAGGGCCCCGCATCGGCCACGAGTCGCTGGATACCGGAACCGCGGGATTCAAGGGACACTCGGCCTCGCACACCATCAACGGCCATTCGATCGTCTTCCGTCTCGTCTACGGCGGCTTCAGCTACCTGTTCTCGGGCGACCTCAATGACGAAGCGAGCCGCTTCCTCGTTCGGGCGCAGCAGCAGGGAAGCGTCCAGCTCAGGTCCGAGATATTCAAGGTCCCGCACCACGGATCGGCGGACTTCTCGGGCGCGTTCATGCAGGCCGTGTCGCCGGTCGTCAACGTGGTCTCGAGCGGCGACGAAAGCGCGCGCAAGGAGTACATCCACCCAAGGGCGACCCTGATGGGGGCGCTCGGCAAGTGCTCGCGCGTCGCCGAGCCGCTGGTGTTCGTCACCGAGCTGGTCGCGTTCTTCAACGAAGAAGGCTGGTCGCGGCTGACCGACGCGAAGAAATCGAAGAAGCGCGGCGCCTTCTACGGCTTCAGCCGCACCGCCTACGGCATCGTCAAGACCCGTACCGACGGCAGGCGTTTCCTGGTCTATACCGACAGCGGCAACCTGAAGATGAAGGAAGCCTACGCGTACGTGCTGGATGCGGCGGGCGAGCCGCGGCCGGCGGCGGTGGTGCGGGCCTGAAGCCTCCCCTTGGCCGCGGCTAGGCAGCAGCCAGTGCTGCGCCCGCGCCGGCCAGGTATTCCTCGTAGCTGCCGCGGAAGTCGATCACCTCCGCCGGCGCGCCGGGTTCGGCCGGCCTGAGCTCGATCACGCGCGTGGCGAGCGAGGACACGAACTCGCGGTCGTGCGAGACGAAGATAAGCGTGCCGGGGTACCGGTCGAGCGCGCCGTTGAGCGACTCGATCGACTCCATGTCGAGGTGGTTGGTCGGCTCGTCGAGCAGCATCACGTTGGGCATCTGCAGCACCAGGCGGCCGATCAGCATGCGCTGGCCCTCGCCGCCCGAGATCACCTTGAGCGATTTCTTCTGCTCGTCGCCCGAGAACAAGAGCTGGCCGAGGGTCGCGCGCACGATCTGCTCGTCCTGGGCGCGGTCCTTCAGACGCCAGCGGCTCATCCAGTCGCTGAGCGTCTCGTCGGCCTTGAACTCGTCGGCCGGGTCCTGCGGCCAGTAGCCCTGGCGCGCCTTCTCGGCCCACTTCACGCTGCCGGCGTCGGGCGCGAGCTTGCCGGCCAGGCAGCGCAGCAGCGTGGTCTTGCCGATGCCGTTGGGGCCGATGATCGCCACCTTCTCGCCCGCCTCGATCGACAGATTCAGCTTTTCGAACAGAGGTTTTCCCTGCGCATAACCCTTGCCCAGCCCCTTCGCCTCGAGAGCGAGCCGGTGCAGCTTCTCCTTCGGGTCGACCAGGAAGCGGATGAAGGGGTACTGCCGGCTGGAGGGCTTGACGTCCTCCACCTTGAGCTTCTCGATCTGCTTCATGCGCGAAGTCGCCTGGCGCGCCTTGGCCTTGTGGGCGCGGAAGCGGCGCACGAACTCCTCGAGGTCGGCGATGCGGTCCTTGGCGCGCGCGTTGGCGTTCTCCACCTGCTGCTTCGCCATCGCCGAGGCTTCCATGTAGTCGTCGTAATTGCCCGGGTAGACCCGGATGCCGCCGTAGTCGACGTCGGCCATGTGGGTGCACACGCTCGACAGGAAGTGCCGGTCGTGCGAGATGATCACCATCGTGCTCGAGCGCGCGTTGAGCACCTCCTCGAGCCAGCGGATGCTGTTGAGGTCCAGGTTGTTGGTCGGCTCGTCGAGCAGCAGGATGTCCGGGTCGCCGAACAGCGCCTGCGCCAGCAGCACGCGCAGCTTCCAGCCCGGCGCCACCGCGCTCATCGGCCCCTCGTGCTGTGCCACCGGCACCCCGAGGCCGAGCAGCAGCTCGCCGGCGCGCGCCTCCGCCGTGTAGCCGCCATACTCGGCGTACTTCGCCTCCAGCTCGGCCGCGCGCAGGAACTCGGCTTCGCCCGCGTCCGGGTCGGCGTAGATCGCGTCGCGCTCGCGCATCGCGGCCCACATCTCGGCGTGCCCCATCAGCACCACGTCGAGCACCCGCTCGCTCTCGTAGCCGAACTGGTCCTGCCGCAGCCTTCCCACCCGCTCGTTGGAATCGATCGCCACCGTCCCTGCGCTCGGCTCCAGCTCACCGCCCAGGATCTTCATGAAGGTCGACTTGCCGCAGCCGTTGGCCCCGATCAGGCCGTAGCGGTTGCCGCCGCCGAACTTGACCGAGACGTCGGAGAAAAGGGGCTTGGCCCCGAACTGCATGGCGATGCCGGAGGCGACGATCACTTGAGGGTTTCCAGAAACAAAAAAGCTGGCCGCGGCCAGCTTTTGAATGGGTCCAACTGCGAGGCCGCATTATAGCAGCCCCGCTGTTGCGGCCTTTGAGCTTCAGACCGGCTTGATGTTCGCCGCCGCCGGCCCCTTCTGTCCCTGCGTCACCTCGAAAGAGACCTTCTGCCCTTCCTGCAGCGACTTGAAGCCCGAGCCTTCGATCGAGCTGTGATGCGCGAACAGATCCTTGCCGCCGTCATCCGGCGTAATGAATCCGAAACCCTTCGCGTCGTTGAACCACTTAACGGTACCTGTCGGCATATCGTTCCTGCTCCTGAAATTGATGCGTTTGTGCGAGTCTGTCCGAGCCCGCTTCGGGCACGATGATCAAGGAAGGGAATCGACTGCCACTAAGGAGCCGCTTTTGGCGGTAAAAGGGACCAGTGTTCGCATACTCTTGAGATCCTGCGCCGCCAATGTACCACGGTCCGTCCGCTCAGCGCATCAGGGCCCGATATAGGAACGGCAGGCTGACGTCCATCCGGTAGTCGATGTCGGAGTGGTCGTCGTCGAACTCTTCGTAGCGGTGCCTGATGCCCGCCTGGGCCAGGCGCTGCGACAGGAGGCGCGCGCCGTAGTGGATGTGGTACTGGTCGCGCCAGCCGCAGTCGACGTAGATCCCGCGCAGCGACTTGAGGCTGGCCTTGTGCTTTGCAACAAGGTTGATCGGGTCGTGGCGCCGCCAGTTGCGCCAGCGCGCCTCGATCGCCTCGCCCGTCTCGGCGTTGAAAGGGATGCGAAAGCCGTTCGGTGCCCGCGGGTCGGGGTCGTAGGTGGCGGCCATGCACAGGTTCATCAGGGCGAGGCCCTCCCTGCCCGATACCTTCTCCTTCTTCCACACCTGCTGCAGAAAGCGCCTGATGCGGCCATCGTCCAGTCCCGCTTCCAGTTTTCTGTTGCGGGGGATTTTCTGCGGGCCGGGCTTGCGCTTGGGCAGGCGGTGCTTGGCGAGCTCGTTGAGGGTGTTGGGCCAGTCGTGCCAGTAAACGAAGTCGAAGTAGGCGTCCCCCGAGTGGTCGGCGACCGCGCCCCAGTACTTCGAATACTTCATGCCGTGAAGGATCGCGCCGTAGCCGCCGGAGGACTTGCCGAAGCAGCCGCGGTGCTCCCTGCCCGCAAGCGTGCGGAACTCGCGCTCGACGAAGGGAATGATCTCGCGCGTCAGGTAGTCCGCGTAGTCGCCGATCGCGGAGGAGTTGACGTACTGATTGCCGCCGAGCGCGGTGAAGCAGTCCGGAAAAACGATGATCGCCGGTCCCATCTTCTGCTCGCGGATCAGCCGCGCCGCGCGCTCGGGCACGTTTTCGCCGAAAGGCTTCCAGTTCGCGTGCGCGAGCCCCGAGCCGGTGAAGCCGACCAGGTCGTACAGCACCGGGAAGCGCTTGCCCTTGCCGCCGCTCGCGCCCAAATCGTTCTGCGGCGGCAGCCACACCCCGACCTTCCTCACGTGCGGGTCGCCGAGCGGGTTGCCCTTGAGGATCCTGGACGTGTGCTCGAGCACGACGAACGTACCGGCGGGGCCCCTGGCTCGTTTCAACGTCATCTGCGTTCGCCTCCTTGGCGGATGATAGCGAATCCGCGCGCGACCATACTTCGCCCGCGGTTGTGCGCGATGCGCCCGGGACTTGCCAGATTGTCCGGCCAAGCTCTCCCCGACCAACTCAGGGGGATGCCATGAAGCTCGCCGCCGCCGCGAAGCCCGCCGTCATCGCGCTGCTCGCCCTGGCGCTGTTCGTGCCGGTGACGATGATCCAGGGACTGATCGCCGAGCGCCAGGCGCGCCGCGACGAGGCGGTCACCGGCATCGCGCACGGCTGGGGCGGGCGCCAGACGCTCGCCGGCCCCTATCTCGCCGTGCCCTACGAGCGCACCCGGACCGAAGTGGTGCGCGAGACGATCGACGGCAAGCCGCGCGTGCGCCGCACCGAGCGCACGGTGTCGCGGCTGCTGCGGCTGCCGGCGGAGTCCGTCGCCTGGCAGATCAGCGCCCAGGTAGGCGAAAAGGCGCGCGGCATCTACAAGGCGCGGCTCTACAGCGCGACCGCGATGGCGCGCGGCCGCCTGCGCCTGCCGGCGAACTTCGGCCTCGCCGATACTACGGGCCGCATCAAGTGGGGCACGCCGCGCCTCGTCATCGGCGTCACCGACCCGGGCGGCATCCGCAGCGTGTCGGCGCTCGTGATCGGCGGCCGGGAGCACGGCTTTCTGCCCGGCCCGGGCGACGGCGCCGCCGCGGCGGGCGGCGTGCACGCCGAGCTGCCGGAGCTGCGCGCGGCGCAGGCGCAGTCGCTGCAGTTCACCTTCTCGATCGAGATCGCGGGCTCCGAGGCCTTCGCCCTCGCGCCGCTGGGGAGCGACACCGGCGTGACGATGCGCTCCGGCTGGCCGCATCCGTCCTTCGGCGGGCGCTTTTTGCCGCTCAGCCACGAGATCGGGGCGCAGGGCTTCAGTGCCCGCTGGCAGGTCTCGCGCTACGCCGCGCCGGGCGTCTCGGACAAGCAGGCGCTCGCGGTGTCCTTCGTCCAGCCCGCGGGCCTGTACCAGAAGCTCGAGCGCGCCTCGAAGTACGGCTTCCTCTTCATCGGCCTAACCTTCGCCGCCTTCCTGCTGTTCGAGCTGCTGCGGCGCCTCGCCATCCACCCGATCCAGTACGCCTTCGTCGGCCTCGCGCTGGCGATGTTCTTCCTCCTCCTCACCGCGCTCTCCGAGCACATCGCCTTCGCCGCCGCCTACGCCCTCGCCACCCTCGCCTGCGCCGGCCTCATCGCCGGCTACCTGGTGCGCGTCCTGCGCAGCGCAAGAACCGGCCTCGCCTTCGGCGCCGCCCTCGCCGCGCTGTACGCGATGCTCTATGCGCTGCTCCAGGCCGAGGACTACGCCCTGCTGGGCGGCACGCTGCTGCTGTTCGCCCTGCTGGCGGCCGTCATGATGACGACGCGGCGCATCGACTGGTACCACCTGGCCTCCTCCAGGGCGGCGTAAGCCGCCGCGGAATATTCCGGCGCGGCCCTTGTTCACGGCACGTGGATGTGTCACCGTCCCCGGTGTTCGCATCCGCGGGAGCGTGCCGGCCCCATGCTGCGGGACATCCCCTGCTCGACCTCCTCCGGCGGCGACCTCGCGCAGGCCCCGCCGCGCGAGGTCTTTGCCTCGATCGCCGCGGCGCTCGACGCGCGCGTGGTCGGCCAGCCCGCGCTGACCGAGCGGCTGCTGATCGCGCTGCTGTGCGACGGGCACGTGCTGGTCGAAGGCGTGCCGGGGCTGGCCAAGACGACCGCGGTCAAGACGCTCGCCGAGCTGCTGGAAGCCGACTTCCATCGCATCCAGTTCACCCCCGACCTGCTGCCGGCCGACATCACCGGCACCGAGGTGTTCCGCGCCGAGACCGGGACCTTCGAGTTCCGCCCCGGGCCGGTGTTCCGCAGCCTGGTGCTCGCCGACGAGATCAACCGCGCGCCCGCCAAGGTGCAATCGGCGCTGCTCGAGGCGATGGAGGAGCGCCACGTCAGCGTCGGCCGCGCGACCTATCCGCTGCCGGAGCTGTTCATGGTCATGGCGACGCAGAACCCGATCGAGCAGGACGGCACCTATCCGCTGCCCGAGTCGCAGCTCGACCGTTTCCTGCTGCACGTCCAGGTCGGTTATCCCGCGCCCGACGCCGAGCACGCGATCCTGCAGCTCGCGCTGGCGGAGGCGCGAGAGACGCTGTCCGGCGACGCGCGGCGCGCGCCGGCGGCGGCGATCGCGTCCGCGGCGCAGGTGTTCGGCGCCCGGCGCGCGGCGCTCGCGCTGCACATGGCGCGCGCGCTCGAGCAGTACATCGTCGAGCTGGTGCTGGCGACGCGCGAGCCCGGCGCCTACGACGCGGAGCTCGCGCCGCTGCTGCGGCTAGGTGCGAGCCCGCGCGCCACGGTCGGGCTGGACCGCGCGGCGCGCGCGCACGCCTGGCTCGCCGGGCGCGACTACGTTTCGCCCGAGGACATCCACGCGGTCGCCCCGGACGTGCTGCGCCACCGCCTGATGCTGAGCTACCAGGCTCGCGCCGACGGCGTCGGCGCCGACCAGATCATCGCGCGCCTGCTCGCGCGGGTGCCGGTGCCGTGACACCGCGCGGCGTGCGCCCGGAGCACGCGGCGCTGCTCGGCCTGCGGCGCTACGGCGCCGAGATGCGCAGGCTGCTTTCGCTCGACGCCGAGCGGCACGAAGCGGCGCAGGCGTCCGCGGCGCGCAGCCAGGGCATGGACTACGCCGAGTCGCGGCCCTATTCGCCGGGCGACGACGTGCGGCGCATCGACTGGCGCGTCACGGCGCGCACCGGGCGCGCGCACACCAAGCTGTTCCAGCTAGAGCGCGGCAACGACCTCTACTGCATCGTCGACCAGCGCGCGCCGATGCACTTCGGCACGCGCGCCGCGTTCAAGTCGGTCGTCGCCGCCGAGCTCGCCGCGCTCGCCGGCTGGGCGGCGGCCGCGGGCGGCGACCGCTTCGGTGCGCTGGTGGCCGGCGCACGCGGCGCGAGCGTGCGCACCGGCGCGGCGGAAGGCTCGACGCGGGCGCTTTGTACCGTACTCTCGGAGAAAGAGCATGAGGGATTGCCGGAAGCGGCATCCTCGCTGGACGCGCTCGCCGCGCGCGCGGCGGGCGAAGCCGCCGCCGGCACGCGCTTCGTGGTGGTGTCCGACTTCGCCGACGCCGACGCGGCGCTCGCCGGCGCGCTGAGGCTGCTGCGCGCGCGCGGCGAGGTCGACCTGCTGTGGGTGTTCGATCCGCTGGAGCTCCGCCTGCCGCCGCCGGGGCGCTATCCGCTGACCGACGGCCGCGAGCACCTGATGCTCGACACCGCGCGCGCCGAGGTGCGCGCGGCGCACGCGCGCGAGGTCGCGCTGCGGCGCGCGCGGCTGGCGCGCTTCGCCGTGCAGCCCGGCGTGCGCTGGCGCGCGGTGGCCACCGGCGAGGATCTGCTGGCCGCGCTCGAGCGGCCATTCGCCCCGGGCGTCCTGCAATGATCGCTCGCGGCGCGATGCGATGATCCCGGACCCCGAGCTCGCCGCGCGGCTGCGCGACCTGCATCCGCCACCCGCGCCGCCGTGGTGGCCGCTCGCGCCGGGCTGGTGGCTCGCCCTGCTGGCGGCCGCCGTGCTCGCCGCGCTCGCGCTGCGCTACGGGCCCGCCGTGTGGCGGCGCCTGCGGCGGCGCCGGCGCCTGTTGGCGGCGCTCGGGGCCTGCGTCAGCCCCGCCGAGGTCTCGCAGCTGCTGCGCGCGGCCGCCCTCGAGCGCTTCCCGCAGCACGAGGCCGCCGGGCTGCACGGCGCGGCGTGGGTCGAATTCCTCGAGGCGCGCGACCGCGTGCCCGGCCGCTTCGCCACGCTCGGCGAGGCACTCACCGAAGCGCCGTACCGCCCACCCGCTGCGCCGGGCGACGCGGCCGAGCTTCGCGCGGCGGCGCGCGGCTGGCTGCGCGCGGTGCTCTAGGGGCGGCGCCGATGCTCGAGTTCGCCTGGCCCTTCGTCGCCGCCGCGATCGTCCTGCCGTGGCTCGCGGCGCGCTTGGCGCCGCCCGCGGCCACGTTCGCGGCGCCGCTGCGGGTGCCGTTCCTGTCCGCGGCGCGCGCCTGGCAGGCCGGCGCCCGCGCGCGCGTCGGCGTACGCACGGTACTCGCGCTCGCCGCCTGGTCGATGCTGGTCGCGGCGGCGTGCCGGCCGCAGTGGGTCGGGGCGCCGGTCGAAGTGCCGCAGAGCGGGCGCAGCATGCTGCTCGCGCTCGACGTCTCGGGCAGCATGGGCGACCCGGTCCCCGGCGGCGGCATGGGATTCGAGGTCATGAGCCGCACCGCGCGCGCGTTCATCGCCGGCCGCGCCGGCGACCGCGTCGGCCTCATCGTGTTCGGCTCGAAGGCCTACGTGCAGGCGCCGCTGACCTTCGACCTCGGGGCGGTGACGCGCATGGTGGACCAGACCTTCATCGGCCTCGCCGGCGAGGGCACCGCGCTCGGCGACGCGATCGCGCTCGGCGTCGCGCGGCTGCGCGCCATGCGGCGCGGCGAGCGCGTGCTGATCCTGATCACCGACGGCTCGAGCACCGAGGGCGCCGTCGGCGTGCCCGACGCCACGCGCCTCGCGCGCCTGTACGGCGTGCGCGTCTACGCCATCGGCGTCGGCGTGCCCAGGACGGGCGGGCGGCAGCCGGGCGTGGGGCTGGACGCGCCGGTGCTCGAGCGCGTCGCGGCGCGGACCGGCGGCCGCTACTTCCGCGCCGGCAACAGCGAGGCGCTCGGGCGCATCTACGCCGCGCTCGAGCGCTACGAGCCGGTGGCGCGCGACGAGCGCCATGTCCTGCCGACCGCCGAGCTCTACCCGTGGCCGCTCGGCCTCGCGCTCGCCCTGGCGCTGGCGGCGCTGCTGGCCGCGCAGTTCTCCAATCGACGGCAGCGGCACAGATGATCGAATTCCTGCGCCCGGGGTGGCTGCTGGCGCTGGCGCCGGCGCTTGCGCTGCTGTGGGCGTGGTGGCGAGCGCGCTCCGGGGCGGCGCCGTGGCGCCGGCTCGTCGACCCCGAATTGCTCGCGGTCCTCGCCCAGCGCGCGCCGGCCACCAGCGCGCGCAGCGCGCTGGGGATCGCCGCGGCGCTGCTGGTGCTCGCCTGCGTCGCGCTCGCGGGACCGTCCTGGCGCGTGCGGCCCGCGCCGCAGGTGCGCGACCTCTCCGCGCGCGTCGTCGTGCTCGATCTCTCGCCTTCGATGGACGCGATCGACGCCGCCCCGAGCCGCATCGCGCGCGCGCGCGCCGCAGTGGCCGACATCCTGCGCGATTCGGGGCACGCGCAGCTCGGCCTGGTGGTGTTCGGCGCCGACGCCTTCATGGTCGCGCCGCTGGTGAACGATCCCGCCGCGCTGGTCCACCTGCTCAAGGGCCTCGACACCGCGACCGTGCCGCGCGCGGGCAGCCGTCCCGACCTCGGGCTCGACATGGCGCGCGCGCTGCTCGAGCGCGGGGGCATCGCGGCGGGCGACGTGATCCTGGTCGGCGACAGCGCCGGCGACGCGCGCACGCTGCAGGCCGCGCGCGCGCTGGCAAGCGAGGGATTTCCGCTCTCGGTGCTCGCGGTCGGCACGCCCGAAGGCGGGCCGGTGCGGCTCGTCGACGGCGCCCTGGCGCGCAGCGACCGCGGCGAGATCCTCGTCACCAAGCCGGAGTTCGCCGCGCTCGAGCGCGTGGCGCGCAGCGGCGGCGGCCGCTTCCGCCTGCTTACCCCGCACGGCCGCACGCCGCGCTTCGCGCGCGGCGAGCAGGCATGGACCGTCGCGCCCGCGGCGATTTCGCGCAGCGCGAAGCTGCGGCTGGACGACGGAATCTGGTTCGTGCTGCTCGCGCTGCCGTTGGCGGCGCTGCTGTTCCGCCGCGGCTGGCTGATGGGCCTCGCCGCGTTCGCGCTCAGCTTCGCGCTCTCGCCGCCGCAGGCGCAGGCGTTCGGCTGGCACGACCTGTGGCGGCGCACCGACCAGCAGGCCGCGGCGGCGTTCGCCGCGCGAGGATCCGGCGAGCGCGCCGAGGTCCTCTCCAGGCTCGGGCCGAGGTCGCCCTGGCGCGCGCTGCTGCTCTACCGCAGCGGCCGCTACGCCCAGGCCGCCGCCCTGTTCGCCGCAAGCGACACGGCCGACGCGCACTACAACCGCGGCAACGCGCTCGCGCTCGAGGGCAGGCTCGAGGCGGCGATTGCCGCCTACAGCGCCGCGCTCGAGCGCAGCCCCTCGATGCGCGATGCGCTGTTCAACCGCGCGCTGGTGCTCAAGGCGCTCGCCCGGCGCCGCGAACAGGCGCAGGGCAGCGCGCGCACGCAGGCGCCGCAAGGCCCGGGCGCGTCCCCGTCCGCCGCGCCGCAGCGGCACGCGCGGGCGGAAGGCCGCAGCTCGCGCGGCCCCGCGCCGCGCAGCGGCGAAGCGGGCGAGCCGAGCGAGACAGCGCGGCGCTCGGCGCGGGAGCGGGACCGCAGCGGGCTCGCGCAGCCGCCCGGCACCGGCGCGCGGCCGCAGAATGCGCGCGAAACGGCGGAGCGGCGCCGTCTCGAGCGCCTGCTGGCGGCGGTCCCGGACGACCCCGGCGCGCTGCTCGCGAACCGCTTCGAGCGCGAGCTGCAGCTGCGCGGGGACTGGCACCACGACAAGGGGGAACCCTGGTGAGCCGCGCCCGCAGCGCGTGGGCCGTCGCGGCGCTGCTCGCCCCGCTCGCCGCCTGCGCGCCGCACGCGCGCGCCGCGCCGCCGGACCTCGCGATCGAGGCCGAGCTCTCGCCGGCGCAGGTCTACGCCGGCGCCGAGGCGCGCCTCGTGCTGCGCCTGCTGCGCGCGCCGGGCGTCGCGCCCGGCGTCCTGCTCCGGCCCGCGCTGGGCGACGCGGCCGACATCTCGCCGCTCGGCACGCTGCGGCTCTACCGCACCGAGCGCGAAGGCGTGCGCTACGACGTGCTCGAGCGCAGCTTCGCCATCGTGCCGCGCCGCGCCGGGCGCCTGGTCGTGCCGGGCGCCGAGTACGAGAGCGCGCCGAAATTCGTCGACGTGCCCGGCCAGGACGACGGCCGCGCGCCGCGCACCGCGCGCGGGCCGCAGCGCGTGCTCGAGGTGCGCGCGGTCCCGGCCGGCGCCGCCGAACCGTGGCTGCCGGCGCGCAGCCTGACGCTCGAAGAGAACTGGTCGCGCGACCCGCGTGCGCTCGCCGCCGGCCAGCCGGTGACGCGCACCCTCATCCTGCGCGCCGAGGGCCTCGCGGCCGAACGCCTGCCGCGGCTCGCGATGCCCCGGTACCCGGCGCTGCTGGTGCGCTACGACCGGCCCGAGCTCAGCACCACCTACCGCGCCGAAGGCATCACCGGCCGCAGCGTCCAGCGCATCGTCCTCATCCCGGTCGCGGACGGCGAGGTAACCGTTCCCCCGCTGAGCGTGCACTGGTGGAACGTCGCGGCCGACGCCCCGCGCAGCGCGACCATCGCCGGCCGCAGCCTGCGCCTTAACCCCGCGCCCGTCGCCGACGCCCCGCCCGCATCGCCGCCCGTCATGTCCCTGCGCGCCGTCCTGCGCTGGTTCGCCCTTGCCACCCTCCTCCTCTCCAGCGCCTTCCTCGCCTGGCACCTGCGCCGGCAGAACCTGCGCGACGCCCGCGCCCGCCTGCGCGAGGCCTGCCGCCGCAACGACCCCCGCGCCGCCCGCGACGCCCTGGTCGAATGGTGGACCCTGGCCCACCCGCACCAGCCCGTGCCTCCTCCATACAGGATGGGCGCCGGCTGGGACGACGCCGCGCGCGCGCAGCTTGCCGCGCTCGACGCTGCGCTCTACGCGGATCGCGCCTGGGACGGCGAGGCCTTCTGGCGCGGCCTGCGGCCGCGGCTGCGCGCGCGGCGCGCGCGGCGCGCGGCGCGCTGAACGAATGGTGGAGCCTCGCCCGCCCGCACGGGCCCGTGCCGCTTCCATGCGCCATGGGCGCCGGCTGGGACGACGCCGCGCGCGCGCAGCTCGCCGCGCTCGACGCCGCGCTCTACGCGGATCGCGCCTGGGACGGCGAGGCCTTCTGGCGCGGCCTGCGGCCGTGGCTGCGCGCGCGGCGCGCGCGGCGCACGGCGTCGGCGCCGTCGCTGCCGCCCCTATACAGGCTGCAAGCGCGTTCGCGCCGATGCGGCTCGGCCGGCGGCGCGTGACGCTGCACGACAGCGCGCCGGCGCTCGAGCAGGCGCTCTAGCGCGCGCCTAGCGGTCGAGCCGCGCGAACGCGAACGGGGCCGCGGCGAGCAGCGCGAGCAGCGTCGCGGCGATCGCCGGCACGACGCTCAGCAGCAGCGCGAACGGCAAGGCCACGAACAGCGCCGCATGCAGCCAGGGCACGCGCGGCGGGCGGCCGAAATCGACGCCC
>DATFMS010000171.1:0-8380 GCA_035266805.1 Burkholderiales bacterium | reverse complement strand
GCATTGCGGCGCTGGCCTACAACGATGCGCTCACCGGACTGACCAACCGCACCGGCCTCGCTCCGGCCCTGGAGCACGCGGTGCAGCTCGCGCGGCGCTATGGCCGCAAGCTGGCGCTGGTGTTCCTCGATCTGGACGGCTTCAAGCAGATCAACGACGCCCAGGGCCACGACGCCGGCGACCAGGTGCTGGTCGAGATCGGCGGCCGGCTGCGCGGCTGCCTGCGCGCGAGCGACCTGGTGGCGCGGCTCGGCGGCGACGAGTTCGTGGTGCTGCTCGAGGAGTTGCACGATCCCGGCCAGGCCGCCGCGGTGGCGCGCAAGCTGCTGGCGGAAATCGCGCGTCCCTGCACCCTGCCCGACGGCACGCCGGCGCAGGTCTCCGCCAGCGTCGGCGTCAGCATCCTGCCCGACGACGCCGACGACGCGCGCGACCTGATGCGGCACGCGGACGCCGCGATGTACGTGGCGAAACAGGAAGGCAAGAACTGCTATCGCCTTTTCACCGGCCGCGCCGCGTCCGGCGGCTAGCGCCGGCGGCGCTCGAGGTCGCGATTGGCGTCCTGGATGTCGCGCCGCAGACGCTCGCGCTGGGCGGGCGTCAGGCGCTCGTGCCTGCGCTCCTCGCGCGGGCGCCGGTAGGCGTCGCGGCGGGCCGAGTCGACCTGCTCTCGCAGCCGTTCGCGCGCCGCGGGGCTCATGTGACTGTCGCCTGATTCGCGCCGCTGGGCGAGCGCGCTCCCGCTTGCCGCCGCCAGGGCGGCGGCGAAGGCGAGCACGAGCGGCACGCGGCGCGTCAGGATCATGACGGTATCGATGTTACGGAACTCGGCGTCCGCGGGGATGCCGGAGCGGCGGAATTTTGTAACAATGTGTTTCTGCGCCGCCGGCCGGTAACGCCTTGTTGCCATGCCCGCGAGCGGCGCCGCTACCCTGCGCCATGCCCGAATTGAAGAAGAGAATCCTCGTAGTCGACGACGACCAGCGCCTGCGCGACCTGCTGGTGCGCTACCTCGGCGAGCAGAGCTTCGAGGTGCGCGCGGTGCCCGACGCGCAGGCAATGGACAAGATGCTCGCGCGCGAGCGCTACGACCTGCTGGTGCTCGACCTGATGCTGCCGGGCGAGGACGGGCTCGCCATCTGCCGCCGCCTGCGCGCCGGCAGTCCCGCGCTCGCCATCGTCATGCTGACCGCCAAGGGCGACGACGTCGACCGCATCGTCGGCCTCGAGATGGGCGCCGACGACTACCTGCCCAAGCCGTTCAACCCGCGCGAGCTGGTCGCGCGCATCAACGCGGTGCTGCGGCGGCGCGCGCCGGCGGGCCCGCCCGGGGCGCCGGTGGCCGGCAGCCCGCTGCACCGCTTCGGCGCCTTCGAGCTCAACCTCTCGACGCGCTCGCTGTCGCGCGGCGGCAAGCCGGTGCAACTCACCACCGGCGAATTCTCGGTGCTCAAGGTGCTGGTCGAGCACGCGCGCAATCCGCTCTCGCGCGACAAGCTGATGGAGCTGGCGCGCGGCCGCGAGTACGAAGTCTTCGACCGCTCGATCGACGTGCAGATCTCGCGCCTGCGCAAGATCGTCGAGCAGGATCCCTCGCATCCGCACCACATCCAGACCGTGTGGGGCTTCGGCTACGTGTTCGTCCCGGACGGCGAGCAGAAGTGATCGCGCGCCGGATCGCCGCGCCCGACTCCCTGCTGGCGCGCTCGTTCCTGCTGATCGCGCTGCTGCTGGTGGTTTCGGTGCTTTCGGCATTCCAGCTCTACCGGCTCTACGAGCGCGAGCCGCTGTCGCGCGAGCTCGCGCAGCAGGCGGTGAGCGTGGTCAACCTCACGCGCGCGGCGCTGATCAACGCCGACCCCTCGCTGCGCCGCCAGCTGCTGATCGATCTCAACGAGCGCGAGGGCATCCGTGTCTACCCGGTGACCCCGGACGAGAAGCTCGAGCCGCTGCCCGACGACCCGCTGTTCAACATGGTCGCCGCGCGGGTGCGCGCCGCGCTCGGCAAGGACACGCGCTTCGCCTTCGCGCGCAACGGCCTGGACGGTTTCTGGGTCAGCTTCATGATCGACGTCGACGAGTTCTGGGTCATGCTGCCGCGCGGGCGCTTCGAACCGCGCTTCGGCATCGAATGGCTCGCCTGGGGCGCGGCGCTGCTGGCGCTCGCGCTGCTCGGCGCGGGGCTGATCGCCTCGCGCATCGCGCGCCCGCTCGCCGCGCTGACGCGCGCCGCCGCGCGCCTCGGCCGCGGCGAGACGCCCGCGCCGCTGCCGGTAGAGGGGCCGCGCGAGCTGCGCACCGTGTCGGCCGCCTTCAATCGCATGGCGAGCGACCTCGCTTCGCTCGAGCGCGAGCGCGCGATGGTGCTGGCCGGCATCAGCCACGACATCCGTACCCCTCTCGCACGCCTGCGCCTCGGCCTCGAGATCCTCGGCGGCGAGCGCGCCACCGCCGAAGCGATGGCGCTCGACATCGAAGAGATCGACGCCGTGATCGGGCAGTTTCTCGCCTTCGCCCGCGGCGAGGGCGAGGACCAGCGGGAAGACGATCTCGACGCCCTGGTGGGCGAGCTCGCCGAGCAGTACGCGCGGCGCGGCAAGCGCGTATCGTTCGCCCCCGGCGCCGTCGCGCCGCTGCGCTTCGCCCGCCCGGCGCTGCGGCGCGCGATCGCCAACCTGGTGGACAACGCGCTGCATTACGCCGGCGAGCCGGTCGAGCTGCGCACCCGTACGGCCAGGGGCGCCGCGATCGTCGAGGTGCTCGACCGCGGCCCCGGCGTGCCGCCCGCGGAAGCCGAGCGGCTGAAACAGCCCTTCACCCGGCTCGATCCCTCGCGCAGCGGCGCCGGCGGCGCCGGTCTCGGCTTGGCGATCGTCGAGCGCGTCGCGCGCGCGCACCGCGGCACGCTCGAGCTGCTGCCGCGCGAGGGCGGCGGCCTGCTCGCCAGGATCACGCTTGGCCTCGCGCCCTGAGCGGATTTCGCGCCGCGGGCTCTCGGCCCTGGTGTTCGGCGTCATCGCGCTGGTGTGGGGCTACAACTGGGTGGTGCTCAAGCAGGCGATGCGCGAGGCCGGGCCGTTCGAGTTTCTGGCCTGGCGCTTCGCCATCGCCAGCGCCTGCCTGTTCGGCGCCCTGGCGGCGCTCGGGCGGCCGCTGCGGCTGACGCACGCGCCGCAGGTGCTGCTGATCGGCCTGCTGCAGACCACCGCCACCTTCGCCCTGGTGACCTGGGCGCTGGTCGCGGGCGCCGCGGGCAAGAGCGCGGTGCTGAACTACACCATGCCGTTCTGGGTCGTGCTTTTCGCCTGGCCGGTGCTCGGCGAGCGACCGCCCCCGGCGCAGTGGGTGGCGCTCGCGCTCGCCTTCGCCGGCCTCGCGCTGCTGGTGCAGCCCGGGGCGCACGCCGGCGCGCCCGAGCTGCTCGCGCTCGCCTCGGGCGTGGCCTGGGCGCTCGGCGTGGTGGTGACCAAGCGGCTGCAGACGCGCCAGCGGGTCGATACGCTGTCGCTTTCCGCCTGGCAGACCCTGCTCGGCGGCGCCGGGCTGCTCGCGCTGGCGCTCGCCTTTCCCTCGCGCCCGATGAACTGGTCGCCGCAGCTGGTGTTCGCCGTGCTCTACAACGGCGTTCTGGTCGGCGCGGTGTGCTGGTTCCTGTGGTTCTGGGCCTTGCAGAAGCTCGACGCCGGCCTCGCCAGCCTCGGCATCCTGTCGGTGCCGGTGCTCGGCGCCGCGTTCGGCGTCACCCTGCTCGGCGAGCGCCTGGCCCCGTCCGAGTGGGCCGGCATGGCCCTCATCGTCGCCGCGCTCGCGCTGACCGGAATCGCGGCAGGACGAGGGACGGCGAGAAAACCTGAGGAAAATCAATAAAACCAAAGCGAGCGGTTGACTGGGAATACCTGACAATCAATAATCATTCTCAATACGAGCTCCACCACCAACCCATGTCGCCCACCCCCGCCCAGACCCTCGCCGCCCTCAGACCCGGTGACTGCGCCACCATTCTCGCGCTCGACGCCGGGCAGGCCCTCTACCACCGCCTCGCCGCGCTCGGCCTGCGCGCGGGCAAGACCGTGCGCATGATCCGCCGCGCGCGCTTCGGCGGGCCGTTCCACATCCGGGTCGGCACCACTGACCTCATGCTGCGCATCCCCGACGCCCGCCGCATCCAGGTAACGAAGGCGTGAAACGCGTCGCGCTGGTCGGCATGCCCAACACGGGCAAGTCGACCCTGTTCAACCGCCTGACCGGCGCGCAGGCCAAGGTGGGCAACTGGCCGGGGATCACGGTCGACCTGCTGAGCGCGAAGCTGCTGCTCGGCGACCAGATGGTGCAGCTGGTGGACCTGCCGGGGATCTACGACCTGCGCGGATTCTCCGAGGACGAGCACGTCGTCACGACTTTCCTCAGCGAGCAAAGCGTCGACGTCGTACTGGTCGTGCTGAATGCCTCGCAGATCGAGCGCCAGATGCAGTTGTTCGCGCAGCTGGCTCAGTTCGGCATCCCGCTCGTGCTGGTTCTGAACATGGCGGACGAAGCCGCCGCGCTCGGCATCACGATCGAGCGCGAAGCGCTCGCCGGCTGGCTGGGGGTGCCGATCTGCCTCGTTTCGGCCAAGCACGGGCAGGGCATGGAGCAGCTGCGCAACCTGATGGCGCGCGCGCTGCGCGCGCCGGCGCAGGCATCACCGCCCGACGACAGCGTGATCGAAGCGGCGATCAAGTCGGCGGTGCACGTCCCGGCGCAGGCTTCGCACCGCCTGACCGAGAAGATCGACCGCGTGCTGCTCGATCCGTGGCTGGGGCTGCCGCTTTTCTTCGGCGTCATGTTCCTGCTGTTCGAGGCCGTGTTCTGGCTCGGCACGCCGCTGCAGAATGCGCTCGCCGCGCTTTTCTCGGTTGTCCGCAGCGCGGCCCTGGAGCCCGCTCTCGCGGCCGCACCGCCGCTGCTGTCCGGCCTGCTGCTCGACGGCGTCTACAACGGTCTCTCCACCGTGGCGAGCTTCGTGCCGCTGATCATCCTGTTCTTCCTCGCCATGGCGATCGTCGAGGACACCGGCTACCTGTCGCGCGCGGCGTTCCTGATCGACGCCCTGATGGCGCGCTTCGGGCTCGACGGGCGCAGCTTCGTCATGATCCTGATGGGCTTCGGCTGCAACGTGCCCGCGCTCATGGGCACGCGCGTCATGCGCTCGCGCGGCCTGCGGCTGCTCACCATGCTGGTGATCCCGTTTTCGCTCTGCTCGGCGCGCCTGCAGGTGTTCCTGTTCTTCATCGCCGCCCTGTTCCCGCCGCGCGCCGCGCCGCTGGTGCTGTTTTCGCTCTACGTCATGAGCATCGCCGCGGCGATGTTCACTTCGCTCGTGTTCAAGCGGCGCCTGATCAACAGCGACCCGTTCGTGCTCGAGATCCCGCCCTACCGCTTCCCGACCGTGCGCCAGATCGTGTTGCGCGGCTGGCACGAGGTGAGGCACTTCCTGCGCCGCGCCAGCCGCTTCATCGTCGCCGGGGTGGTCCTGGTCTGGCTGCTGACGAACTTCCCGGCCGCCGCCGCGCCCGGCAGCAGCGAGACCTGGGCCGGGCATCTCGGCGTCTGGCTCAATCCGGTGCTGGGTCCGCTCGGCATCGACCCGAAGCTCACCATCGCGCTCATCTTCGGCTTCGTCGCCAAGGAGATCGTGATCGGCTCGCTGGCGGTGATCTACGCCCGCGAGGGCGGCGCGCTGGTGAGCGCGATCGCGCAGCAGGTCGACTGGGTCCAGGCCTACAGCTTCATGCTGTTCACCCTCATCTACACGCCCTGCCTGTCGACCATCGCCACCATCCGCAGCGAGGCCAGGAGCCCCGCCTTCAGCGTGGTGGCGGTGGCCTGGCCGCTCGCCCTGGCCTGGCTGGCGAGCTTCGCCTTCTACCAGGCGGCGCGTCACTTCTGAGCCAGCGCGAAGCGCTCGAGCACCGTGTAGCTCGAGCCCTCTTTGGCGAGCGCCGAGCGCACCAGCACGAACTCCGCCACCGGCCAGTCGATCGCCGGCAGCGGCGGCAGCTCGCGCGGCTCGCCCGCCTTGCGGATCAGCGTGACGTGCGCGGCGAAAGCGCGTGTTTCGAGCTCGAACCCCGTTTGCAGAAGATTGTCTTTCAGATCGGCCGCAAGCGAGGAAAGCGGCCCGGGCGTCTCGTTCGGTCCCACCCAGACGATGCGGTTGTGCTTCCACCAGCGCGCCTGCTCGATCGGAAGGGAGTGGGGCCTGCCGCCGGCGCCACGCCCGGCTCCGATCACGAGGGGAAGCCTTTGCTCGTCAACTTCGCCAAGAAACGCCAGTGTCAGATGGATGGTCTCGCCACGCGTCACGCGTCCGCGCGTTCCGCGCGCGGCCTTCTGCGCCCAGGCGTAGAGGCTTCGCGCGGCCCGCGTCGGCGGCCAGAGCGCGAAGAACAGGCGCACGCGTCAGACGAGGTGCTTGCGGCTGAGCGCCGCGAGCGCGCCGTCGGCCGCGTCGCCCGAGGCTTCCAGCGCGGCGATGATCAGCTCCTGCTCGCGGCGGCCGCGGTTCTGCGACAGCTTCCAGCGCGTCTCGAGGCGGGCGACGTCGATCTCGAAGTTGACGATCCCGTCCAGCATGCGCTCGACGTAGTCCGGCGCCAGGGCGTCGAACGTCGGCAGCCATTGCGGATCGAGCGCCTCGACCAGCCGCCGCTGCGAGGCGTGCTTCGCTTCGCGTTCCTCGATCACCCTCGGCCTGCCGTAGGCGTGCACCGCGGCGTAGTTCCAGGTCGGTACCGCCGGCGCGCGCTCGTACCAGCGCGGCGAGATGTAGGCGTGCGGCCCGGCGAACACCACCAGCGCGTCGTCGTCGAAGAACGACTGCCATTGCGGGTTGGCGCGCGCCATGTGCATGGTCAGCGTCAGCTCCTCCCCGCGCGCCTCGACCAGGCACGGCAGGTGCGAGGCGGCCAGCTCGCCGCCGGCGCCGCTGACCAGCAGGCAGAACGAGTGCGCCTGCATGAACGCCACCATCTCGGCGCGGTCCTCGACCCGGTTGTATGGGGGCGAATACATCACGCCTCCTCGAGCAGCGCCACGGCGAGCGCGGCGATGCCCCTGCCGCGCCCGATCAGGCCGAGCCGCTCGGTGGTGGTCGCCTTGACGCTCACGCGCGCCGGCGCCACGCCGAGGTCGGCGGCGATGTTGCCGATCATGCGCGGAATGTGCGGCGCGAGCCGCGGCGCCTCGGCGATCACGGTGGCGTCGACGTTGCCCACCCGCAGCTGGCGCGCGGCGATCTTGCGCGCCACCTCGCGCAGCAGCTTGCGGCTGTCGATGTCGGAGTACTGCTGGTCGCTGTCCGGGAAATGCACCCCGATGTCGCCCAGGCCCGCGGCGCCCAGCAGCGCATCGCATATCGCGTGCAGCAGCACGTCGGCATCCGAATGCCCGGCGAGCCCCTTGTCGTGCGGAATCGTCACGCCGCCGATCACCAGCTTGCGCCCATGCACTAGGGCGTGGACGTCGAACCCCTGCCCGATTCTCATTTTCTCCCCGCGATGATGGCCTCGGCGATGCCGAGATCTTCCGCAAAAGTGACCTTCAGGTTCTCCCGGCTGCCGGTGACCAGTCGCGGCCTGAGCCCCATCGCCTCGACCGCGCTCGCCTCGTCGGTGAGCTCGCTCCTGGCGTCCTTGAGCGCCTGCGCAAGCAGCGCGGCGCGGAACATCTGCGGCGTCTGCGCCAGCCAGAGCTGGGCGCGGTCCTCGGTCGCGGCGACGCGCAGGACCCCCGCCTCGTCCTTCGCCGCGCGCTTGACCGTGTCCGCCGTCGGCAGCGCGAGGATGCCGCCGATCTCGTCTCCCTGGCACTCCTCGATCAGGCGCTCGAGGTCGGCGCGCGGCAGGCAGGGGCGCGCCGCGTCGTGCACCAGGATCCAGTCGTCGGCATCGACCGCCGCCATCGCCGCCACCAGCCCGTTGTAGACCGAGTCGCGGCGCGTCGCACCGCCGCAATAGAGCGGCTCGATGCGGCCGCCGAGCGCGCTCCAGTCGCAGGCGGCGAAGCGCTCGTCGCCGGGCGTGAGCACGACGAACACCGTTTCCACCGCCGGCACGCACAGGGCGCGCGCCGCGTGCCACAGCATCGGCTTGCCGGCGAGGCTCAGGTACTGCTTCGGCGGGCCGCCGGCCATGCGCGTACCGGCTCCGGCGGCGGGAATCAGGGCGTAAAGGCTCACCGCAAAACCTTCGAAAATTCAGGCCGGTATAATTGCATGCGGCGTCGCGCCGAACAAGCCGCGACCCGCCTGCATGCAACGAGAAGATCTGCCCCATCCCCGCTCGCGTCGCCGATACGCCCAGCTCGCCGGCTCGGCCGACGCGCTGGCGCTGGCCCGCCT
>DATFMS010000170.1:0-16634 GCA_035266805.1 Burkholderiales bacterium | reverse complement strand
CGACGGGCTTGCAAGGCCTTGCGCGGCGGCGGCGTATTTCTCGAAGGGCACCATGTCCTTGGTGTCCGCGCCGAGCGATTTGCACAACTGCACCACCCAGTCGTATACCGCGCGCGCCGCCTCCAGGTCGCCGTGCACGGTCTCGCGGATCGCGCGCATGCCGTCCTTCGTGATGCAGCGGTAGTTGCCTGCCATCAGCATCGCCCATTTCGCCAGCGGAACGAAGATCGAGTCGTGTACCTTGAGCTTCACCGGCAATTCGATCTTCTCCGCGCCGGTGTCGAAACGCGCCGCCTCGATTTCGGATGCGAGCCGGCGCAGGATCGCGCTATGCGCATCCGATTCGAAGCGCGCCGACTTGAAGTTGGTCGGCAACCTGACCTGCAACACATTGACCTTTTCCTCCGGTGGCCGAAAGGCCTGCGGGTCGGGGCTGCATAGCGTTACCAGCCCGGGGTCGAACCCGTCCCAGACCGCGGGATCGGTATAGCAGGCCCTGCACGGGTCTGCCGACACGCCGGGAATGCGCGTCAGGTAGGGCAGCGGCGGCATGTTCATGATCGACATGCAGGGAAGCTTGGCCTTTGCGATCGCCTGCAGCAGCTCGCGCACGCCCGGCGAGCCGAATTGAGGCTCCTGCATCGCCAGGGCCACCAGATCGTAGTCCGCCGGCTGGATCGCGCCCGGCACGTCGGCGGACAGCTTGCCCGGCAGCTTGCGCGAATCGACCTCGACCAATCCGTCCCTGCCCTTCACCGGCAACCGCACCCGGGTGCCTTCGCGATTGATCAGCTCGGCCTCGTCAGGCAGGCAAACCAGCTTCACGCTGTGCCCGGCGAGCAGCAGCTTGGTTGCCAGCAGCGAACCGTAAGACGCTCCGAGAATAAGAATCCGATAGGTGTTCGGCATGCATGTCTCCTCAACCGTCTCCCCCGGGATTCCGCATTGTGAAAGATCAACCCGGCAGCTGAGACAGGCTACTCCTGTTGCGCGACGATTTCATGTTGCGACGCGACATGCCTGTGCATAAAATGTTCCCATGCAGACCTCTAATCGTCTTCCCCAGGGCGTTTCGGTTTCGGCGCCGATCACGGCTGAATTCGCGCAGATTCTGACGCCGGAGGCGCTTGCGTTCGTCGCCAAGCTGCAGCGCGCTTTCAACCCGCGCCGACAGGAGTTGCTGGCCCGACGCGCTGCGCGGCAAAAGACGTTCGACGCCGGCGAGCTGCCCAATTTTCTGCCCGAGACCGCCAAGGTACGCGGCTCCGAGTGGACCATCGCGCCGCAGCCGGCCGACATGCTCGATCGCCGGGTCGAGATCACCGGCCCGACCGACCGCAAGATGGTGATCAATGCGCTCAATTCGGGCGCCTCGACTTTCATGGCGGACTTCGAGGACGCCAACTGTCCGACCTGGTTCAACATGGTCGACGGCCAGATCAACCTGCGCGATGCCGTGCGACGCAGCATCACCCTGGAACAGGGCGGCAAGAGCTACCGGTTGAACGACAAGACCGCGGTGCTGATTCCGCGCCCGCGCGGCTGGCATCTGGACGAGAAGCACGTGCTGGTCGACGGCAAGCCCGTGTCGGGCGGCATTTTCGACTTCGCGCTGTACTTTTTCCACAACGCCAAAGAGCTGCTGACGCGCGGCAGCGGGCCGTATTTCTACCTGCCGAAAATGGAGTCGCACCTCGAGGCGCGACTGTGGAACGACATTTTCGTCATGGCGCAGAACGAGCTCGGCCTCAAGCACGGAGCGATCAAGGCCACCGTGCTGATCGAAACCGTACTCGCCGCGTTCGAGATGGACGAGATCCTGTGGGAGCTGAAGGAGCATTCCGCGGGCCTCAACATCGGCCGCTGGGACTACATCTTTTCCTGCATCAAGAAATTCCGCGCCAACGAGCATTTCTGCCTCGCCGACCGCGCCCAGGTGACGATGACCGCGCCGTTCATGCGCGCCTACGCGCTGCTGCTGGTGAAGACTTGCCACCGGCGCGGCGCGCCGGCGATGGGCGGCATGGCGGCGCAGATTCCGATCAAGAACGATCCGGCGGCGAACGAGGCGGCGCTGGAGAAGGTGCGCGAGGACAAGCTGCGCGAGGTCACCGACGGCTGCGACGGCACCTGGGTGGCGCATCCCGGGCTGGTGCCGGTGGCGAAGGACGTGTTCGATCAGCACATGCCGCAGCCGAACCAGTACGGCAAGCAGCGCCCGGATGTTTCGGTCTCGGCCAAGGAGCTGCTCGATTTCCGGCCCGATGCGCCGATCACGGAGGCGGGCCTGCGCAACAACATCAACGTCGGCATCCAGTACCTGGGCGCCTGGCTCGCGGGCAACGGCTGCGTGCCGGTGTTCAACCTGATGGAGGACGCGGCGACGGCCGAGATTTCGCGCTCGCAGATCTGGCAGTGGATCCGCAGCGACAAGGGCAAGCTCGACGACGGCCGCAAGGTGACCAATGAGCTGTTCAGGAAGCTGCTCGCGGAGGAGCTGCCGAAGGTCAGGGCCTACCTCGGCGAGGAGGCCTACGCCGCCGGCAAGTACGAGGACGGCGCGAAGCTGTTCGAGCGCATCACGAGCGACGACAACTACGTCGAGTTCCTGACCCTTCCCGCGTACGAGCTGATCGACTAGCCGATCAGCCACTCGTGGCCGCACTTGCTGCAGCGCACGCCCATCGACTCGCCTGAGGCGGCGACGAGGGCATAGCGGCCGTAGCTGCCGCAGCGCTTGCAGGTCGAGTGCTCGGCGAGGTGCTGCGCGCGGGCCATGATGCGGAAGTAGGCGTTGAAGGCGTAGCAGGCGAGCAGCCCCGCGGCGAACGCCGCCGCGAGCGTGAGCAGGCGCTCGAGCATGGGGGCGTGGAAGTTCACGGCTTCGAGCAACGCGGCCAGCGCGACGACGCTCAGCAGGCCGCTGACGAACCAGGCATGGCCCTCCACCAGCTGGCGCTCGTGCCAGCGTCTGAAGCCAAGCTTGCCGATGTTCGCCGCCGGTACCATCGTGTCTCCTGTGGCATTCTACGTAGCAGCGGGCCGAACGGATGGCTGGCCGATCTCGGCCACCACCGGGGTGTGGTCGGACGGCCGCTCGAGGCGGCGCGGTGCCTTGTCGATGGTGCACGACCTGCAATCGGCGGCCAGTTCCGGCGACAGCAGGATATGGTCGATGCGCAGGCCCGCGTTGCGCCGGAACCCCATCATCCGGTAGTCCCACCACGAGAACGATTTCTCCGGCTGCTCGAACAGGCGAAAGCTGTCCTTGAAGCCCAGCTCGAGCAGCGCGCGGTACGCGGCACGCTCCGCTTCGGACACCAGCACCTGTCCCTGCCATGCCTTGGGGTCGTGCACGTCGCGGTCTTCGGGCGCGACGTTCAGGTCGCCCAGCACGGCCAGCCGCGGATGGCGTGCGAGCTCATCGCCCAGCCAGTCCCCGAGGGCGGCGTACCAACGCAGCTTGTAGGCGTACTTTTCGCTGCCGACGGATTGCCCGTTGGGCGCGTAGAGGCAGACGATGCGCGTGCCGCCGACCGTGGCGGCAATGACGCGCTTCTGTTCGTCCGTAAAGCCGGGGATGCCGGTCGAGACGTCCGTGATCGAAGCCGGGGACAGGATCGCGACCCCGTTGTATGTTTTCTGTCCGCAGTAGGAGGCGCGGTAGCCGGCCGCCTCGAGTTCGGCGACGGGGAATTTGCCGTCTTCGAGCTTGGTTTCCTGCAGGCAGACGACGTCGGGCTTGGTCTGCGCCAGCCAGTCCGCGAGCTGCTGCAGGCGCACCTTGAGCGAGTTGACGTTCCAGGTCGCGAGCTTCATGCCGCGACGGCGCTTACTTCTTCTGCTCGTCGCTGAAACGCGGCGCGTAGGGGCCGAGGGGCCTTTGCTCCTCCTCGGCGGGGGGGGCGGATTCGCCTTCCTGGGTCGGCGCCGCAGGTGCGGCCTGTGCGCGCGGCGGCAGCGTGCCGGTCTGCGGATAGCCCCCGACATCGAGCGCGCTGTCGAACGCGCTCTGCGCGAAGCCCTTCTGCACCATGCTGCCGACCGTCAGCGTCGGCACCTGGGTCGCGCCGGAGACGCGCTGAAGTTCGGCATTGGTCGCCGGGTTCCAGACCACGATCTCCTTGAACGGAACGCCGCGCCGGTTGAGCGCCGCACGCGCCTGGCTGCAGGGGTCCTTGCACGAAGGGGAGGTGTAGAGCGTGACCGGCGCGTCCTGCGTCGGCTTCTTCAGCGCGAAGGGCAGTTCGCTGGTCTCGACCACGCTGCCGCTGAACTTCTTCGTTTTGATCTCGCGCGCGGTCGGCGGCGGCGGGGTGTCGGTTACGTGGACGCGCCCCGTAGTATCGGTCCAGCGATACAACTGCTGCGCAGGCGCCGCGGCAGGCGCCAGCGCCAGGCCAAGGGCAATCGCGGCAGCCGCGAACCTCATGCGGAAATCATACCATTGTGACGCAGCAGCGCATCGACCTGGGGGTCGCGGCCGCGAAAGGCGCGAAATGACTCCGCCGCGGGGCGGGCCCCGCCCACGGCAAGCACCTCGTCGCGAAAGCGCGCGCCGGTGGCCGCGTCGAGCACGCCGTTTTCCTCGAACAGGCTGTACGCGTCAGCCGAGAGCACTTCGGCCCACTTGTAGCTGTAGTAGCCGGCCGCGTAGCCGCCGCCGAAGATGTGGGAGAAGTTGTTCGGGAAGCGGTTGTAGGCGGGCGGCTTCAGCACTGCGACCTTGGCGCGCACCTCCTCGAGCAGCTCGAGCGCCGTGCGCTGGGCGTCGGGCTCAAAATCGAAATGCAGGTGCATATCGAACAGGGCGAACTCGATTTGCCGCAGGGTGGCGAGCCCGGAATGGAAGTTCTTCGCCGCCAGCATCTTGTCGAACAGCGCGCGCGGCAAGGTGGCGCCGGTATCGACGTTGCGCGTCATGTGCGACAGCACGTCCCACTCCCAGCAGAAGTTCTCCATGAACTGGCTGGGCAGCTCGACCGCGTCCCATTCGACGCCGTTGATGCCCGAGACGCCGAGGTCTTCGCCGCGGGTCAGAAGGTGATGCAGGCAGTGACCAAACTCGTGAAACAGCGTGATCACCTCGTCGTGGGTGAACAGCGCAGGCCGGGTTCCGACCGGGCGCGAGAAATTGCAGTTGAGATAGGCGACCGGGGTCTGCACGCCGCGGGACGTGCGGCGGCGGCCGATGGCGTCGTCCATCCAGGCCCCACCGCGCTTGGTATCGCGCGCATAGAGGTCGGCGTAGAACTGCCCCAGCAGCGTGCCGCTGGCGTCGCGGATATCGAAGAAACGCACCTCCGGGTGCCACACCGGCGCCGTGGCGGGCGCGATGCGCACGCCGTACAGCGTCTCGACCAGCCGGAACAGCCCGCCGATCACCGCGTCCTCCGGGAAGTACCGCTTGACCTCGTTGTCGGAGAAGGCGTAGCGCTGCACGCGCAGCTTCTCCGAGGCGAACGCGAGGTCCCAGGCCTCGAGCTTTTCGATTCCGAGCTCGCGGCGCGCGAACTCGCGCAGCTCCTGTGCGTCGCGCTCCGCGGACGGGCGCGCGCGCTGCGCCAGGTCCTCGAGGAAGGCGAGCACCTGCTCGGGCGTATCGGCCATCTTGGGCACCAGCGAGACTTCGGCGAAATTCGGGTATCCGAGCAGCTGCGCTTCTTCGCGGCGCAGCTCGAGGATGCGCGCGATGAGCGGCGTGTTGTCCCACTCGGGGCGGCCGAACTCCGAGGCTCGCGTAACGCTCTCGCGGTACATGGTCTCGCGCAGCCCGCGGTCTTCGGCGTATTGCATCAGCGGCAGGTAGGAAGGAGCGTGCAGGGTGAACTTCCAGCCGCCCCGGCCGTCCTTTTGCGCGGCTTCTCGCGCCGCCGCGAGCAGGTCTTCGTGCAGCCCCGCCACGCGCGCCGGGTCCTCGATCACGATCGAGTACGCGTTGGTCGCGTCGAGAACGTCTTCAGCGAACTTTGCCCCGAGCTGCGCCAGCTCGTCCTGGATCGCGGCAAAGCGGGCTTTCCTGTCCGCTGCCAGCTCCGCGCCGCCGAGGCGAAAGTCGCGCAGCGCATTCTGGACCTGGCGCTTGCGCGCCGGAGCGAGGTCGGCGTACGCGGCGGAATCGCGCAGCGCGCGATAGCGGCGGAACAGCCGCTCGTCGTGGCCGAGCTCGGTCCAGTACTGAGTCAGTTTCGGCAGGTTCGCGTTGTAGGCGTCGCGCAGCGCCGGGCTGTCGAGCACGCCGTGCAGATGCGCGACCTGTCCCCAGGCACGCGCCACGCGCTCGTTGGCGTCCTCGAGCGGCGTCACGAAGGCGTCCCAGGTACACGGCACGTCGTCGCCGCTGACGCGAGCGACGGTGGCGCGGCCGTCCGCGAGCAGCTGGTCCATCGCCGGGGCGACGTGCTCCGGCCTGAGCTCCGCGAAGCGCGGCAGCCCGTCGAAATCGAGCAGCGGATTCATCTCGCGTTCGTTTGCAGTGCGCTGCGCACCGTGTTTGCTATCAGCATCGCGACCGTCATCGGCCCGACGCCGCCGGGAACCGGGGTAATCAGCCCCGCCACCTCCTTGACCGCGTCGAAGTCGACGTCGCCCGCGAGCTTGCCGTCGGGCAGGCGGTTGGTGCCGACGTCAACCACGCAGGCGCCGGGTTTCACCATGTCGGCGGTAATCAGGCGCGCACGTCCGGTCGCCGCCACCAACACATCCGCGCGCCGGGTCGTCGCGGCCAATTCGGGCGTCTTGGAGTGACAGATGGTGACGGTGGCGTCTTTTTGCAATAGCAGCAGCGCGAGCGGCTTGCCGACCACGTTCGAGCGACCCACGACCACCGCATGCCGGCCGGCGAGGGGTACGCGTTCGTGCTCGAGCATGCGCATGATGCCGGCCGGGGTGCAGGGAACGAAGCCGGGCCGCCCGGCGGCCAGCGCGCCAAGGCTTTCGAGGTGAAATCCGTCCACGTCCTTCGCCGGCGACACCGCATCGAGGATGCGAGAAACGTCGAGCTGCCGCGGCAGCGGCAGCTGTACCAGGATGCCGTGCACGCCGGGATCGCGATTCAGGCCTTCGATACGATCGACCACGCTTGCCTCGGGCACGTCGTGCGCGTACTCGTGCAGCTCCCAGCGCACGCCGGTCTGCTCGCAGGCGCGAACCTTGTTGCGGACGTAGAGGCGGGAGGCGGGGTCGTCGCCGACCAGCACCACCGCGAGGCCGGGGCGGATGCCGCGCGCGGCCAGGGTCTGGATCGTTTGCGCGACCGACGCGCGGACCGCGGCGGCAAGCGCTTTTCCGTCAATGATTTTTGCGCTCATAGGCGGGCCGGAATGAAAGGGCCGGCAGTCTAACATCGCGCGGCGTGAGGCGGCATTGCGCATGTCAATACGAGGTTTTACAATGTGCAACCAGGGTTTGAGCGGCCGGCGCGGGCGTATTAAGCTTGCTCGCGTCCGCCCGCGCTCACGCGCTCACGAGGCGCATCCGACGCACAAAGCCACAAGCTTGGAGAGGGACACATGTCCGCCGTTCCGCAGCTGCCTGCCGCAAACGACCCCGATGCACTCGAGACCCAGGAGTGGCTCGACGCTCTCGAGGGAGTGCTCGAGCGTGAGGGGCCGGAGCGCGCGCACTATCTGCTCGAGAAGCTGGTCGAGAAGGCGCGTCGCTCGGGTGCGTACATCCCGTTTTCCGCCACCACGGCTTACATCAACACCATTCCGCCGCACCTCGAGGAGCGCTCGCCGGGCGATCATGCGCTCGAGGACCGCATCCGCTCCTACTGCCGCTGGAACGCGATGGTCACGGTCGCGCGCGCGAACAAGAACGACGACGAGCTGGGCGGCCACATCGCCAGCTTCGCCTCGGTCGGCACGCTGTTCGGCCAGGGTTTCAACCACTTCTGGCATGCGCCCTCCGACAGCCATGGCGGCGACCTGATCTACTTTCAGGGCCACTCCTCGCCCGGGATCTACGCCCGCGCGCTGCTGGAAGGACGCCTGAGCGAGGAGCAGATGCTCAACTTCCGGCGCGAGGTCGACGGCAAGGGCATCTCGTCCTACCCGCATCCGTGGCTGATGCCGGATTTCTGGCAGTTCCCGACCGTGTCGATGGGACTGGGGCCGATCCAGGCGATCTACATGGCGCGCTACCTGAAATACCTGCACGCGCGCGGGCTGGCGAACACCCAGAACCGCAAGGTATGGTGCTTCTGCGGCGACGGCGAGATGGACGAGCCCGAGTCGCTCGGCGCGATCGGCATGGCGGTGCGCGAAAAGCTCGACAACCTGATCTTCATCGTCAACTGCAACCTGCAGCGGCTCGACGGCCCGGTGCGCGGCAACGGCAAGATCATCCAGGAACTCGAAGCCGACTTCCGCGGCGCCGGCTGGAACGTCATCAAGCTCATCTGGGGTTCGTACTGGGATCCGCTGCTGGCGCGCGACAGGGACGGGCTGCTGCTGCGCCTGATGCAGGAGACGGTCGACGGCGAGTACCAGAACTACAAGGCCAACGACGGCGCGTTCGTGCGCAAGAATTTCTTCGGCAAGTATCCGCAGCTGCTCGAGATGGTTTCGCGCATGACCGACGAGGACATCTGGCGGCTGAACCGCGGCGGGCACGACCCGCACAAGATCTATGCCGCCTACGCGGCAGCGGCGAAGCACAAGGATCAGCCGACGGTGATCCTCGCCAAGACGATCAAGGGCTTCGGCCTGGGCAAGCAGGGCCAGGCGAAGAACCCCACCCACCAACTGAAGAAAGTCGACGTCGAGACGATCCGTGGCATGCGCGACCGCATGAACATCCCGATCCCGGACAACCAGCTCGAAAAGCTGCCGTTCTACATTCCGGCTCCGGACTCGCCCGAGATGAAGTACCTGCACGAGCGGCGCCAGGCGCTCGGCGGCTACCTGCCGCAGCGGCGCACCAAGGCCGATGCGCCGCCGCCGGTGCCCGCGCTTGCGGCGTTCGAGCCCGTGCTCAAGGGTTCCGAGGGGCGCGAGATCTCGACCACCATGGCGTTCGTGCGCATCCTGACCACCCTGCTGCGCGACAAGGGGCTCGCCAAGCACGTAGTACCCATCGTGCCCGACGAGGCGCGTACCTTCGGCATGGAAGGCCTGTTCCGCCAGCTCGGCATCTACGCGGCCGAAGGCCAGAAGTACGAGCCGGTCGACCGCGATCAGCTGATGTACTACCGCGAAGACAAGGCAGGTCAGATCCTGGAGGAAGGCATCACAGAGGCGGGCGGGTTCTCCTCCTGGATTGCGGCCGCTACCTCGTACAGCCATTCGAATCTGGCGATGGCGCCGTTCTACATCTATTATTCGATGTTCGGCTTCCAGCGTTTCGGCGATCTGGCGTGGGCCGCCGGCGATCAGCGCTGCAGGGGATTCCTGCTCGGCGGCACTGCGGGGCGCACGACGCTCAACGGCGAGGGGTTGCAGCACCAGGACGGGCACTCCCACGTGCTGTTCTCGGTCATCCCCAACTGCGTATGCTACGACCCGACCTACGGCTACGAGCTGGCGGTGATCATCCAAGACGGCTTGCGCCGCATGCTCGCCGAGCAGGAAGACGTGTTCTACTACATCACCGTGATGAACGAGAACTACGAGCACCCGGCGCTTCCGGCAGGAGTCGAGCAGGGGATCCTGAAGGGGATGTACCTGCTGCGCCAATCCAAATCGAAGGCCAAGGCACGGGTGCAGCTGCTGGGCTCAGGCACCATCCTGCGCGAAGTGCTGGCGGCCGCCGAGCTGCTCGAGCAGGACTGGGGCGTGGCGGCAGACGTCTGGAGCGCGACCAGCTTCACCGAGCTGCGGCGCGACGGCCTCGCGGCGGAGCGCTGGAATCTGCTTCATCCCGAGGACAAGCCGCGCCTGCCCTACGTCACGCAGTGCCTTGAAAAGCGCGCCGGCCCGGTCGTTGCGGCGAGCGACTACATCAAGACCTTCGCCGACCAGATCCGCCCCTTCGTTCCGAATGACCGTTCCTACCGGGTGCTCGGCACCGACGGCTTCGGGCGCTCGGACTCGCGCGCCAAGTTGCGCTACTTCTTCGAAGTGAACCGGCACTTTGTCGCCGTTGCGGCGCTCAAAGCGCTGGCCGAGAAAGGCGACGGCAAGGCGAAAGCGGTCTCCGAGGCGATCAAGAAATACAAGCTGGATCCGAATAAGCCGGATCCGACCACCGTATGAAGGAGGTCCTGGTACCGGATATCGGCGACTTCAAGGACGTCGAGGTCATCGAGGTGCTCGTCAAGCCCGGCGACGCGATCGAGAAGGAGCAGTCGTTGATCACGCTCGAGTCGGACAAGGCGACGATGGAGATCCCGTCGCCGACCGCGGGCGTGGTGAAGGAGCTCAAGGTCAAGGTCGGCGACAAGATTTCGCAGGGCGTGCCGATCCTCATGGTCGAAGAGCAGGGCTCGGCCGCGTCGGCGCCCGAGCCCGTGCCCGAAAAGAAGGAAAAGGCAAAGGAAGAGGCGACGCCTGGGGCGCCCGAAACCGTGACCGTGCCCGACATCGGCGACTTCAAGGAGGTCGAGGTGATCGAGGTGCTGGTCAAGCCGGGCGACACGGTGGCCAAGGAGCAATCGCTGCTCACGCTCGAATCGGACAAGGCGACGATGGAGATCCCGTCGCCGGCCGCGGGGGTGGTGAAGGAGCTCATGGTCAAGGTCGGCGACAAGGTGTCCGAAGGCTCGCCCGTGCTGGTCATCGAATCGGACAGCGGTGCTCCGGTTCAAGCAACTAGGCCCGCGCCTGCGGCGCCGAAACCGGAGTCCGCGCCGGTGGCAGCCGCGCCCATCCCGCGCCCGGGCCCGGTGCCGGCCGAACCGAAGGAGGCGGCGACCTCGCGCCCGCACGCCAGCCCTTCGGTGCGCAAATTCGCGCGCGAGCTCGGCGTCGACCTGACGAAGGTGCGCGGCAGCGGTCCCAAGGACCGGGTGCTGCACGACGACGTGCAGGCTTTCGTCAAAGGCGTGATGTCGCAGGGCGCCGCAGCACCGGCGCCGGCGGTGCGCGGCGGCGCGATGCCGTTCAACCTGCCGGCGTGGCCGGAGGTCGATTTCGCCAAGTTCGGGCCGGTCGAGACCAAGCCGCTGTCGCGCATCCAGAAGCTCGCCGGCGGCAACCTGCACCGCAACTGGGTATCGATCCCGCACGTCACCCAGTTCGACGAGGCCGACATCACCGACCTCGAGTCGTTCCGCAAGTCCAATACCGCGGTGACCGAGAAGCAGGGCTTCAAGCTGACGATGCTCGCCTTCCTGATCAAGGCCTGCGTCACCGCATTGCGCCAGTACCCGCAGTTCAACGCCTCGCTCGATCCCAAGGCGGAGAACCTGATCCTGAAGAAGTACTACCACGTCGGAGTCGCGGTCGACACGCCCGACGGCCTGGTGGTGCCGGTGGTCAGGGACGCCGACCGCAAGGGCGTTTTCGACCTGGCGCGCGAGCTGTCCGAGACCTCCAGGCTGGCGCGCGACAAGAAGCTCAAGCCCGGCGACATGCAGGGCGGAACATTCTCGATCTCGAGCCTGGGCGGCATCGGCGGCACCGCGTTCACGCCGATCATCAACGCGCCCGAGGTGGCGATTCTCGGCGTCTCGCGCTCGGTGACGCGGCCGGTGTGGGACGGCAAGGCGTTCGCGCCGCGGCTGATGCTGCCGCTGTCGCTGTCCTACGACCACCGGGTGATCGACGGCGCCGCGGCGGCGCGCTTTACCAGCTACCTCGCCTCGGTGCTGTCCGACATCCGCCGCTCCCTGCTCTGAGATGGCCACCATGACAGAAGTCAAGGTCCCCGACATCGGCGACTTCAAGGACGTCGAGGTGATCGAGGTGCTGGTCAAGCCGGGCGACACGGTGGCCAAGGAGCAGTCGTTGCTCACGCTCGAGTCTGACAAGGCGGCCATGGAGATCCCGTCGCCGGCCGCGGGGATGGTGAAGGAGCTCAAGGTCAAGGTCGGAGACAAGGTCTCGCAGGGCACGGCAATCCTGACCGTCGACGAGAAGGAAACGGAGACGGAAGAAGACAAGAAGGAAGAGCGGAAGAAACCTGCCGCCACCCAGGCGCCCGCCGCCGCGGGCGACATCGAATGCGACCTGGTAGTGCTCGGTGCCGGACCCGGCGGCTACTCCGCGGCGTTCCGCGCCGCCGACCTGGGGCTGAAGACGGTGCTCGTCGAGCGCTATCGTGCGCTCGGCGGCGTGTGCCTGAACGTCGGTTGCATTCCGTCCAAGGCGCTGCTGCATGCCGCGGCGATCGTCGACGCCGCGCGTGCGCTGGCGGCGCACGGCATCGCGTTCGGCGAACCGAAGCTCGACCTCGACAAGCTGCGCGGGTTCAAGGACAAGGTCGTCGGCAAGCTCACCGGCGGGCTCGCCGGGATGGCCAAGGCGCGCAAGCTGACCGTGGTGCAGGGGGTCGGCAGCTTCAGCGACCCGAACCGGCTCAGCGTCGAGACCGGCGACGGCATCAAGACCGTCCGTTTCAAGAGCGCGATCATCGCCGCCGGCTCGCAGGCGGCGAAGTTGCCGTTCCTGCCCGAGGATCCGCGCATCGTCGATTCGACCGGCGCTCTCGAGCTGAAGGCTGTGCCGAAGCGCATGCTGGTCATCGGTGGCGGCATCATCGGCCTGGAGATGGGCACCGTGTACTCGACGCTCGGCGCGCGGCTGGACGTGGTCGAGATGCTCGACGGGCTAATGCTCGGCGCCGACCGCGATCTCGTTTCAGTGTGGCAGAAATTCAATGCCAGGCGCTTCGACAACGTGATGCTGAAGACCAGGACCGCCAAGGCCGAGGCGCAAAAGGACGGCATCAAGGTCTGGTTCGAGGGCGAGGCGGCGCCGAAGGAGCCGCAATCGTACGATTTCGTGCTGGTGTCCGTGGGGCGCGCGCCGAACGGCAACAAGATCGGCGCCGAGGCGGCGAGGGTCGCGGTCACCGAGCGCGGCTTCATCGAGGTCGACTCGCAGATGCGCACCAACGTGCCGCACATCTTCGCCATCGGCGATGTCGCGCGCCAGCCGATGCTCGCGCACAAGGCGGTGCACGAAGGCCACGTCGCGGCCGAGGCCGCGGCAGGGCACAAGGCACATTTCGACGCGCGGGTCATCCCCTCGGTGGCCTACACCGACCCGGAGGTGGCCTGGGTCGGCCTGACCGAGGAGGAGGCGAAGAAGGCCGGCGCCAAGGTCGGCGTCGCCAAGTTTCCCTGGGCCGCCTCGGGCCGCGCGATCGCCAACGGCCGCGACGAGGGCGTTACCAAGCTGATCTTCGACGCCCAGACGCACCGCATCCTCGGCGGCGGCATCGTCGGCACCGGCGCGGGCGACCTGATCAGCGAGCTCGCGCTGGCGATCGAGATGGGCGCCGACGCGACCGACATCGGCAAGACCATCCATCCCCATCCGACGCTGAGCGAGTCGGTCGGCATGGCGGCGGAGCTCTATGAGGGCGTGTGCACCGACCTGCCGCCGCAAAGAAAGCGATGACCCAGGACGAGCTCAAGCAGCTGGTCGCGCGCGAGGCGCTCAAGCACGTGGAGGAGGACGCCGTGGTGGGCGTCGGCTCGGGCTCGACGGTCAATTTCTTCATCGACGCCCTGGCCGGGATCAAGGGCCGCATCGACGGCGCGGTGGCGGCCTCGGAGGCGAGCGCCGAGCGCCTCAAGCGCCACGGCATCCGGGTGCTCGATCTCAACGGCGTCGACGCGCTGCCGGTCTATTTCGACGGCGCCGACGAGGTGAACGAGCACCTGTACATGATCAAGGGCGGCGGCGGAGCGCTCACGCGCGAGAAGATCGTGGCCGCGGTCGCCAAGCGCTTCGTGTGCATCTGCGACGCTTCCAAGCTGGTGCCGGTGCTGGGCAAGTTCCCGTTGCCGGTGGAAGTCATCCCGATGGCGCGCAGCCACGTCGGGCGCGCGTTGCTCAGGCTCGGCGGCAAGCCGGAGCTGCGCGAGAACTTCCGCACCGACAACGGCAACCTGATCCTCGACTGCTACGGGCTCAGCATCGTCGACCCGCCCAAGCTGGAGGCCGAGCTGAACAACATCGCCGGCGTGGTCACCAACGGCATCTTCGCGCGCCGCGGCGCCGACCTGCTGCTGCTGGGCGGGCCGCAGGGGGTGCGCACGCTGTCTGTCACGCAGCGGTAACACGCGTGTGCTAAGCTGCTGTACCAACTGGGAAAAGACCTGATGGCAGAGCACACTTCCAAGCAGTTCGACGCCGAGCTCGAGAGCGTGCGTTCGCGCGTGCTGCACATGGGCGGTCTGGTCGAGCAGCAGATTACCCGCGCGATGGAAGCGCTGATCTCGGGCGACATGGAGCTGATGGAGAAGGTGATCGCCGACGACCACCGGGTGAACGCGCTCGAAGTCGACCTGGACGAATCCTGCAGCCACATCATCGCGCGCCGCCAGCCCGCGGCGGGCGACCTGCGCCTGCTCATCACGGTGATCAAGACCATCACCGATCTGGAGCGCATCGGCGACGAGGCCGAGAAGATCGCCCGCATGGCCAAGCTTATCCACGGCGCGGGCCGGCTGCACATGCCGCGCATGGACCTTTCCAACGTTGCCGACCGCGCGCTCGCCATGCTGCGCCAGTCGCTCGACGCCTTCGCCCGCCTCGACGTCTCCGAGGCGATGGCGGTGGTGCGTCAGGACAGCGCAGTGGACGACCAGTTCCGCGCCATCATGCGACAGCTCATCACTTTCATGATGGAAGACCCGCGCACCATCACGCGCTCGCTCGAGATCCTGTTCATCGCCAAGGCGATCGAGCGCATCGGCGATCACTCCAAGAACATGGCCGAGTACGTGATCTATATGGCCAAGGGCCGCGACGTGCGGCACGTTTCCATCGACGAGATGGAAAAGGAAATCCTGGAGTAGAAGTGTCGGGTTATTTCTCCGGCGGCACGTAGCCCGACGCGACGTCGGCACCCTCGCCGAAAAAGTGTTTTTCCATCTGCTCGGCGAGGTACTTGCGCGCCTTCGGGTCGGCCAGGTTGAGCCGGTTCTCGTTGACCAGCATCGTCTGGTGGCGCAGCCACTGCTGCCACGCCTCTTTGGAGACGTTCTCGTACAGCCGCTTGCCGAGCTCGCCCGGGTAGGGCGGCAGGTCGAGTCCTTCGGCTTCACGTCCGAGTTTGACGCATTTGACCATTCTTGCCATGGGGATTCCGTTCGGTTCGATCAGGCGGATTATATTCTCTTGACGAAGACCTTCGAGCCGCGCTTCCAGTTGTAAAGCTCGCGCCGCTCGACCGGCAGCACCGCGACGTCCGCTGCGACGAAGCCCTGGTCGAGGAACCAGTGCGCGGCGCGCGTGGTCAGGGCGAAGACCTTGCGCAGGCGCAGCGCCTTGGCGCGATCCTCGCAGGCCTGCAGCAGCAGCTCGCCGATGCCCGCGTCGCGGTAGTCCGGCGTCACCGCCACGCAGGCGAATTCAGCGCTCTTGGCCGCGGGATATGCGTACAGCGCCGCGCAGCCGAGCAGCACGCCGTCGTGCTCGATCACCTGGAAGTTGCCGATCTCGCGCTCGAGCAGCTCGCGGCTGCGCTTGACCAGGGTGCCGTCGGCTTCGAGCGGCTCGACGAGGGAGATGATCGAGCCGATGTCCTCGACCCGCGCCGGCCGCAGCTTCTGCACCGGGTCGGCGGTGATCATGGTGCCCACGCCGTAGTGCGTGAACAGCTCCAGCAGCACCGAACCCTGGGCGCGGCGCGTAATCAGGTGCGCGCGCCCCACGCCGGAAGCGAGCGCGCGCAGGACGTGCTCCAACGCGCGCGTCGTCGACGTGCCGAGACCCCCCTTCTTCAGCAGCGCCTGCGCCTCGCGCGCGGTGAGCTCGGCCAGCACCTCGCCCTTGCGGTCGGTGGGGAGCCGGTCCGTGTATATGAGCAGCTTGTCGGCCTTGAGCGCGATGGCGACGTTTTCGGCCACATCCTCCCACGACAGATTGAACACCTCGCCGGTGGGCGAGTAGCCGATGTTGGGCGCGAGCACTACCTCTCCCCCATCTAGGCGCCGCGTGATCGCCGTGGCGTCGACCTTGCGCACCGAGCCGGTGAACTGGAAATCGGTTCCCTCGACCACCCCGATCGGGCGCGCGGTGATGAAATTGCCCGAGGCAGCGCGGATCCGTGCTCCCGCCATCGGGGAGTTCGGCAGCCCCTGCGACAGCAGCGCCTCGATCTCGAGCCGCAGCACTCCGGCGGCGTGCTTGACCGCCAGCAGCGCGGCTTCGTCGGTCACGCGCAGGCCCTTGGCATAGTGCGAACGCTGCTTCTTGCTCTTTAGCTCGGCTTCGATCTGCGGCCGCGCGCCGTGCACCAGCACCAGGCGAATGCCGAGCGCCGCGAGCAGGTTCAGGTCGTGCACGAACTGGGCGAAGCGCACTCGCTCGGTGACCAGCTCGCCGCCGAAGGCGATGACGAAGGTGCGGCCGCGGAACGCGTGTACGTAGGGCGCGGCCTGGCGAAACCAGCGCACGAAGGCTTCGGGGTTGGGCGGGGAGCTCATGCGGTTCCAGTGTCGTCGCGGTTCGCGGAATTCTAAGCTTAATAGTCCCCGGCGAGCGCATTGAGCGCGGCAAGCGCCGCCAGCGCGGCCG
>DATFMS010000169.1:0-4045 GCA_035266805.1 Burkholderiales bacterium | reverse complement strand
CGTTTTTCGCCTTGGTGCGGTACAGCCCGATGGTGCGGATGGTGCTTTCGAGCCCGTCGCCGCCGAGCGTGACCATCTGCGCCGGGGTGTTGGCGACCTCGAACAGCCGGGCCGTGGCCAGGTTGACCGACTTGTCGGTCGCCTGCGCCGACAGCACCACCGCGACCAGCAGCTCGTACGGCGTGCGGTAGACGAGCTCGGTGCGCGGGCTCGGGTTGGCGGCGCGCAGCCGCGCGTAGATCTCGTGCCGCTTGGCGGGATTCACGCCGCGCCCCGCCTGCGGCGCGCGCGCGCGAGCGCGCCTTCGATGACGCTTCGGCGCTCGCGCCCGCTGCGCGGCGCCGGGGGCTCGGCCAGCCGCTGCCGGCGCAGGTGCGCGCGGCGCCTGGCGCCTGCGGCGTCGTCCCGGCTCCAGGCCCGATCGGACGCGGGCAGCATGTCGATGCAGTCGACCGGGCAGGGCGGCAGGCACAGCCTGCAGCCGATGCACCAGGGCTCGATCACGGTGTGCATCAGCCGGCGCGCGCCGACGATCGCGTCCACCGGGCAGGCGGCGATGCAAAGCGTGCAGCCGATGCAGCGGGACTCGTCGATCAGGGCAACCGCGCGGCGCTTCACGGCGGCGCTCGGCCCGGGCGGTACGCCGCCGCGCATTCGGCGATCAGCGCCGGCCCGCGATACACCAGGCCGGTGTACAGCTGCACCAGGGCGGCGCCGCGCGCGAACTTCTCCGCCGCGTCGGCCCCGTCCATGATCCCGCCGGCGCCGATCAGCGGCACCTCTCCGCGCAGCTCGGCGGCGAGCGAGGCGAGCGTGTGCGTGGCGCGCGCCCGGATCGGCGCGCCCGAGAGTCCGCCCGCTTCCCCGGCGTGCGGCAGCCCCTGCACGCCCTCGCGCGAGAGCGATGTGTTGGTGGCGATCACGCCGTCGAAGCGGTGTGCGCGCACCGCCGCGGCGATGCCGCGCAACCGGGCCGGGTCGAGATCGGGCGCGACCTTGAGCACCAGCGGCACGCGCTTGCCGTGCCGGTCCGCGAGCCGCTCTCGCGCCTGCGCCAGGCGCCCGAGCAGAGCGTCGAGCCGCTCGCTTTCCTGCAGTTCGCGCAGCCCCTGCGTATTGGGCGAGGACACGTTCACCGCGACGTAGCTCGCCGAGCGGTACACGCCCTCGAGGCAGGCCAGGTAGTCCTCCGCGGCGCGTTCCACGGGCGTGTCGAAGTTCTTGCCGATGTTGATCCCGAGCACGCCGCGCCAGCGCGCGCGCGCGACGTTGGCGACAAACGCGTCCAGGCCGACGTTGTTGAAGCCGAAGCGGTTGATCAGCGCCCTTGCCCGCACCAGGCGGAACAGCCGCGGCCGCGGATTTCCCGGCTGCGGGCGTGGCGTCACGGTGCCGACTTCGATAAAGCCGAAACCGAGCTCCGCGAGCGCGTCGATGTGCTCGGCGTTCTTGTCCAGGCCGGCGGCGAGCCCGACCGGGTTGGGAAACTCCAGCCCCATTGCGCGCACCGGCGCCGGCGGCACGCGCGGAGCGAGAAGCCGCAGCAGGCGCGACGCCCGTGCCGCGTCGGCCAATCCGAGCGTGAGGCGGTGCGCGGTCTCGGGATCGAGCGCGAACAGCAGCGGCCGCGCCAGCGCGTAGAGCATGCGGCTATTGCAGCCGGCGCGGGTCAGGCGAGGCGCTTCCAGACGCCGTCGACGAAGCCCTCGATCGCGGTGAACTTGGACTTGTAGGCCATCTTCGGGCTCTCGCCGATCCAGTAGCCGAGGTAGAGGTAGGGCAGGCCGAGCGCGCGGCAGGCCTCGATCTGCCACAGCACGTTGTAGGTGCCGTAGCTCGCGCCGTGCCGGTCCGGCTCGAAGAAGGTATACACCGAGGACAGGCCGTCGGGAAGGTAATCGACGATCGACACCATCACCAGCTGTCCGGCGTCGCGGAACTCGATCAGCCGCGTGTCGACCCGGCTCTGCAGCAGGAAGTGCGAATACTGGTCCCGGCTGTCGTTGTCCATCCCGCCGCCCGAGTGGCGCCTGGACTGGTAGCGCAGGTACAGCGCGTAGTGCTCGAGGCGGAACTTGAGCGGCTGCGACTGCGAGGCGAGGCCGCAGTGCTGCCTCCAGGCCCGGCGCTGCGAGCGCGCGGCGCAGAACTCGGCCACCGGGATGCGCACCGGCACGCAGGCGCGGCAGGCATCGCAATGCGGACGGTAGGTGAAGATGCCGCTGCGGCGGAACCCGGCCTTGACCAGGTCGCCGTACAGCTCGGTATTGATCAGGTGGCTCGGGGTCGCGACCTGCGAGCGCGCCATGCGCTCCGGCAGGTAGCTGCACGGGTAGGGCGCGGTGACGTAGAACTGCAGGACTGCGTGCGGCAGGTCGTTGAGTCGGGACACCCTAGTCTTCCTCGCTGCGCCAATTGCCGGCTGGCTCGGCGTAGTTTACCAATGACGCCACCCGGCGCAAGAACGCGCGGCGCGGAATCTCGCGCGCGCCGAGAGACGCCAGCAGCGGCGTTCGCATCTGGCAGTCGATGAGCGGCAAGCCGCGCGCGCGCAGCCCCTCGACCAGCGCGACCAGCGCGACCTTGGAGGCGTCGGTTGCGCGCGAGAACATCGACTCGCCGTAAAACATGCGACCGACGGCGACGCCGTACAGCCCGCCGACCAGCTCGTCGCCCTGCCAGGTCTCGAAGCAGTGCGCGTGGCCGGCGCGGTGCAGCGCGAAATAGGCCTTGCGCATGTCTTCGCTCAGCCAGGTGCCGCCGTCGCCGCGGCGCGGGCCGGAGCAGCCCTCCAGCACGCGCCGGAACGCGCTGTCGATGCGCACCCGGTAGCCCTTGTTGCGCAGGTTCTTGGCGAGCGAGCGCGACACTTTCAGCTCGTCGCAGAACAGCACCATGCGCGGGTCGGGCGACCACCACAGGATCGGTTCGTCGCCGGAATACCAGGGGAAGATGCCATGCCGGTAGGCGTCCAGCAGGCGCGCCGGCGACAGGTCGGCGCCGGCGCACAGCAGGCCGTTGGGGTTGCGCAGCGCCTGCTCGACCGGCGGGAAAGGGTCGCCGCCCTGCAGCCAGGCTAGCACTTCACCTGCTGGCGGCAATAGCGCTCGAGCGGGGTCACCAGCGCGCTGCCGGCGACCGCACGGTGCGCCGCCGGACCGATCTCCATCGCCAGGCGGAAGCGGTACTTGGCGAAGAACTCGTTGAACAGCTCCCCGCCGAGGGTGCCGATCGCGGTCAGCGAATCGGTCGCCGGATCGTGCTCGAGCAGGATCGCGGCGAGCGGCTGCGGCGCCGGCCCGGCGACCACGCGCCCGCCGCGCGCGGGATCGTACTGGCTGTGCTCGGAGCAGCAATGGATGACGTTCGGCTGCGGGTTGCGCGCGCTCGCCTCGGTGCGGTAGCTGATGAAACTGATCTGGTGCGTCGGGTAGGTCAGTTTGTGGGCGCAGATCGCCGAGTAGGCCACGATCGAGCGGCGCGCCCCGACCCCGCCGGACCATACATAACTGCGGTGGTCGGCAGTCTTGAGCCGCACGCTCTCGCGCAGCGGCCGGCCGAGGTTCAGCAGGAAACAGGGCGTCGCGGCGTAGGGATAGTCGAACACCAGGTTGCGGTTCGCGGGCAGCGCCGAGGCGGCGAGCGGCGCGCCGTGCTCGTCGACCAGCGTCGCGCGGGCGTAGAAGTGCGGCGTCGCGTCAGTAGCGGCGATCGCCGGCGCGCTTACAGCGGCTGACGCGGCGCAGAACTTGATGAACTGGCGTCGCTGCATGCTATTGCATTATTGTAGCCGCACAAATTCCTAGAACAAGCCTACCGGGAGGAAATTCATGCAGGCGCTCAAATCAGGTTCCGACGTGCTGTTCGTGCTGCTGGGCGCCATCCTGGTGCTCGCCATGCACTCCGGCTTCGCCTTCCTCGAGCTCGGCACCGTGCGCTCGAAGAACCAGGTCAACGCCCTGGTCAAGATCCTGGCCGACTTCTGCGTCTCGACCGTGGCGTATTTCGTCGTCGGCTACGGCCTGGCCTACGGGGTGTCGTTCTT
>DATFMS010000168.1:0-2332 GCA_035266805.1 Burkholderiales bacterium | reverse complement strand
ACACGCGAGCGCATATTGCATATTATGGCGCGGATTGCCTGTTCTGTGGCGACACGCTGTTCGCCTGCGGCTGCGGCCGCGTGTTCGAAGGCACGCCCGGGCAGATGTACGCCTCCCTGGAGAAGCTGCGCGCGCTGCCCGATTCGACGCGGGTCTATTGCGGTCACGAATACACGCTCGCCAACATCGGCTTCGCGCGCAGCGTCGAGCCCGGCAACGCCGCGCTCGACGCGCGCGAGGGGCGCGACAGCAGGCTGCGCGAGGCCGGCAAGCCCACCCTGCCGACCACGCTCGGCGAGGAGAAGGCGACCAATCCCTTTCTGCGCTGCCTCGAGCCCGCGGTGGTCGAGTCGGCCAACAAGTATCTCGGCGCGCGGGCGGCCGATCCGGTGCGGGTGTTCGCGGCGATCAGGGATTGGAAAAACCGCTCGTGATCCGGCGCGGCGCGTGGGCGCTCGCTGCCTTGCTGACGGCCTGCGCCGCGCCGCAGGCGCCGCTGCCGCCGCCGCAGCCGCTGCAACCGCCGCCCGCTTCGGTGCAGAATGCGGCCGCTTCCGCGCCGCGCCCGTCAAGCCGGCCGCTCGACGCGACGCGCCTGCCACCGTTCGACGGCGAAAGACAAGTGGTGCACGAGCCGCTGCGCGGCGTGGCGCTGGTCGATCTCACGGTGCAGCCCGACGACCTGTGGCAGCGTATCCGCTTCGGCTTCGGCATGCCCGACCTGGACAACAAGCGCGTGCGCGCGATGATGGCGTACTACGCCGCGAGGCCAGACTACCTGCAGCGCATCTTCGAGCGCAGCCGGCGCTACCTGTATCACATCGTCGATGAGCTCGAGAAGCGCGGCATGCCGACCGAGCTTGCGCTGCTGCCGATGGTCGAGAGCGCGTACAACCCGATGGCGTACTCGCGTTCGCACGCCTCCGGCATCTGGCAGTTCATTCCGCCCACCGGCAAGCGCTACAGCCTCAAGCAGAACTGGTGGTACGACGAGCGGCGCGACATCGTCGCCTCGACGTCGGCCGCGCTCGACTACCTTCAGGACCTGTACGACATGCACGGCGACTGGCAGCTCGCGCTGGCCTCGTACAACTGGGGCGAGAACGCGGTCGCGCGCGCGATCAAGAAGAACAGGAAAGCCGGACGGCCGACCGACTACTCGAGCCTGAAGATGCCGCCCGAGACGCGCAACTACGTGCCCAAGCTGCAGGCGCTGAAGAACATCATCTCCGATCCCAAGCCGTTCGGCGTCGCGCTCGATCCGATCCCGAACCAGCCCTACTTCGTCCGCGTCAACGGCACCGGCGCGATCGACGTGCGGCTCGCGGCCAAGCTGGCCGAGATGCCGGTGGACGACTTCATCGCACTCAATCCCGGCTTCAACCGGCCCCTGATTCCGACCTCGCTCGACTCGCGCATCGTGCTGCCGGCCGACAAGCTCGAGGTGTTCCGCGCCAACCTGGAGAAATACGACGACAAGGCGCGCGTGTCGTGGAAGACCTACCGCCCGCGCCGCGGCGAGCGGCTGGACCACATCGCGCGCAAATTCCATGTCTCGCTCGCCGAGCTGAAGAAGGTGAACGGCATACGGCGCTATTCCAACCACACGCCGTCACTGCTGGTGGTCCCCACCAATAGCGCCGCGGCGCATGCGGCGCCGCTGCCGATCATGTACGCGCCGCCCATCCCCGCCTCGGGACGGGTGCACGTCGTCCGGCGCGGCGAATCGCTGTGGACGATCTCGCGCCACTACGGCGTGACGGTGAACGACCTTAAGCGCTGGAATCACCATGTCCGCATCATTCGCCCTGGCCGGAGGCTGGTCGTCTATCCCGGCGCCTCGAGACACTATCGATACCGCAGTACGACGGACTCGGGAGGGGTGCACGTCGTGCGGCCTGGCGACACGTTGTGGGACCTCGCGCGCCACTACGGAGTGACTGTGGACGAGCTGAAGCGCTGGAACCACGACGTCAGCAGCCTCCGCCCCGGCCAGAGGCTCGTCGTCGATCCGAAGGTGTCGAGACAATAGCGACACATAATACATACATATAAATCAATACCATAGAGTGCTTACTTCTTAATCTGGTTTAACTGGTAGGCTGCCACCGCCAGGCGGTCCAGCTCGTCGGCGCCCGCGAGTTGGGCGAAGAAGCGCTTGGTGCTCGCCACCGCCGCCGGCGGCAGCCTGGCGAGGTGAGCCGCCTGCGCCAGCGCCTCCGCTTCGGCGCAGCGGCCATCGCCTGCAGCAGCGCGGCCTTCTCGCGCGCGATCTCGGCCGCGAGCGCCGCGTCGAGCGCGTTGCGCACCGCCTGGCGGTCGAGCCGCAGCA
>DATFMS010000167.1:0-3622 GCA_035266805.1 Burkholderiales bacterium | reverse complement strand
CGAGCAGCTCGCGGGCAAGAAGATCGAGGGTCGCAGCGACCTGTTTTCGCTCGCGGTCAGCCTGTACCAGCTGCTGTGCGGCAGGCTGCCGTTCGAGGGCGAGTCGATGGCGCAGCTGATGTTCAAGATTTCGAGCGAACCCCCGGCCGACATCCTGTCGATCAACGCGGCCGTGCCTCCGGCGCTGGTCGCTTTCCTCGTGCGCGCGCTGGCGAAGAACCCGGACGAACGCTTTCAGACCGGCGAAGAGTTCGCGCAGTCACTGCGCGCTGCCGCGGGAGCAGGTCCGGGCGCCGGCGCTTCGGCCCATCCCCCGGTCGACATCGAGCTGTGAGCGGGGCATGGACCTGAGCCGCGCACTGGAGATGGTAAGCCGCACCGACCCCGGCATGGTGCGCGCGCACAACGAGGACGCGGTCGCCGCGGACCCGGTGCACGGGATCGTGGTGCTGGCCGACGGCATGGGCGGCTACAACGCAGGCGAGGTCGCGAGCGGCATGGCGACCACCGTGATCACCACCGAAGTGGCGAACGCGCTGGCGAGCGTGAGCCCGCAGGCGCCCGACCCGCAAACGCGCCGGCCGCACGCCGAGACGCTGCTGCGCGAGCAGATCCTGAAGGCGAACACGTCGATCTACCAGGCGGCGCAAAGCCAGCCGCAGTACGCCGGAATGGGCACGACGCTGGTGACCTGCCTTTTCTACGACGACCGGATGATGGTCGCGCATCTGGGCGACTCGCGTCTGTACCGCATGCGCGACGGGGCATTGACCCAGGTGACGCGCGATCACTCGCTGCTGCAGGAGCAGATCGATTCGGGACTGATCACGACGGAGCAGGCGAAGACCGCGCAGCACAGGAACCTGGTCACCAGGGCGCTCGGCATCGATCCCAGCGTCGAGCCCGAGATCCGCGAGTACCGCACGGCGCCCGGCGACATCTACCTGCTTTGCTCGGACGGGCTGTGCGACATGGTGAGCGACGAGGACATCGGTATGGCGCTGGAGGCTCTGAGCGCGAACCTCGACCTGGCGGCTCAGCAGCTCGTGCAGATGGCCAACGACAACGGCGGGCGCGACAACGTTTCGGTTATACTCGTGCGCATCCTGCGGGAGTACCCCGCCGCCCGCGGCGTTATGGCCAGGTTTTTTGCATGGTTAAAATAACCCCCAGGGGTCAGCTATGGCGAAACTGATACTCAGCATGGACGGGTTGGTGCTCAAGGAGATCCCCTTGGTGAAGGAGCGCACCACCATCGGCCGCAAGCCGCACAATGACATACAGATCGACAATCTGGCGGTCAGCGGCGAGCACGCGGTGATCGTCACGATCCTGAACGACTCGTTCCTTGAAGACCTGGGCAGCACCAACGGCACGCTGGTGAACGGCAACGCGGTCAAGAAGCATTTCCTGCAGAACAACGACATCGTCGAGCTGGGAAAGTACAAGCTGAAGTACCTCGCCGAGCCTGGGCAACAGCCGGCGGCCAGCGCGGCCGACTTCGAAAAAACCATGGTGCTGCGCCCGTCGGCGATGAAGGCGGCGGCGGATCAGGCGCGAGCGATGGCAGGCGGCTTGAATCCCCCGTCGCAGCCGCAGGCGGCCGAAGCCGCGCGCGCCAGCGCGGCGCAGCAGGTGGCCGCGAGCGCCGCTTCTGCGGGCACGGCGGTCGGCGCGGAAAAGGAAAAGAGCCAGACGGCGCTGGCCGGCTCCGGAACGTCGCCCATGGCGGCGCCTGCCGCGGCTTCGTCGCCTCCCGCAGCGGCTCCCACTCCAAAGTCGGCACAGATCCTCGGCGCAATCCAGATCCTCTCGGGCGGCAACGCGGGCAAGGAGCTCGAGCTCGCCAAGCCGCTGACGACTCTCGGCAAGCCGGGGGTGCAGGTGGCGGTGCTGACGCGCCGCCCGCAAGGGTATTTCATCACGCACGTCGAGGGCGCCAAGCAACCCACCGTCAACGGGCAGTCGATCGGTGCGGCGCCGCACATGCTCAAGGACCACGATGTGATCGAGATCGCCGGCGTCAAGATGGAGTATTTCGTCAAGAGCTGACCCGCCAGGGTCCGCTCTCCGATCGCCCCGGCCCTCCAACGGCCATGACGCGTCCGCCGGAGGCCGATTGAAACAGCATATCGTTCGTATCGCCATCGGGCTGGCGATCATGCTGTTTTTCGCCGGCCATGTGGCGCGCTTCTACAACATCGGGCTGATCACCCAACTCGACAACATCATCTACGACGCGCGCATGCGTCTCACCATGCCGGGCACGATCGACCCCCGCATCGTGATCCTCGATATCGACGAGAAGAGCCTGCAGCAGGTCGCGCGCTGGCCCTGGCCGCGGGACGTCATGGCGCGCCTGATCGACAAGCTGTTCGACAAGTACGGCGTGGCCCTGGTCGGCTTCGACGTGGTGTTCGCGGAGGCCGACTACTCGTCCGGCATCCGCGCGCTGGATGATCTCGCGCAGCACCAGCTCAAGCAGGTACCGGGGTTCCAGGAGCTGTACGCGCGCATGCGCCCGGGGCTGGACAACGATGGACTGTTCGCCAAGGCGATCAAGGGCCGGCCGGTGGTGCTGGGCTACTACTTCAACAGCGAGACGGACGCGCGCCGCAGCGGGGCGATCCCGGCACCGGTGCTGCCCAAGGGAACCTTCGCCGGCCGCAACATCGGGTTCACCAGCTGGATCGGCTACGGCGGCAATCTGCCGGAATTCCAGAACAACGCCGCTGCCGCCGGGCACTTCAACCCGGTGGTGGACTTCGACGGCGTGGTGCGCAGGGTGCCGATGCTCGCGGAGCTGGACGGCGCGTACTACGAGTCGCTGTCGCTGGCGATGCTGCGCACGCTGATGGCGCTGAGGGACGGCAAGTGGCCGAAGGTGCAGCCGGGATTCGCGCCGGATTCGATGCTCAACAAGGGCTACGCGGGACTGGAGTGGCTGCAGGTGGGCCGAGTGCGGATCCCGGTCGACGACACCGCGAGTGCACTGATCCCCTTCCGCGGCGGGAAGTACAACTTTCCCTATGTATCGCTCGCCGACGTACTGTTCGACCGCATCAAGCCGGACGCGCTCAGGGGCAAGATCGCACTGGTGGGAACCACCGCGCCGGGGCTGCTCGACCTGCGCTCGACGCCGGTCGACAGCGTCTACCCCGGGGTCGAGATCCACGCCAACCTCATCGCCGGCATGATCGACCGCGAGATCAAGCAGAAACCGCCCTACATGCTCGGCGCCGAGGCCGTGCTGCTGGTGCTCGCCGGCGTCGTGCTTTCGGCCCTGATCCCGATGCTCTCGGCGCTGTGGGCGACTGCTGCAACGCTGCTCGCCGCCGCGCTCATCGTTGCGCTCGACATCGCGATCTGGATGCAGGCGAACATGGTGCTGCCGCTCGCCAGTTCGCTGCTGATGATCGTCGCGCTCTACACCATGAACATGGCCTACGGCTATTTCGTCGAGTCGCGCTCCAAGCGCCAGTTCACCGAACTGTTCGGCCAGTACGTGCCGCCCGAGCTGGTCGACAAAATGGCGCAGGACCCGGAGAAGTACAGCATGGAGGGCAAGGAGGACGTGCTGACGGTGCTGTTCTCGGACGTGAGGGGCTTCACGACCATCTCC
>DATFMS010000166.1:0-7136 GCA_035266805.1 Burkholderiales bacterium | reverse complement strand
GCCGGGAACGGCGAGCGTTGCCGCGGCGAGCACAACGGCGCCGATCAATACCTTCGGCTTGCGTAACATGCGGGTGCCTCCTCTTTGAACTGGCCGACAGTTAGGTTGTGTTATGTAGGGCTGTCGCCTTCCCTGTAACCGCGCCGGGGATTAGATTCCGCAGCGCCGCGCTTGTCAACGGAGTGGTTCGAAATCCGGACCGGCGCATGCATGCATAATCACGCAAACGAGTGGACGAATGGATCAAGGCGTTGAATGCGATGTGCTGGTGATCGGCTCGGGCGCCGGAGGGCTGTCTGCCGCGGTGACCTCGGCGCGACACGGGCTCGAAGTGATCGTGGCCGAGAAGGACGCGCTGTTCGGCGGCACCACCGCGCGCTCGGGCGGCTGGCTGTGGATCCCGAATCATCCGCTGCAGAAGGAGATTGGCGTTTCCGACAGCCTTGAGGAGGCGAGCACCTACCTGCTCGACCAGGCGGGCGAGAAGTACGACCCCGAGCGAGTTGACGCCTTCCTGACGAACGGCCCGCGCATGGTCGAGTTCTTCACCCGCGAAACCGCGGTGCGCTTCGATCCGTCGGCCACCTTCTCCGACTACCATCCCGACGCCCCGGGCGGGAAGCCCGGCGGGCGCTCGATCGTGGCGCGCGCGTTCGACGGCCGCGAGCTCGGCAGCTGGCTGCCGCAACTGCGTCCGCCGCTGCCGGAGCTGACCGTGTTCGGCATCATGATCGGCTCGGGCGACGAGCTGGTGCACTTCATGCGGTGGTCGAAGTCGCTCGCCTCGGCGGCTTTCGTTGCGCGCCGCCTGCTGGGCCACGGCGTGGCGAAGCTGGTGCACGGGCGCGGCGTGCGCCTGACCAACGGCAACGCGCTCGCCGGCCGGCTGCTGAAATCCGCGCTCGATGCCGGCGTGCAGCTTTGGGCTCGCGCCCCCGCGAAAGAGCTCGTGAAAGAGGGCGCCGCGGTTCGCGGCGCGATCCTCGAGCGCGAAGGGGCGCCGCTGCGCGTCGCGACGCGGCGCGGCGTAGTGCTCGCCTGCGGCGGATTCCCGCAGGATCGCGAGCGGCGGGCGCGGCTGTTCCCGCACCCGGAGCACCACTCGCCGGCGCCCGAGTCGAACACCGGCGACGGCCTGCGGCTCGCCGCGGCCGTGGGCGCCAGGATCGACGAATCGCTGCCCAATGCCGCGGCCTGGGTGCCGGTGTCGCGCGTGCCTCGCGGCGACGGCAGCTGGGGTCTGTTCCCGCATTTCATCGACCGCGCCAAGCCCGGCGTGATCGCGGTGACGAATAAAGGAGCGCGCTTCGTCAACGAGGGCAACTCGTATCACGATTTCATCCAGGCACTGCTGGCAGCCGGGGAAACCTCGGCCTGGCTGGTGACCGACCACCGCGCGATCCGCGCCTACGGCCTGGGCTTCGTCAAGCCGCGCCCGCTGCCGCTCGGCACGCACCTTGCGTCAGGCTATCTGCGGCGCGGGTCGACCGTTTCCGCGCTGGCGCGCGCAACCGGCGTCGACGCGGCGGCGCTGGAGGCGACGGTCGCCGAGTACAACCGCTACGCCGCGCGGGGCGAGGACCCGGCGTTCCGCAAGGGCAGCACCGCCTATAACCGCTTCTACGGCGACCCGGACATAGCGCCCAACCCCTGCGTCGCCGCCCTCGCGACGCCCCCGTTCTACGCGGTCGAAGTCGTGGTGGGAGACCTGGGCACTTATGACGGCATCGTAACCAACCGCCACGCCCAGGTACTCGACGCGAACAAGCGTCCGATCGCCGGCCTCTATGCGGCCGGCAACGACGCGCTGTCGATCATGGGTGGCAACTATCCGGGGCCGGGCATCACGCTCGGCCCGGCGATGACCTTCGGCTGGCTCGCCGGCCGCCATCTCGCGGCAGCGGGCTGACGCTTCAAAGCGCGTCGAAGGTTTGCGCCATGCGAACGCGCATCGCTGCGTCTGGCAGCGCGCCGCGCGCGGCGCCGAGATTGTCGACCATGTGCCGCGGATTGCTGGTGCCCGGAATAGCGCAGGTGACCGCAGGGTGGGCGATGATCCACTTCAGGAAATACTGCGCCCAGCTGGCGATGCCAAGCTCCCGCGCCCAGCCGGGCAGTGGCTTGCCGCGCGTGCGGCGGAACATGCTGCCCTTGCCGAACGGCCGGTTGACGATCACGGCGGCGTTCTTCTCCTGCGCCAGCGGCAGCAGGCGCTCGGCCGCCTCGGGCTCGTCGAGCGAGTAGTTGATCTGCAGGAAGTCGTAGTTGCCGCGCTTGAGCCAACGTTCGACGTCCTGGTAGGCCGATGAAGTGTAATGCGTGATCCCGATGTAGCGCACGCGCCCGGCTTGCTTCCAGTCCTCGAGGGTGCGGGTGTGGGTCGCGGCGTCGAGCAGATTGTGGATCTGCATCAGGTCGAGCTGCTCGATGCGCAGCCGCCTGAAGGACTGCTCCATCTGGCGGATCCCCTCGTCGCGGCCGCTGGTCCAGACTTTCGTTGCGAGGAACAGCTGCGGGCGCAGCCCGAGCGCCGCCACCAGTTCGCCGACCACGGACTCGCTGGAGCCGTACATCGGCGAGCTGTCGATCAGTTTCGCGCCGTCCTCCGCCATCGCCGACAGGACCCCGCGCAGCGGTCCGCGCGCCTGCGCGTCACCCCCGACGTCGAAGGTCTGCCAGGTGCCCAGGCCGATCACCGGCAGCCGCTCGCCGGTGGAGGGGATCAAGCGCGTGATGAGGGGGGCGGGTGCGGACATGGCCGGGTTCAATGCGAGCGCCGCCGGAACGCCGGCGAGGAGGCCGAGCGCGCGCCTGCGCCCTGAGCGGAATTCGCAGCGAACCATACGTTCATTCTAGAATAGCAGGCGCGTGCCAATGCGCAACAGGGAGGAATGATGAGCACAGGGGGCTGGATATTCCTAGCGGTGGTGGTTGCGCTGATCGCGTTCGCGATCGCCATGTACAACCGGCTGGTTGCGCTGCGCAACCGCTACAAGAACGCCTTTTCGCAGATCGACGTCCAGCTCAAAAGACGCTACGACCTGATCCCGAACCTGGTCGAGGCCGCCAAGGGCTACCTGCAGCACGAGCGCGGCACGCTCGAGGCGGTGGTGGCGGCACGCGGCGCGGCGGTGAGCGCTTCGCAGCGCGCGGCGGGCGCGCCGGGCGATCCGGCGGCGATGCAGGGCCTGGCGCAGGCCGAAGGCGCGCTGGGCGGCGCGCTCGGGCGGCTGATGGCGGTGTTCGAGGCCTATCCCGACCTGAAGGCGAACCAGAACATCCTCGCGCTGCAGGAGGAGCTCTCCAGCACCGAGAACAAGATTGCTTTCGCGCGTCAGGCCTACAACGACTCGGTGATGGAGTACAACACCAAGCGCGAATCGTTCCCCGAAAACACGATGGCCGGGATGCTCGGCTTCGGCCCCGCCGAGCTGCTGCAGGCGACCGAGTCGGCCGCCGAGCGCCAGGTGCCGAAAGTGTCCTTCAAGTAATCCTTGGATTTCTTCGAGGCACAGGAGCTCGCGCGGCGGGCCACGCGGCGGCTGGTGCTGCTGTACCTGCTGGCGGTCGCCGCGGTCGCCGTCGCGGTGTGCCTGGGCCTGGGCGCCGCCTATACGTTCGCCGTGATGTCGGGCGCTGCCGCGCCGACGCGCGACGTGGTGATCGACGGCAGGCACCTCGGATCGGCCTTCGTCGAGATCATGCGCCACGGTGTGCCGCCCAAGCTGTACGCAGTCGGCGCGGGCGCGACGCTGCTGGTGATCGCGAGCGCCACCCTGTACCGGGTGTTCCAGCTCTCCGCCGGCGGCGAGGCGGTGGCCGACATGGTGGGCGCGCGCCGCGTTGATCCGGCCAGCAGCGACCCGGGCGAGAGGCGGCTGCTGAACGTGATCGAAGAGATGGCGATTGCCTCCGGGGTGCACGTGCCGTCGGCTTACGTGATGGACGGGGAGAAAGGCATCAATGCCTTCGCCGCCGGCTACTCGCCGAACGAGGCCGTAGTCGCGGTGACGCGCGGTACGCTGGATGCGCTGTCGCGCGACGAGCTGCAGGGCGTGATCGGGCACGAGTTCAGCCACATCCTGAACGGCGACATGCGGCTCAACGTGCGCCTGCTCGGGGTTCTGTTCGGCATCGTCTGCATCGGCCAGTTCGGCCAGTTCCTGATCCGCTCGACCGCTTACCGCACGGTGCGTGTGAGCCGCGAGAACCGGGGCCCGGAGGTCGCTCTGGTGTTCCTTGGCATCGCGCTGGCGATGATCGGCTTCCTCGGGCTCGAGTTCGCGCGCCTGATCAAGGCCGCGATCTCGCGCCAGCGCGAATTCCTCGCCGACGCCTCGAGCGTGCAGTTCACCCGCAACCCGGACGGCATCGCCGGCGCGCTCGATACGATCGGCGCGTCGCAGCGCTCGACCCTGGTGGGCAACGCTCATGCCGAGGAGTTGTCGCACATGTTCTTCGTCCAGGGCGTGGCGAACTGGATGGGCGGACTGTTCGACACCCATCCGCCGATCGCGGAGCGCATCCGCCGCGTACGCCCGGGGTTCCAGCGCAGCCGCTACCGCGCCGCGCGCGCGGCCTCGCTCGGCACCGGCGAGAAGCCCGTGGCGGTGCTCGACGACGCCGGCAACGTCGTCAAGACGGTCGGCGGGGACCGAAGACTCGAGGCGGTGCGCACAACAGCGGCGATTGCCGCGGTCGCGGCCTCGGTCGGCAATCCGACCCCGGCGCACGTCGACTTCGCGCAGCGGCTGCTGGCGGCGATCCCGCCCGCGCTGCGCGCCCGGCTGGCCGACCCGGGCGGTGCGCAGGAAGTCGCGTTCGCGCTCGCGATTGCCGGCGACGACGCCTCGCGCGCGGCGAAGCTCGGCGCGCTGCGCGCGCGACGCGGGGAGGACACGGCACGCGCGGTCGAGCAGGCCTGGGCCGACACCCGCCGGCTCGACCGCGGCTACGCGCTGCCTCTGCTCAGCATGGCGCTGCCGGCGCTGAGGCAGCTCCCGCAGCCACAGCGTGACGCCCTGGTTGCCGATGTGGCAAAGGTGGTCGAGGCGGACAGCAAGGTGACGCTGGCCGAATTCGTGCTGGCGACGATCCTGCGCCAGCAGCTGCGCGAGGGCGCCGGGAACCCGATTCCGACCCACTACCGCGCGCTGGGCGAGGTCGACGGCGAGCTGCGCACGGTGCTCTCGCTGGTGGCGCACGCGGCGCTCGCCGACACCGCGGCGGCCTATGCCAAGGGTGCCGAGTACCTGTCGCTCAACGTGCGCGAGCCGGCGCCCACAGCCGAGCTCTCGACCGGCCGCGTCGGCGAGGCGCTCGAGCGCCTGCGCGTGCTCGCGCCGCTCGCCAAGCCGCGCGTGATCAAGGCCTGTCTCGAGGTGGCGGGCGCCGACGGCATCATCACCCTGGCGCAGGCGGAGCTGACGCGCATGGTGGCGGCGACGCTCGACTGCCCGCTGCCGCCGGTGCTGGCGACGCTCGACCCGGCGACGTTGAGATGACGGATTTGCAGGAGCTGGAGACCGCTCTCGGGAGTGTCGTTGCGGGCGAGGTGCGCTTTGACGCGGGTGCGCGCGCGGCGTACAGCGCCGACGCCTCGAACTACCGCCAGGTCCCGATCGGCGTGGTGCTGCCGCGTTCAGTCGCGGACATCGTCGCCGCGATGGCGGTCTGCCGCACCTACGGCGTGCCGATCCTGGCGCGCGGCGGCGGCACGGCGCAGAACGGCCAGAGCGTGAACGTCGCGGTGGTGATCGATTGCTCGAAGTATCTCAACCGGGTGCTCGATGTCGATCCCGGGGCGCGCCGCGCGCGGGTCGAGCCGGGCGCGGTGTGCGATGCGCTGCGCGACGCGGCCGAGCGGCACCGCCTGACCTTCGCCCCCGATCCGGCGACCCACTCGCGCTGCACGCTCGGCGGCATGATCGGCAACAACTCCTGCGGCCCGCACTCGGTGATGGCGGGCAAGACGGTCGAGAACATCGAGCGGCTCGAGGTGCTGACCTACGACGGCGCGCGCTTCTGGTGCGGGCCGACGAGCGACGACGAGTACGCGCGCATCGTCGCCGCCGGCGGCCGCCGGGGAGAGATTTACGCCCGCCTCAAGGCGCTGGCGGACAAGTACGGCGATCTGATCCGCGCCCGCTTCCCGAGGATCAGACGCCGCGTATCGGGCTACAACCTGGACCAGCTGCTGCCCGAGAATGGCTTCAACGTGGCGCGCGCGCTGGTCGGCTCGGAAGGCACCTGCGCGCTGACGCTCGCCGCCGAGGCGACCCTGGTGCAAAGTCCGCAGCACCGCGTGCTGCTGGTGCTCGGCTTTGCCGACATCTACCAGGCGGGCGACGTGGTGCCGCAGATCCTCGCCGCGCGCCCGATCGCATGCGAAGGGCTGGACGAGAAGATCATCGGCGGCCTGCGCGAGCGGCGCCTGAAGCTCGACGACGTCGCCCTGCTGCCGCAGGGCAAGGCCTGGCTGATGTGCGAGTTCGGCGCCGATTCGCACCCGGAGGCGCTTGCCCGGGCGCGCGCGCTCGAGGCCGGGTTCGCCGAGCGCCGCGACGTCAGCCACTGGCTGATCGAGGACAAGGCGATGATCGGCCGCATGTGGACCATCCGCGAGACGGGTGCTTCGGCGACCGCGCTCAACCTGGGCGGCCAGGGCCCGGACCCGGTGGTCGGCTGGGAGGACGCCGCGGTCGACCCGCTGCGCCTGGGCGACTACCTGCGCGAGTTCCAGGCCCTGATCGACCGCTACGGCTACCGCACCTCGCTCTACGGCCACTTCGGCGACGGCTGCATCCACGCCCGCATCACCTTCGAGCTGCGCACGCCCGAGGGCGTGGCGCACTGGCGGCGCTTCCTCGGCGAGGCGGCCGCGCTGGTGGTCAAGTACGGCGGCTCGCTCTCCGGCGAGCACGGCGACGGTCAGGCCAAGGCCGAGTTCCTGCCGGCGATGTACGGGCCCGAGCTGATGGCCGCGCTGCGCGAGTTCAAGTCGATCTGGGACCCGGACGACAGGATGAACCCGGGCAAGCTGGTGAGCGCCGCGGGCGAGGTATACCGCGCCGACCAGAACCTGCGCCTGGGACCCGCCTACAGGCCGGTGACGCTCGCCACCCGTCTCGCGTTCA
>DATFMS010000165.1:0-21082 GCA_035266805.1 Burkholderiales bacterium | reverse complement strand
GCCTTTGGCTCCACTTTCGGCTCGTACGCCGGCTCGACGGGGGGCAGCGGCTCGTACGCAGGCTCGACGGGGGGCAACGGCTCGTAGGCCGGCTCGCGTGCGGCCGGCGCTTGCCGCTCGATCACCGGTTCCGGCGTTGAGGCCGCCTGCTCGACCGGGGAGGGCGCGGGCTCGGCAATCTGCGGCGCCGGAAACTCCGGCAGCGGCGGCGTGCTTACCGAAAGCACCGGCTCGTTCGCCGTTACCGTCACCGTTTCGGGCGCGGGTGCGGAGGGCGCCTGAGCGGCGGGCGCGCTTTCCTGCGGCCGCTGCTGCTCGCCGCCCGCAGCCTGCTCCGGGCGGCGTTCCCGGCCGCGTCGGCCACGGCGACTGCGGCGGTGCTCTTCACCCTCAGGCGCGCCGCCGGCCTGCGCTTCCGGCCGTGGCGCCCGTGGCTCGGCATCGCCATGCGGCTGTCGCGGCGGGCGCTGATCGGGGCGGCGTTCGCCCCCGGGCCGTGCTTCCCGGGGCTGGCCGTTGCCCCGCTGCTCGAGGCGGCTTTGCTGGCCATCGCGCCGCTCGCCGCGTTCACCACGCTCGCCGCGCCGGCCGCGCTCGCCGCGCGCGGGGCGTTCGCCACGCTCGCCACGCTCGCCACGCTCGCTGCGTTCGCCGCGTTCCGCGCCGCGCCGGTGATCGCCGCGCTGCTCGGGGCGCCGTTCGCGCTGGCGGGGTTCCCGTCGCGGCTCGCGAGGCCCCGGACGCGATTCGGGTACGGGCGTGGCGGTCGCTGCGCCCGCGGCATCGGCAGGCTGCTCGAGCTTGAACCAACCCAGTATGCGGCCGATGATGCCTGGACGGGGCTGGGCGGTCATCATGGGCGAGGGCACGCGCTCGGGGCGGCGCTGATGCCGCTGGCTGCGCACTTCCGCCGGGGCCCGCGGCAACGGCTCGGCCACAAGCGGCGCGGGCTGGGCCGGGGTGATGGCCTTCACGACGGCCTCCTGACGCTCCTTGACCGGTTCGGCTTCGGCACCAAGCTTCGGCTCCTCGGGCTGCTCGACCAGCTCGTAGCTCGCCGGTACGTGCTCCATTTCGTTCAGTTCGTCGTGGCGCAGGCGCTGCACCTTGTAGTGCGGCGTCTCGAGGTGCTGATTGGGAACCAGCACGATATTGACTTTGAGACGCCCCTCGAGCTTCTGGATTTCGCTGCGCTTCTCGTTCAGCAGGAAGCTGGCGACGTCGACCGGCACCTGCGCGTGGACGGCGCCGGTATTTTCCTTCATCGCCTCTTCCTGCAGGATGCGCAGCACGTGCAGGGCGGTGGATTCCGTGCCCCGGATGAAGCCGGTGCCGCTGCAGCGCGGGCAGTTGATGTGTGCGGTTTCCTCGAGCGAAGGCTGCAGCCGCTGGCGCGACAGCTCCATCAGCCCGAAGCGCGAGATCTTGCCGATCTGCACCCGTGCGCGGTCGAAGCGCAGCGCCTCGCGGAAGCGGTTTTCCACCTCGCGCTGGTTGCGCTGCGATTCCATGTCGATGAAATCGACCACGATCAGGCCCCCGAGGTCACGCAGTCGGAGCTGGCGCGCGACTTCGTCCGCCGCCTCGAGATTGGTGCGCAGCGCGGTTTCCTCGATATCGTGGCCCTTGGTGGCGCGCGCCGAGTTGACGTCGATTGCGACCAGTGCCTCGGTGTGGTCGATCACCACCGCGCCGCCCGACGGCAGGTTCACGTGGCGCGCGTAGGCGCTCTCGATCTGGTGCTCGATCTGGAAGCGCGAGAACAGCGGCACGTCATCGCGGTAGAGCTTGACCTTGCCGACGTTGCCGGGCATCACGATCTGCATGAACGTGCGTGCCTGCTCGTAGATCTCGTCGGTGTCGATCAGGATTTCGCCGATATCGGGCTGGAAGTAGTCGCGAATCGCCCGGATTACCAGGCTCGATTCGAGATAGATCAGGAACGGCTTGGCGACGTAGCGGCCATCGGGTCCCGGCGTGCGGTCGGCCGCGGCGCTCTCGATTGCGCGCCACAGCTGCATGAGGTAGTTCAGGTCCCAGTTCAACTCCTCGGCCGAACGTCCTATCGCCGCGGTGCGCGCGATGACGCTCATGCCCTCGGGCAGAACCAGCTGATCGAGGGTGTCCCGCAATTCGTTGCGGTCCTCGCCTTCGACGCGGCGCGAAACGCCGCCGCCGCGAGGATTGTTGGGCATCAGGACCAGGTAGCGCCCGGCGAGGCTGATGAAGGTGGTGAGGGCGGCGCCTTTGGTGCCGCGCTCGTCCTTCTCGATCTGGACGATGAGCTCCTGGCCCTCCTTGAGGGCGTCCTGGATCCTCGCCTTGCTGACTTCTATGTCGGAGCGGAAGTAGCTGCGCGCGACTTCCTTGAAGGGAAGAAACCCGTGCCGCTCCTCGCCGTAGTCAACAAAGGCAGCCTCGAGGCTGGGCTCGATGCGGGTGATGACCCCTTTGTAGATGTTGCTCTTGCGCTGTTCCCTTGATGCAGATTCGATGTCGAGGTCGACGAGCTTCTGGCCTTCTACGATGGCGACGCGCAGTTCTTCCTGCTGCGTCGCATTGAATAGCATGCGTTTCACTTCCAGTTCTCCTGCGCTCGCAGGGGAACCGGCGGTCCGTCGGTCAGGATTCTCCTAGTTTTAGACCAGTCAAAACCTTCTTTCGGTTCGGCGACATTGCCTGTCGGTTTGCCAAAACCCGGCGGCGGCCGGAATCCGTGCACCCTTCCTTAAGGGGTGCGGGCGTTTCCGAGGGAAAAACCCTCTGCGCGCGCTTCTAGTACTATCGCTACTCTCGGTGAGCGAAATTAACCTTCGCTTCGGGCCCCGCATCAGCAGGGCGGGAGGCGGGTTGCAGATCCTGGCGGCGCTAGGCGCTTACCGCGAACCTGTGCCTCGCAACTCGAAGCAGTCCCGAGATAATACGGAAAATGAAAGACTTAAGCAAGGCTCGGGCGACTCTGCTGGAGGTCGGCGAGGAAAGCGTCGCGCAGCGCATCGACAACTTCCTCATACGGCGCCTCAAAGGGGTGCCGAAAAGCCATGTCTACCGTGTCCTTCGCAGCGGCGAGGTGCGGGTCAACAGCGGGCGGGTCGGACCGGACTACCGCCTGCGTGCGGGCGACCGGGTACGGGTACCGCCGGTCAGGCTGGCCGACAAGTCGGCGCGGCCGGCGCCGCGACCGCTGGAGCTTCCGGTGGTCCATGAAGACCCGGCGCTGCTGGTGGTCGACAAGCCCTCGGGCGTCGCGGTGCACGGCGGCAGCGGCGTCAGCTACGGCGTGATCGAATCCTTGCGCGCGGCGCGTCCCCAGGCCAAGTTCCTCGAGCTGGCGCATCGGCTCGACCGCGACACTTCCGGGCTGCTGATCATCGCCAAGAAGCGCAGTGCGCTGGTCGAGCTGCACCGGATGCTGCGCGAAGGAGAGCTGGAGAAGGACTACCTGGCGGTGGCGGCGGGGCGTTGGCGCGGCGGCATGCGGGAATTGCGCGAATCGCTGCACAAGCATGTCACCGCAAGCGGCGAGCGCAGGGTGAGCGTGCGCGCGGGAGGCCAGCAGGCCGCGACGCGCGTCAGCCCCCTGGCGCTAAGCGACGACATGAGCCTGCTCGAGCTGCGCCTGCTGACCGGGCGCACGCATCAGATCCGCGTCCACCTGGCGCATGCCGGGCATCCCATACTGGGGGACGACAAGTACGGAGACTTCGAGCTGAACCGGGCGCTGGGCAAGCAGGGCGTGAAGCGGCTGATGCTGCACGCGCGCAGGCTGCTGCTGCGCCATCCCGCGAGCGGCGTCAGCCTGAAGCTGGAAGTGCCCATGCCGGCAGACATGCGCCAATTCGTCAAGCACAGGTTTCCGGACTATGGCGGCGGCTGAAGTGCGATATTCGCTGATCGTGTTCGACTGGGACGGCACCCTGATCGACTCGGCCGGCACCATCGTCGAGTGCATTCAGGCCGCGAGCCGGGAAATGGGGCTGCCGGTGCCCGAGCGCGAGCTGGCCAGCCACGTGATCGGGCTGGGACTGCAAGACTCGCTCAGGCATGCGGTCCCCGACCTGCCGCGCGAGCGTTACCGCGACTTTGCCGGCCTGTATCGGCGGCACTTTCTGGCGCGCGAGAGCTCGATGTCATTGTTCGCCGGTATTACGCAGCTGCTCGCCGGGCTTGGCCGGCGCGGACACTTGCTGGCGGTCGCCACGGGCAAGAGCCGAGCCGGGCTGGATCGTGCGCTCGAGGCGAACGGACTCGGAGTGCACTTTTGCGCCTCGCGCTGCGCCGACGAGACCGATCCCAAGCCGCATCCGGCGATGCTTCTCGAGCTGATGCAGGAACTGGGCGCAGAGCCGCAGCGGGTGCTGATGGTGGGGGACACTTCGCACGACCTGGAGATGGCGCGCAACGCGGGTGTCGACGCGCTGGCGGTCACCTACGGCGCGCATCCCGAACACGCGTTGCGCGCGCTCAACCCGCGCGCCTGCGTTGCAAGCGTAGCGGATCTCGAGCGATGGCTGACGCAGAACGGTTGATCTGCGATTCCGCGGCGCTTGCGGAGGCGGGTCGCGGCGTGCGCTTCGAGGTGGAGTACTTCGGCGAGCCGGCAGCGGCGTTCGTGGTGCGCTTCGAGGGCGAAGTACGCGGCTACCTGAACCGCTGCAGCCACGTCGCGCTGGAGCTCGATTGGCGCGAGGGCGACTTCTTCGGCGCCGACGGACGCGATTTGATATGCTCGGCGCACGGCGCGGTGTACGACCCCTCCAGCGGCGCATGCCGGGGTGGACCGTGCAACGGCGCGCCCCTTGTGCCGTTGCGCATCGCGGAGCGCGACGGCAAGGTCTTTTTCCTGGGATTCGCAGATGACTGACGACGGCGGGCAGTGGGAACGCGGGCTGATCGAGAGGCTCGCAACGGCGGCGTTGAGAGAGCAGCGGCGCTCGCGCATGTGGGGTATTTTTTTCAAGCTGCTGTTCTTCACCTACCTCACCGTCATGATCCTGCTCGCGGTCGACTGGCGGGACAAGACTGCAGAGGTAACCGGCGGCAGCCATACCGCGCTGGTCGAGCTCAGCGGCCTGATCGCGCCGGGGTCGGACGCAAGCGCCGAGAAGATCAACGCTTCCCTGCGGGCGGCGTTCAAGGACGGCTCGACGAAAGGCGTGGTGCTTCGCATCAACAGCCCGGGCGGCAGCCCGGTGCAGGCGCAGAACATCTACGACGAAATCCGGCGCCTGCGCAAGAAATACCCGGCAATTCCGCTCTACGCCGTGGTCGAGGACATTTGCGCCTCGGGCGGCTACTACGTCGCCGCGGCAGCCGATCGGATCTACGTCACGCGCTCGAGCATCGTCGGCTCGGTCGGGGTCCGCATGGACAGCTTCGGCGTCACGGGCCTGATGCAGAAGCTCGGCGTCGAGCGTCGCCTGCTGACCGCGGGCAAGAACAAGGGCTTCCTCGACCCGTTCCTGCCGGAGGATGAAAAGCAGAAGCAATACGCGCAAGCGATGCTCAATCAGATCCACCAGCAATTCATCGGCGATGTGCGCCAGGGACGTGGCAAGCGGCTGAAAGAGACGCCGGAGATCTTCAGCGGACTGGTGTGGACCGGACAGCAGAGCCTCGAGCTTGGGCTGGCCGACGGCTACGGCACGCTGAATTCGGTCGCGCGCGACGTGATCAAGGCGGAAAGGGTCGTCGACTACACGCAAAAGGAGAACTTGGCGGAGAAGTTTGCGCGCCGCTTCGGCGCCAGCGCCGCGAGTGCGCTGGCCGAGTTCGCGGTACGCGACGCGCCGACGCCGCACTGAGCATTGGGTCGGGTCAGGTTGCGAGGAGAAGAAATACGCTCGGGCGGCGTCCCGGCTCCGGCGGCGCGGAGCGCCAAGCGGCGATCGAGCGGACCGACACGATTTCCTGCGGCAGCGTAAGGTCGGTGGCGACGCAAAGTCGCGTTTGCGGCGAGCAGACGCGAAGCAGGGACGACACCATTGCTTGGTTGCGGTACGGCGTTTCGATGAAGATTTGCGTCGCGGCCTCGGCCCTGGATCTTTGCTCGAGTTGCCGAATGCGGATTTCGCGCGCATCCTTTTCGCGCGGCAAATAGCCACAGAACGCAAAGCGCTGCCCTTCGAGGCCCGATGCCATCAGCGCCAGGACGATCGACGAGGGTCCGATCAGCGGCGCCACCCGGTAGCCTTCGCGATGCGCCGCGTCGACCAGCAGCGCGCCGGGATCGGCAATCGCGGGGCAGCCGGCTTCGGACAGCAGGCCGAGCGGACGCCCCTCGCGCAGCGGCGCGAGCAGTGCACGCACCGAATCGGCGGGCGTGTGCTCGTTGAGCACCTCGAGCCGCAGCTCCCGCAGGGCGCAGGGCATGCCGACCGCGGCCAGGAGGGCGCGCGCGGACTTGGCGTTCTCGGCCACGAAATCGCGCAACGAACGGATGATCTCGAGGACGGGCTCCGGCAGCGCTTCGGCCGGCGCACCGCCAAGCGGCGTCGGAATCGCGTACAGCGGCGGGCGCATCAGCCCAGCACAGGCATTCCGGCCTGCGCCAGCATCGTGCTCAGGGCCATCAGCGGCAATCCTATGAGCGAGGTCGGGTCCTCGGTCTCGATCCGTTCGATGAGGACAATGCCGAGGCCCTCCGATTTCGCGCTGCCGGCGCAATCGTAGGGCTGCTCGAGGCGGAGATAGTTCTCGATCTGGCGCTGGTCGAGGCTGCGGAACACGACGCGACAGGGAACGATGTGGGAGCGCGCTTCACCGCTACGGGCGTCGAGCAGGCTTACCGCCGTGTGAAAATCGGCCGCCTTGCCGCTCAGGCTGCGCAGCTGGCGCACCGCGTTGGCGTGATTGCCGGGTTTGCCCAGACGCTCGTCGCCCAGCGCGGCAACCTGGTCGGAGCCTATCACCAGCGCGTCGGGAAAGCGGCGCGCGACCGCGCGCGCCTTGTCCAATGACAGGCGCCAGGCGGTCTGCTCCGGTCGCTCCCCGGGCAGGGCAGTCTCGTCCGCGTTCGGCGCCGCGGATTCAAAGCACAGCCGCAGGCGCTGCAGCAGGGCGCGCCTGTAGGCGGAGGTGGACGCTAGGACGAGTTCTCTGGGTTGATCCATGACTTTGTTTTGACAAGGTTTTTCACGGATGATATCATTTTCCGTTTATGCCGCATCACCCCATCATCGACGGACACGAATTCGCCGCGTCGGGCGCCAGGTTGAGCGGCGCGTGGCCGATAGGGGATTTTGCCCGCCTGCGCCCGCTGCTGTTTGCCGACGCCGGCGAGGTCGAATACTCGCTCGAGGGCGTGCCAGACGCACAGGACAGGCCGGCATTGCGACTTACAATCCGGGGCGCGCTGCAGCTCGGCTGTCAGCGCTGTCTCGCGCCGCTGGAATTCCCGCTGCGGATCGACGCCACTCTGGTGCTGGCGCGGTCGCAGGCGGAACTCGACGCCTTGCCGGTAGAGGCCGAGGGGCCGGATTGGGTGGTGGCGGGCAAAGCGATGGAAGTACAGGATTTGATCGAAGACGAGTTGTTGCTCGCGGTGCCGTACGCGCCGCGTCACGAGCAATGCGCGGCGCAGGCGCGAGCCGGCGCGGGAGCGAGTACTTCGCCGTTCGCGGACTTGCGCGGCATGCTTGGGACGCGCGAGCGGCAAACACGAGGTAAGCGCAGTTGAATCTCCGGCAGCCGCGGCTGCCGGAACCACGAACCTGATCAGAGGAGTTTTGTCATGGCAGTCCAGCAGAACAAGAAATCCCCTTCCAGGCGCGGAATGCGCCGCGCGCACGACTTTCTCGGCCAGCCTGCGGTTGCGGTCGAGCCGACCAGCGGCGAGGTGCATCTGCGTCACCACGTGAGCCAGACCGGCTACTACCGGGGCAAGAAGGTCGTCGAGCAAAAAGGCGAGTAGGCAGGGCAAACCGAGCCGCGCGCAACGCATCGCGCGCGTCCAGTGTCGTGCGACCCCGCCGCGCCCTCGGGCGCGGTGATCATGCCTTAGGCGCCTGATGGACATTACTGTTGCGGTCGACTGTATGGGCGGGGACCACGGGCCCCATGTGACGGTTCCCGCCGTGCTGGATTTCCAGCAGCGGCACGGCGACGTCGATGTGGTGCTGGTGGGACTGCGCGACGCGATCGAGGCCGAGCTTTCGGCCCACCGTGCGGCGCCGGGCCCGCGCCTGCGCGTGCACCACGCGAGCGAGGTGGTGACAATGGACGAGCCGCCGGCCGGCGCGCTGCGCTTCAAGAAGGACTCGTCGATGCGCGTTGTCGCCGATCTGGTGAAGAAGGGCGAGGCGCACGCCTGCGTGAGCGCCGGCAATACCGGCGCGCTGATGGCGATTTCGCGCTTCGTGCTCAAGACACTGCCCGGCATAGACCGGCCTGCGCTGGCGACGGTGGTGCCCAACATGCGCGGCACGCATACCTACATGCTGGACTTCGGCGCCAACGTGGACTGCAGCGCCGAGCATCTGCTCCAGTTCGGCATCATGGGCGCGATGCTGGTGGCCGCGGTCGAGCACAACGATCGTCCATCAGTAGGCCTGCTCAATATCGGCGCCGAGGATATCAAGGGCAACGACGCCGTGAAGCAGGCTGCCGAATTATTGCGCGATAGCGGTCTCAATTTCTTCGGCAATGTGGAAGGGGACGATATCTACAAGGGGACCACCGACGTCGTGGTCTGCGATGGCTTCGTCGGCAATGTCGCGCTAAAGGCTTCGGAGGGCGTGGCGCGAATGATGGCGGCGGCGCTGCGGGAGGAGTTCACCCGCAACCCGCTGCGCCGGCTCGCCGCACTCGCCGCCCTGCCGGTGCTGGGGGCGTTCCGACGCCGCATGGATCCCGGCCGCTACAACGGCGCCAGTCTGCTTGGCCTGCGCGGCATCGTGATCAAAAGTCACGGCTCGGCGGACGTCTTCGCCTTCGGGCAGGCGCTCTGGCGCGCGGTGGAGGAAGTCCGAAACAACGTTCTGCAACGCATCGCGCAACGCATGGCGCAACTGCACCCGCCGGTCCACCAGGAACATCCGCCGGCCGCGGTCCAATGATCTACTCGCGCATACTCGGCACAGGCAGCTTCCTGCCCCCCCGGATCGTGACCAACGATGAATTCGCTGCGCGTCTCGATACCAGCGACGCCTGGATCCGCGAGCGTACCGGTATCGCGCAGCGGCACATTGCCGACGAGTCTCAGACCTCGAGCGACCTGGCGCTCGAGGCAAGCCGCCGCGCGCTGGAAGCCGCGGGCGTCGCGCCGGGCGAAATCGATCTGATCGTGCTGGCCACGTCGACCCCCGATTTTGTCTTTCCCAGTACGGCTTGCCTGCTCCAGGCCAAGCTCGGCATCAAGGGTTGCCCGGCATTTGACGTGCAAGCGGTATGCAGCGGATTCGTCTATGCGCTGGCGAGCGCGGACAGCTTTATCCGGGGCGGGATGTACAAGCGCGCGCTGGTGGTGGGGGCCGAGGTGTTCTCGCGCATCCTCGACTGGAACGATCGCGGAACCTGCGTGCTGTTCGGCGACGGCGCGGGCGCGGTGGTTCTCGGCGCCGGAGAACGCCCCGGCGTGCACGCGGCGGTTCTGCACGCGGATGGCAGCCAGGCCGGCATGCTCTCCGTGCCGGCCAACGTGTGCGGCGGACGGATAATCGGCTCGCCCTTCCTGCAGATGAACGGCCAGGGCGTTTTCAAGTATGCGGTCCGGGTGCTTGACGAGGTCGCGCGCGAAACGATGACCGCGGCGGGGATGGATCTCTCGCAAGTCGACTGGCTGATTCCTCATCAGGCGAATTTAAGGATTCTCGAGGCGACAGCGAGAAAGCTTGGACTGCCGCAGGAGCGCCTGGTGGTGACCGTCGATCACCACGGCAACACTTCGGCTGCTTCAATACCATTGGCGCTGGACGAGTGGGTGCGAGCAGGCAGGATCCGCGCCGGGCACCGGGTGCTCATGCAGGGCGTCGGCGGAGGCTTTACCTGGGGCGCGGCACTGGTGACGATGTGAGGGGCGAACGAGAATGAAATTGGCGATGGTGTTTCCCGGACAGGGCTCGCAGTCGGTGGGTATGCTGAAGGCCTACGCCGGCCTGCCCGGCGTGGCGGAGGTTGTCGCCGAAGCAGAGCGGGTTCTGGGGCGCGAGTTTATCGACCTGCTCGACCAGGGCCCCGCGGAGGCGCTCAATTTGACGCTCAATACGCAGCCTGCAATGGTGACCGTCGGCTACGCCGCGTACAGCGCCTGGCGCGCGCTCGGCGGCCCGCGACCGGAAGTTGTGGCCGGGCACAGCCTGGGCGAATATACGGCGCTTGTTGCTGCGGAAGCGATCGATTTCGCGCAATGCCTTCCCCTGGTGCGGTTCCGCGCTCAGGCGATGCAGGAGGCGGTGCCCGAGGGGAAGGGAGCGATGGCGGCGATTCTGAATCTCGACGACGAGAATGTCCGCATCGCATGCGCGGAGGCAGCGCAGGGCGAAACGGTGCAAGCGGTGAACTTCAACGCGCCCGGACAGGTAGTGATCGCCGGACACAAGACCGCGGTGGCACGCGCGATGGAAGTCTGTAAGGCGAAGGGTGCCAAGCGCGCGCTTCCGCTCCCGGTGAGCGCTCCGTTTCATTCGAGTTTGATGCAGCCTGCGGCGGAACGGCTGCGCGGCTACCTCGAGCGTGTCGAGGTGGCGGCGCCCGCTGTGCCGCTGATCAATAATGTCGACGTGGATACGCCGCAGGACCCCGGCGCAATCAAGGACGCACTCGTACGCCAGGCGGCATCGGCGGTGCGCTGGGTCGAAACTATACGGCGCATGGCCGACATGGGCGTAACGCACGTCGTCGAGTGCGGTCCCGGGAAGATCCTCGCCGGACTGGTCAAGCGCATCGCTCCGCAACTGCAGGGCATAGCGCTGGCGGACCGCGCCGCGCTCGAACAGGCGCTGGCGGCGATCAAGGGAGCCTAGAAATGCTGGCGGGTAGAGTTGCCATGGTAACGGGCGCTTCGCGCGGCATCGGGCGCGCGATTGCGCTTCAATTGGCGGCGGATGGCGCGACCGTCATTGGCACGGCCACCAGCGAGGGCGGGGCCCAGGGGATAGGCGACGCGCTTGCAGAGGCTGGCGCGAAGGGAGCCGGGCGGGTGCTCGATGTGCGCGAGGCGGGGCAGTGCGACGCCGTCGTGGCCGCGGCGCAAAAGGAGTTCGGCGACATCCACGTGCTGGTCAACAACGCCGCTGTGGTGCGCGACAACCTGGCGCTACGGATGAAGGACGCCGAGTGGGACGAGGTGATCGAAACCGACCTGCGTTCGGTCTTCAGGCTCTCCCGCGCGGTCATGCGCGGGATGATGAAGGCGCGCTGGGGACGCATCGTGAACATCACTTCGGTGGTCGGCGCCGCCGGCAACCCCGGACAGGCGAATTACGCCGCCGCGAAGGCGGGGGTCGTCGGCATGACGAAATCGCTCGCCCGCGAGCTCGGGAGCCGAAACATAACCGTAAACTGCGTCGCCCCCGGCTTCATCGACACCGACATGACGCGCGCGCTATCCGAGGAGCAGCGGGCGGCGCTTTTGACTCAGATTCCGCTCGGACGGCTGGGCCAGGCGAGCGAGGTCGCCGCTGCGGTCGCCTATCTCGCGTCCCCCGCCGGAGGCTACGTGACCGGGACCGTACTGCACGTGAACGGCGGCATGTACATGTAGTAAAAGCGCTTTCTCGCCGCGGGCGAGGACAATCGTTTTGGTAGAATACTGGCCCTCTTGGCCTCAAAGGGAAGGAACCATATGGAAAACATCGAACAACGCGTAAAGAAGATCATCGCCGAGCAACTCGGCGTCAACGAGGCCGAGATCAAGAACGAGTCATCGTTCGTCGACGATCTGGGGGCGGACTCGCTTGATACCGTCGAACTCGTCATGGCACTCGAGGAGGAATTCGAGACCGAGATTCCGGACGAGGAGGCGGAGAAGATCACCACGGTGCAGCAGGCCGTGGACTACATCAAGGGTCACCAGAAGTCTTGAGCAATTCCGGCGGCGCAAGGGTGCAGCGCAGTTTGCCCCAAGCGACCTCCAAGGAGCGAAGTTGTCCCGTCGCAGAGTCGTCGTAACCGGGCTCGGCATCGTGTCGCCGGTCGGCATCACGGTGCCCGAGGCCTGGGAAAACGTGCTCGCCGGCAAGTCCGGGGTCACGCGTATTACGCGTTTCGATCCCGCACGCCTGGCGAGCCAGATCGCAGGCGAGGTCAAGGGCTTTGATATTGCGCAATACCTGTCGCCGAAGGAAGCGCGCCGGATGGACACCTTCATCCATTACGGCATGGCCGCAGGGCTGCAGGCGTGGCGCGATTCGGGTGCGACCCTCTCCGGCGAGGATGCGGAGCGCGCCGGGGTGAATTTCGGTTCTGGTATCGGCGGACTGCCGTTAATAGAAGCGACCCACGACGAGCTGCTGAAGAGCGGTCCGCGCCGCATCTCGCCGTTCTTCATTCCGGGGACGATCATCAACATGATCGCCGGCCATCTGTCGATCATGCTTGGTCTCAAGGGACCGAACCTCGCGATCGTGACGGCGTGCACCACGTCGACCCATTGCATCGGCGAGGCCGCGAAGTCGATCCGCTATGGCGAAGCCGATATCATGATCGCAGGGGGGGCCGAAGCCACCGTGACCGAGCTCGCGATCGGAGGCTTTGCATCGGCGCGCGCCTTGTCGACGCGTAACGACGACCCCGCCGCGGCCAGCCGGCCGTGGGAGCGGGATCGCGATGGCTTCGTGCTCGGGGAGGGAGGCGGCGCCGTGGTGCTGGAGGAATACGAGCACGCTCGGGCCAGGGGCGCGCGCATCTATTGCGAGGTTGCGGGCTACGGCGTTTCCGCCGACGCGTATCACATGACCGCGCCCAGCGAGGACGGTGACGGGGCGTTCCGCTGCATGCGAAACGCGCTCAAGGACGCCGGCCAGGCGCCGGACGTGGTCGACTACATCAATGCCCACGGCACCTCGACGCCGCTGGGCGACGTTGCGGAAACGATCGCGGTAAAGAGGTTGCTCGGCGACCACGCCAAGCGGGTGGCGGTGAATTCCACCAAGTCGATGACCGGGCACTTGCTCGGCGCGGCGGGTGGGGTGGAAGCGGTGTTCACCATTCTCACCACGCATCATCAGGTGTCCCCACCGACGATAAATCTGCAGAACCCCGACCCCCAGTGCGATCTGGACTACGTGCCGAACGTGGCCCGGGACATGCCGGTTCGCGTATCGATGTCCAATTCGTTCGGGTTCGGTGGCACCAACGGTTCCCTGGTTTTCGTCCGAGTTTGAGCGGCGAGCGGATCCTTCGCATCGACCTTTCGCCGTCGCGCGGGCTTGCCGCGATCATTGTCTCAGTGCACGTCGGCGCGGGTGCGTGCGCCGGCGCGCTGGTGGCGGGCGCGACGGGAATCTGCCTCGGAGTGCTGATCGCCGGGCTGGGCTTGGCAGCGGCATGGGATCGAGCGCTTCTGCGCGGGCGACGATCGGTCCGGGCGCTGCGGATCGTGGATCAAGACCGGGTGATCCTGGAGCTGGCCAATGCGGAGACGCTGCCGATGCGCATTTCGTCACGGCGTTACGTCAGTGGGCTCGCCGTGATCCTTCCGGGCAGCGCTTCGATGCACCGCACCATAGTCGTTGTGCGCGACATGCTGGAGCCCGGCCCGTTTCGGGCCCTGCGACTGTGGGCGCTGTGGGGGCGGGTACCGGATGCCGGTCCCGGCCAGCCGGCAGTGCAGGCAAGCGGGATCGAAAGAACTATTTCCTAAGGCAATTGTCTGTGAATCAGAGCTGTTTGAAGCCGCGGGCGGGTCGGGTTAGCGGGTTGCCGACACCGGCGTGCGCGAGGGGGTCCTGGGGTGGCTGACCGCGACATCGACGGTCAGCTGGTTGCACGGGCCCAGCGTGGCGACAAACGCGCTTTCGAGCTGCTGGTGGAAAAGTACCAGCGCAAGCTGGCGCGCCTGTTGTCGCGCTTCGTGCGTGATCCGGCCGAGGTGGAGGATGTGACGCAGGAAGCCTTCATCAAGGCCTACAGGGCCTTGCCGGGCTTTCGTGGTGACAGCGCGTTTTACACTTGGCTTTATCGAATAGGGATCAACACCGCCAAGAACTATCTCATAGCATTGGGGCGGCGAGCGCCCACCTCGACCGAGGTGGGAGCCGAGGAGGCGGAAGGGTACGACGACGCCGACCAGTTAAGGGACATCGATACGCCCGAGAGTCAGTTGCTGTCGAAGGAAATTGCCGAAACGATGAATGCCACGATCGCAGAACTGCCTGAGGAATTGCGCACCGCTATCCAGCTGCGCGAGATCGAAGGCATGAGCTACGAAGACATCGCGCAGATCATGAATTGCCCGATCGGTACCGTCCGCTCGCGCATCTTTCGGGCGCGAGAGGCGATTGCCGAAAAGCTTCGGCCGCTGCTCGATACGGCCAAAGACAAGAGGTGGTAGAGGATGAAAGCGAAAATCTCGATGCTGATGGATGGCGAGCTCGACGATCGCGAATTGGACGCTGCGCTGGCGGCACTCGCGCGTAACGACGAGGCGTGTCGGGCATGGCGGACCTACCACCTGGTCCGGGACGCATTGTGCGGCGCAAGCGTACTGGGGGCGGACTTTACAGCCAAGGTTGCAGCGCGACTCGCCGTGGAGCCGACCGTGCTGGCGCCCCGCAGCATGGCGCACAGTCCGGCTCGCGTGCGCTTGATGGCGTTGTCCGCGGCAGCCAGTGTGGCCGCGGTTGCCTTGGTAGGGTGGCTCGCCTTTGCGCCGCGACCCGGCTCGGACGCCGGTTCCGTCGCCACGCCCATCGCCCAGGCGCCCCAAGTACCCGCGGCGACGGCCGCGAAAGCCCAGACGCCAGTGCGAGTACCGCTGCCGAGCTCCACCGACGACTATCTGCTGGCGCATCAGGGCTACTCGCCTCGCTTGACGCTGCAGGGCGTGGCACCTTACATCCGCACCGTATCGGATGAAGCCATCAAGAGCGAATCACGATGACGAGCAGCTCGCCTCGCGCGACGCTGCTCATGCGGACGATGTGGGTCGTTGTGGCGGCGACCTGGGCCGGCGTCGCGCAAGCACAACAGGTCGCCGCGCCGGACGATGCAGTGCAGTGGCTGGACAAGATCTACCAGGCCACGCAGAGCCTTTCCTACATGGGGACATTCGTCTACCAGCAAGGCGATCGCAGCGAAACATCGCGTATCGTCCGTCGGGTCGGGTCGCACGGAAGCATCGAAAAGCTTGAAGCGCTGGACGGGGCGCCGCGGGAGGTTCTGCGCACCCAGGACGAGGTGAAATGCTACCTTCCCGAACTACGGACGGTGAAAGTCGACCGGCGCGGTGACAGGCGCGCGTTTCCGGCGCTGCTGCCGGCGCAGATTGACGCACTTGAAGAGCACTACACCATCACCAAGGGCGAGATCACCCGAGTCGCGGGCTATGAGTGCCAGGCAATCCTGCTCGCCCCGAAAGACAAGCTGCGCTACGGCTACAAGCTTTGGGCGGACGTAGCAACCGGAATGCTGCTGAAGGCGGTCACCCGGGACGAGAACGGCAAGGCGCTCGAGCATTTCACGTTCACCCAGCTGTCGATCGGGCCCGTGCCGCTGAGCGAGGTGCGCGCTCCGGAAACCCCGTCGAGCTGGCACGTCGAGGACGCGGACGTCATGCCCGTGGACCTTGCGGCGGCGGGCTGGAGCGTATCTCCCGATTTGCCGGGATTCAAGAAAGTCACCGAAGTGAAGCGAAAACTGCGCCAGTCGAGGCAAGTCGACCAGGTGGTGTACTCGGACGGTTTGGCGGCCGTCTCCGTCTTCATCGAGCTGCGCCCTCGCGGCAGCAAGACGCAGCGCATGGGGCTGTCTAGCGTGGGCGCGATCAACATCTATACTCGCGAAGTGGCGGATCATCTTGTTACGGTGGTGGGCGAAGCGCCTGCACTCAGTGTCCGGCGAATCGCCGACACCGTGCGATTCCATTCGCCTCATTGAAACCCATAGGTATCGAGATGCGAGTAGTGAGATTTATTGCCGCCGCGTGTCTGTTCAGCCTCGGCGGACAGGTCGCCGCGCAGACGCACGAGCTGCCGGACTTCACCCGACTGGTTGAGGAGCAGGGGCCGGCGGTCGTCAATATCAGCACCAAGCAGGCGGTAAAACGCAGAGCGCTGCCTCAGATTCCGGGCATCGGAGACGAGGAGCTGCAGGAGTTCTTTCGTCGCTTCATTCCAAAGCAACCGGTTCCTGAGCCGCGCTCGGAGAGCCGCTCTCTCGGTTCCGGCTTCATCATCAGCCCGGACGGCTACATCCTCACCAATGCACACGTCATTGAAGGCGCCGACGAGATCGACGTCCGGTTCACCGACAAGCGCGAATTCCAGGCCAAGGTCATCGGTGCCGATCGGCGCAGCGACGTGGCCCTGATCAAGGTCGAGGCAAACAGATTGCCAGTGGTCAAGTTCGGCGATCCGTCGCGGCTGAAGGTAGGGGAATGGGTGGTCGCGATCGGTTCCCCGTTCGGATTCGAGAACACTGTTACCGCAGGCATCGTATCGGCCAAGGGCCGCTCCCTGCCGGAAGAGAGCTTCGTGCCCTTCATCCAGACCGACGTGGCGATAAACCCGGGCAATTCGGGTGGCCCGTTGTTCAACATGAGGGGAGAGGTGGTCGGCATCAATTCGCAGATTTACAGTCGAACGGGCGGGTTCATGGGCTTGTCGTTCGCCATCCCGATCGACGTGGCGCTCGACGTCCAGGGGCAGCTGAGGGAGAAGGGGCGGGTATCGCGCGGACGCATCGGCGTCGTGATCCAGGAGGTCACCAAGGACCTTGCCACATCCTTTGGCCTTGACCGGCCGCGCGGCGCGCTGGTGAACACGGTCGAGCAGGGCAGCCCCGCGGCGCGTGCGGGACTTGCGCCGAGCGACATCATCCTCGTATTCGGCAACAAGCCGGTACAGTCTTCGATCGATCTACCCCGCATCGTCGGCGCTACACGGCCGGGGTCGCGGGTGCCGGTCGAGATCTGGCGCAACGGCACTTCGCGGACGCTGAGCATTACGGTCGGCGAGCTGCAAGAGGACAAAGTCGCGACGCTCGAGCCACCACCGGAGCAGAAGCCGGCCGAGGTCGCGCCAAATCGTCTCGGCATCGTGGTGAGCGAGCTTACGCCCCAGCAGCGCAAGGAACTCAAGCTGACGCACGGTCTGGTGGTAACCGACGTGCGGCCCGAGGCTCGCGCCGACCTGAGGCGCGGTGACGTGCTGTTGATGCTGGTTCAGAAAGGCAGACGAACAGACCTCAAGTCAATCGAACAGCTGAATAAACTGCTTGCGAGCCTGGACAAGGGAACCGTGTTCACGCTCCAGGTGCGGCGCGGTGAGAGCACGGCATTCGTCACGGTCCCGGGGCTCGTCGACGCAGGCTAGGCTGCCGTGCGTCTGACCCTCTACGGGCGTACCTATTGCCATCTGTGCGAAGACATGCTGCGCGCCCTTGAAGGCCTGCAGGACGAGTTGCAGTTCACCGTCCAAACCGTCGACGTCGATGCCGATCCCGTTCTCGAGGCACGCTACGGCGAGCGAGTGCCGGTGCTGGTCGGACCCGACGAGCAGGAAATCTGCCACTATTTCCTCGACCTGACGGCACTGACAGAGCGCCTTGCGGTAAGATAGCGATCGTTTCCCAGAAGGGTGCCGAAGGCACCCTTTTTTGTGATGGCGCAGAGCCACATCCGCAACTTTTCAATTATCGCGCACATCGACCACGGCAAGTCGACGCTCGCTGATCGATTCATCCAGATGTGCGGCGGCCTTTCCGATCGCGAAATGGCGGCCCAAGTGCTCGGTTCGATGGAGCTCGAGCGCGAGCGCGGGATCACTATCAAGGCACAGACGGCCGCACTCCGGTTTCGGGCGAAGAACGGCGAAACGTACTTTCTCAACTTGATCGACACGCCGGGGCACGTCGATTTTTCCTACGAGGTAAGCCGCTCGCTGTCTGCTTGCGAAGGCGCCGTGCTGGTGGTCGACGCTTCCCAGGGCGTAGAGGCGCAGACCGTGGCCAACTGCTATACGGCGATCGAGCTGGGAGTCGAAGTCATCCCGGTGCTGAACAAGATCGACCTGCCGTCGGCCGAACCGGAGCGGGCAATACAAGAGATCGAGGACGTAATCGGAATCGATGCGCACGACGCGATTCGCGCCAGCGCGAAGACCGGAGAACATGTCACCGACATTCTGGAAGCGGTCATCGCGCGCGTACCTCCGCCCCGAGGCCTCGAAAACGCACCGCTCAAGGCAATGGTGATCGACTCGTGGTTCGACAACTACGTGGGCGTGGTCATGCTGGTGCGCGTTGTCGATGGCCGCTTACGGACGAAAGAGAAAGTCAGACTGATGAGCACGGGGGGGGCGCACTTGTGCGAGCAGGTCGGGGTCTTCACTCCGAAGGCTCAGGCGCGGGGCGAGCTGTCGGCGGGAGAGGTGGGATTCGTTGTCGCCGGGATCAAGGAACTACGCTCGGCGAAGGTGGGCGATACGCTTACGCATGCCGACAAGCCGACCCTCGAACCCCTGCCGGGCTTCAAGGAGGTCAAGCCGCAGGTCTTCGCCGGACTGTATCCGGTCGAGGCGAACCAGTACGAGTCCCTGCGCGATGCTCTGGAAAAACTGCACCTGAACGACGCCTCGTTCCACTACGAACCGGAAGTGTCCCAGGCGCTCGGCTTCGGATTTCGATGCGGTTTTCTCGGGCTGCTGCACATGGACATCGTTCAGGAGCGCCTCGAACGCGAGTACGGCATGCACTTGATCACTACGGCGCCCTCGGTGATCTACGAAGTGATGATGAGCGACGGATCGCGCGAGCAGGTGTCTAACCCGGCCAAACTGCCGGATCCGGCCAAGATTACGGAGATCCGCGAACCCATTATCTCGACGACGATTTTCGTGCCGCAGGAATATGTCGGCGCTGTCATGACCTTGTGCACGCAGAAGCGCGGCGTACAGACAAATATGCACTATTCCCCCAGCCACGTGGTGCTTTCCTACGACCTGCCTTTGAACGAGGTGGTGCTCGATTTCTTCGATCGCCTGAAATCGCTCACACGCGGCTATGGCTCGCTCGATTACGATTTCAAAGAGTACAAGCCCGCCGACATGGTGCGGCTCGACGTGCTGGTCAACGGCGAGCGCGTCGACGCACTTTCCAGTATGGTGCATCGCTCCAGCGCGCAGGCGCGAGGACGGGACCTGGTGACGAGGCTGCGCGGGCTGATCCCGCGACAGATGTTCGATGTGGCGATCCAGGCTGCAATCGGATCGCACATCGTTGCGCGGGAGAACGTCAAGGCTCTGCGCAAGAACGTCCTCGCCAAATGCTACGGCGGAGACATCACGCGCAAGAAGAAGCTTCTGGAAAAACAGAAGGAGGGCAAGAAGCGAATGAAACAGGTCGGGGCGGTAGAAATTCCGCAGGAGGCTTTTCTTGCAGTTCTGCAGATGGGCGATAAATGAGCTTTGCACTGTTCCTGCTGATACTGCTGGTGGTAACCGGCGCGGTGTGGCTGCTGGAGATAATTTGGCTGCGCAAGCGGCGCGCTGCGCAGGCCTTGCAGCCCTGGTGGGTCGAGTACTCGGTCAGCTTCTTCCCGGTCATCGTCGTGGTGTTCCTGCTTCGCTCGTTCATCGTCGAGCCCTTCAAGATTCCTTCCGGATCGATGATTCCCACGCTGCACGTGGGAGACTTCATCCTGGTCAACAAGTTCGCCTATGGCATCCGTCTGCCGATACTGGATCGAAAGATCATCGCGATCGGCAATCCGCACCGCGGGGACGTCATGGTATTCCGCTACCCCGACGACCCTTCGCTGGACTACATCAAGCGCGTGGTGGGCCTTCCGGGCGACAGGATCGAATATCGCGACAAGCGCCTGACAATCAATGGCCAACCGGTGCCGGTGCGGCAGATCGACGATTATCTGTCGAAGGAGCGGATGCAGTTCTACAAGCGCTACGTGGAAAACCTCGGTGGCGTGAAGCACGAAATCCTGATCGACGAGAATGCGCCGGCATTCGTTCCACAGGTGCGCAAATTCCTTTTCTCCAATAATTGCAACTACAATAGGGATGGTCTCGTGTGCACGGTTCCGCCGGAACACTACTTCATGATGGGCGACAACAGGGACAATTCGAGCGACAGCAGGGTGTGGGGCTTCGTGCCCGACGCGAACATTATTGGCAAAGCTTTCTTCATCTGGCTCAATCTCGGCGATCTGAGCCGGTTTGGAGCCTTTCATTAACGCGCGCGCCGGGAGGGAAGATGCGCAACAGGCAACTTGGTCTCAGCCTCAGCGGTCTCATTTTCGGGTCGATCGTTCTGGTGTTCGTGGTTCTGCTCTTCCTGAAGGTGGGGCCCAAGTACATGGAGTACTTCACCGCCAAAGAGGCGATCACTGCTATCGCGAATTCCGGCGAAACTACTCCTGCGGAGATACGGAAGTCCTTCGACTTACGGCAAGCGATCGACGACATGCCGTCCCTCAAGCCAAGCGACCTGATTATCTCGAGGGAAGGCGGCCGGGTCGTGATCTCCTTCGCCTATCGAAAGGAAATCCCGCTGTTCGCGAACGTGGGACTGTACATTGACTTTCAGGCGAGCTCCTCGGGCCCCTGATCTCCCTTGAACCGGCCTGCGACGCTCGAGAGTCGTCTCGGCTACCGCTTCCGCGACGCGGCGCTGATTGAGCAAGCCCTTACGCACCGCAGTTACGGATCGCCGCACAACGAACGGCTCGAATTTCTCGGCGACGGCGTGCTCGACTGCGTCGTCGCTGAAGCGCTCTATGGCCGTTTTCCATCGCTCTCCGAAGGCAAGTTAACGCGCCTGAGGGCCGATCTGGTGCGCGAAGAGGCGCTTTGCGATCTGGCGCGCAAGCTGGAGCTCGGCGGCTACCTGCGCCTCGGTGAAGGCGAGCTCGCAAACGTCGGCGGGGCTCGGCCATCGATCCTGGCGGATGCAATGGAAGCGGTTTTCGGAG
>DATFMS010000164.1:0-2985 GCA_035266805.1 Burkholderiales bacterium | reverse complement strand
GCATCGACATCGTCGCGCCGCACCCGATGGCCACCGTACGCCTGGCGGGCTGCCGCGTGCCGGCCGACGCCCTGGTCGGGGCCGCGGGGGAGGGGTTCAAGCTGGCGATGCGCAACCTCGACGTGTTCCGCACCACCGTCGCCGCGGCGGCGCTCGGCTTCGCCCGTCGCGCGCTCGACGAGGCGCTGACGCGCGCCCGCGGGCGCAGGATGTTCAATCAAACCCTGGCGGAGTTCCAGCTCACGCAGGCCAAGCTCGCCGACATGGCGACCGGGATCGAAGCCGCAGCGTTGCTCACTTACCGCTCTGCCTGGGTGCGCGACGTCCACGGCAGGCGGGTCACCAGCGAGGCCGCGATGGCCAAGATGTACGCTACCGAGACCGCGCAGCAGGTAATCGACCAGGCGGTGCAGATCTGCGGTGGGCTGGGCGTGACGCGCGGCCACCCGGTCGAGCTGCTGTACCGCGAGGTGCGCGCGCTGCGCATCTATGAAGGCGCCACCGAAGTGCAGAAGCTGATCATCGCCAGAGAGCTTCTGAAGTGAGCTACACGGCGCACCTCGACACGTTCGCGCGCGACAACCTTCCGCCGCGCGGCCAATGGCCGGAGTTCCTGTTCGAGCTGCCTCAGCTCAAGTATCCGGCGCGCATGAACTGCGCCGCCGAACTGCTCGACGGCGCGCTGGCGCGGGGCCACGGCGGGCGGATCGCGGTCCGCGCACCCGACGGCAAGTGCAGCTACGCGCAGTTGCTGGCGCAGGCGAATCGCCTGGCGAACGTGCTGGTGAAGGAGATGGGGCTGGTGCCCGGCAACCGGGTGCTGCTGCGCGGACCGAACAATCCGATGATGGCGGCGTGCTGGTTCGCGGTGATCAAGGCCGGCGGCATCGCCGTGGCGACGATGCCGCTGCTGCGCGCCAAGGAGCTCATCGACATCGTCAACAAGGCCCAGGTCACGCACGCCCTGTGCGACCGGCGCCTGGCGCAGGAGCTCGCCGCGGCGCTGCCGGGCTGCCCCACGCTGACGCAGATAAAGCACTGGTACGACGACGCGCCCGATTCCCTCGACGCGCTGGCGGCGCGCCAGCCGGCGGCGTTCCGCGACGTCGACACCGCGGCCGACGACGTCGCGATGATCGCATTCACCTCCGGCACCACCGGCAAGCCGAAGGGGACGATGCACTTTCACCGCGACGTGATTGCGACCTGCGACTGCTTCCCGCGCTCCTGCCTCGATGCGAACGAGAGCGACGTGTTCTGCGGCACGCCGCCGATCGCGTTCACTTTCGGCCTCGGCGGCATGCTTTGCTTTCCGCTGCGCCTGGGCGCCTCGACCGTGCTGGTCGAGAGACTATCGCCCGATAGTCTGCTGGAGACGATCCAGAATTTCGGCGCCACGGTGTGCTTCACCGCGCCGACCATGTTCCGCGCCATGGCGGGCATGGCGACGAACTACGACATTGGCAGCCTGAAGAAGTGCGTTTCGGCCGGCGAGGCGCTGCCCGACGCGACGCGCCAGATGTTCAAGCGGGCGACCGGGATCGAGATCATCGACGGCATCGGCTCGACCGAAATGGCGCATATCTTCATCTCCCACACCCCGCAGCGTGTGCGGCGCGGCGCAACCGGGTATGCGATACCCGGCTACCGTGCCACCGTGCTCGACGACGACGGCCGGCCGTGCCCGCCGGGCAGCGTCGGCCACCTCGCAGTGAAGGGGCCGACCGGCTGCCGCTACCTGGCCGATGCACGGCAGACGGAATACGTCCGCGACGGCTGGAACCTCACCGGCGACGCCTACAAGATGGACCAAGAGGGCTACTTCTACTACCAGGCGCGCACCGACGACATGATCGTCTCGGCGGGCTACAACATCGCCGGGCCCGAGGTCGAGGGCGCGCTGCTCGGACACGCCGCGGTGGCCGAATGCGGCGTGGTCGGCTGGCCGGACGAGGCGCGCGGAACCATCGTCAAGGCCTTCGTGGTGCTCAAGCCCGGCTACCCGCGCAACGAGGCGATGGTCGCCGCGCTGCAGGAGCACGTGAAGCAGTCGATCGCCCCGTACAAGTATCCGCGCGCGGTCGAATTCCTCGATGCGTTGCCGCGCACCGAGACCGGAAAACTGCAACGCTTCAAGCTGAGGCCCCGATCATGATGCAAGTTCTGCAGCCGCCGGGCTGGGCCCGGCCCAAGGGCTACTCCAACGGCATCGCAACGCGCGGCGGCAAGCTGGTGTTCGTCGCCGGCCAGGTCGGCTGGAGCGGCGACGGGACCTGGCGCGAGGCCGGATTCGCCGGCCAGTTCCGCCAGGCGCTCGCCAACGTGCTGGCGGTGCTCGCCGAGGCGGGCGGCGAGCCCGCGCACGTCGCGCGCCTGACCTGGTACGTGCTCGACAAGCAGGAATACCTCGCCGCGTTGAACGACGTCGGAGCGACGTACCGCGAGCTCATGGGCAGGCACTATCCGGCGATGACGGTGGTGCAGGTGAGCGGCCTGGTCGAGGACCGGGCGCGGCTCGAGATCGAGGCCACGGCAGTCGTGCCCGATTGAGGGGGGAGGATGAAAGTCAGCATCATCGGCGGCGGGCCCGGAGGCCTCTACTTCGCCCTGCTGGCGAAAAAGGCCTGGCCCGACGGGGAAGTCACGCTATGCGAGCGAAACCGCCCGGACGATACCTTCGGCTTCGGCGTGGTTTTCTCGGACCAGACGCTCGACACCTTCAAGGCCTACGACGTGCCCAGCTATGAGGCGATCCGGCGCCGCTTTGCCTACTGGGACGACGTCGACGTGGTGTACAAGGGGCGCACGATGCGCTCGAGCGGCAACGGCTTCTGCGGTTGCTCGCGCGTCGCGCTGCTGTCCATCCTGCGCGAGCGCTGCCGCGAGCTCGGGGTGAAATTCGAGTTCCAGCGCGAGGTGGACGACGTCACGGAGTTTCCCGGGGCCGACCTGATCGTCGCCGCCGACGGCATCAACTCCCGGGTG
>DATFMS010000163.1:0-14854 GCA_035266805.1 Burkholderiales bacterium | reverse complement strand
GTCGCGACCTCGTGCGTGGTGGACTTTGTCGTCGACGCGGCGAAGAAGATCACCGCATGGCGCTACTCGGGCACGACCTGCCGCACGACCTACTAGGGACCGCTGATCCATCGTGTCGGCCGGCTCCGATGACGGCCTCGGCCGCAATGCGCAGCAGGAGGCGCTGAAGCGCGCGCCGCCGGCGACGGCGCACAGCCAATCGTTCGCCGTGCTCGCCGTCGCGGTGCTCGGGGTCGTCTACGGCGACATCGGCACCAGCCCGATCTACGCCCTGCGCGAATGTTTCGCCGGCAAGAATCCGATCCCCGTCTCCCCCGCCAACGTTCTCGGGGTGCTGTCGCTGATCTTCTGGACCCTGGTGCTCGTCATCTCGCTCAAGTACATGGTCTATGTGCTGCGGGCGGACAACCGGGGCGAGGGCGGGATCTTCGCCCTGATCGCGCTGCTGCGCCCCGATCGCGACCAGGACCGCTGGCGGCGCCGAATCCTCATTCTGCTCGGAATACTGGGCGCCTCGATGCTCTACGGCGGCGCCATGATCACGCCGGCGATCTCGGTGCTGAGCGCGGTGGAAGGCCTGCAGGTCGCGGCGCCGCATCTGCACGATTATGTAATTCCGATCACGGTCGGAATCCTGTTTGCGCTGTTCGCCGTGCAACGCCACGGCACCGCGGCGGTCGGCGCGGTGTTCGGCCCGCTGACGCTGGTCTGGTTCGCGGTGCTTGCGCTGCTCGGCGTGCGCGGGATTGCGCAGGCGCCGCAGGTACTGCTCGCGGTCAATCCCTGGTACGCCGTTCGGTTCTTCGTCGCCAACGGCTGGACCGGGTACTTCATCCTCTACGCTGTGTTTCTCGTCGCCACCGGTGGTGAGGCGCTGTACGCGGATCTGGGCCACTTCGGGCGCAAGCCGATCCGCCGGGTCTGGTTTGGTTTCGTCCTGCCCGCATTGTTGCTGAACTATTTCGGCCAGGGCGCGTTGCTGATCACCGAGCCCGGCGGCAGCATCCATCCCTTCTTTCACCTGGCGCCGGCCTGGGGACTGTATCCGTTGATCATCCTCGCCACGGCCGCTACCTGCATCGCGTCGCAGGCGGTGATCACCGGCGCTTTTTCGCTCACGCGGCAAGCCGTTCATCTCGGGCTGCTGCCGCGCCTTCTCGTCGAGCAGACATCGGCCGACGCCCGTGGCCAGATCTACATGCCGGCGGTGAACTGGGTGCTCATGGTGGCCGCCATCGGCCTGGTCGTGGCGTTCCGCTCTTCGGGCAACCTGGCGGCGGCCTACGGCGTGGCGGTCAACTCCGCCATGGCCGCCACCACGGTGCTCGCGTTCAACGTGGCGCGCGAGCGCGGCGGCTGGCGGCTGCCCGCGGCGCTCCTGTTCCTGCTCGGCTTCCTTTCGATCGACCTCGGTTTTCTCGGTTCCAACCTGCTCAAGATTCCCGAGGGCGGCTGGTTGCCGCTGCTGATCGGCCTGGTCCTGTTCGCCGCCATGACCACCTGGCGCAAGGGGGCCAGCCTGCTCGCCGAGCGCATTGCCGAGACCACGCCGACGCTGGAAACGTTCATCGGCCGCATCGAGGGCGAAGGCGTGCCGCGGGTTCCCGGCACAGGGGTGTTCTTCACCGGGCGCCTCGACCAGACCCCGCCCGCGCTGCAGCAGCTGGTGCGGCATACTGGCATCCTGTACCAGCGCGTGATCATTCTGACGGTGGTGATCGCGCCGCAGCCGAAGACCGATCCGGAGGAGCGGCTCGAGATCAAGGACCTCGGCGCGGGCTTTCACCGCGTGGTGCTGCAATACGGATTCATGCAGGGGCCGAACATTCCTTCCGAGCTGGCGGCCTCGGCGGAGCTCGGCCTGACGACCGATCTGGACAAGGTGCACTACATCATCGGCCACGTCGACCTGCTGGCGGGCCGCAAGCTGCGCGGCATGGCCCGCTGGCGGGATCAGCTTTTCGTCCTCATGGCGAGCAACACCCAGGATGCGACCGCCTTCTACCAGATCCCCGTGGCCCAGGCCATGAAGGTGGGGTTGCAGGTGGGAATTTGACCTAGCGCAAGCTTCGAGCGGGGTGGCCTACCGTAAAATCCACCTTATAATCTCAGGCCTTAGCGCACTTTTTGGGTGATATGGCGCTGTACGCACTCGGACTGAACCACCAGACCGCTCCGCTCGACATCCGCGAGCGGGTGGTGATTCACGTCGAGCGCATGCGCGAGGCGCTGGGAGAGTTGCGCCGCAGCCTGGCCTCCGAGGCGGCCATCCTGTCGACCTGCAACCGCACCGAGCTGTACCTCGCGGCCGAGCAGCCGGCGGCCGCGACCGACTGGCTGGCGCAGTACCACAGCCTGAAACCGGACGACATCACGCCGTACATGTACACCCTGACCCGCGACCAGGCGGTGCGCCACGCGTTCCGGGTCGCCTCGGGGCTCGACTCGATGGTGCTGGGCGAGCCGCAGATCCTGGGCCAGATGAAGGATGCGGTGCGCGAGGCGCAGGCCGCCGGCACCCTCGGCACGGTGCTGCACAAGCTGTTCCAGCGCTCGTTCGCGGTAGCGAAGGAGGTGCGCAGCAACACCCAGGTGGGCGCCAACAGCGTGTCGATGGCGGCGGCCACGGTCAAGCTCGCGGCGCGCATCTTCCCCTCGCTGCACGAGCAGAAGGTGCTGTTCATCGGCGCGGGCGAGATGATCGAGCTGTGCGCGACGCATTTCGCCGCGCAGAGCCCGGCCCGCATCACGGTCGCCAACCGGACGCTCGAGCGCGCGGGCCAGCTCGCGCACCGCTTCAACGGGCATGCGATCGAGCTCAAGGCGCTCGGCGAGCAGCTGCACGAATACGACGTGGTGGTGTCGTGCACCGCCTCGTCGCTGCCGATCCTGGGCAAGGGCATGGTCGAGCGCGCGCTGCGTGCGCGGCGCCGGCGACCGATGTTCATGGTCGACCTTGCGGTGCCACGCGACATCGAGCCCGAGGTCACCGAGCTGGATGACGTGTTTCTTTATACCGTGGACGACCTGGGCGAGATCGTGGCGGCGAACCTCGACGCGCGCCGCTCGGCGGTGGAGCAGGCCGAAGCGATCATCGATACGCAGGTCGGCCAGTTCATGCACTGGATGCAGGCGCGCGAAAGCGTGCCGCTGATCCGGGCCTTGCGCGAGCAGGCCGAGCAAGCGCGCCAGCACGAGCTCGAGCGCGCGCTGAAGCTGCTGCAGCGGGGCGACGACCCGAAACAGGTGCTCGAAGCGCTGTCGCAGGGGCTCGCCAACAAGCTGTTGCACCCGCCTACCCAGGCGCTGAACGAGGCCGCGGGTGAGGAGCGCGAGCGCCTGAGCGAGACCGTCGCGCGCCTGTTCCACGTCAATCGCTAGTGAAAGCGTCTTTACGCGCGAAGCTCGACGGCCTGGCCGCGCGGCTCGCGGAGCTGAACGGCCTGCTTGCGGCGGAAAGCGCGACGCGCGACATGGAGCAGTTCACGAAGCTCTCGCGCGAGCACTCCGAGCTCAGCGGGCTGGTTTCGCTCTACGACCGCTTCTGCCAGGCCGAGAGCGACGCCGCGGCGGCCAAGGACATGACGCTCGATCCAGGGATGAAGTCGTTCGCCGAGGACGAGTTGAGGGAAGCTCGGGCGGCGATGGAGCAGCTCGAAGGCGAGCTGCAAAAGGTGCTGCTGCCGCGCGACCCGAACGACGAGCGCAACACTTTCCTCGAGATCCGCGCCGGCACCGGCGGCGACGAGTCGGCGCTGTTCGCGGGCGACCTGTTCCGTATGTATACGCGCTATGCCGAGCGCCAGGGCTGGCAGGTGGAAATCATCTCCGAGAGCCCCTCGGAGCTGGGCGGCTACAAGGAAGTGATCGCGCGCATCATCGGCCAGGGCGTGTACTCGAAGCTGAAATTCGAATCCGGCGGGCACCGCGTGCAGCGGGTGCCCGAGACCGAGGCGCAGGGGCGGATCCACACCTCGGCCTGCACCGTGGCGGTGCTGCCCGAGGCCGACGCGATCGACGACGTGGTGCTCAACCCGGCCGAGCTGCGCATCGACACCTTCCGCGCCTCCGGCGCCGGCGGGCAGCACGTCAACAAGACCGAATCGGCGATCCGCGTCACGCACCTGCCGACCGGGATCGTGGTCGAATGCCAGGACTCGCGCTCGCAGCACAAGAACCGGGAGAAAGCGCTCTCGGTGCTGGCGGCGCGCATCAAGGACAAGCAAACGCGCGAGCAGCAGGCCAAGACCGCCTCCGCGCGCAAGAGCCTGGTCGGCTCAGGCGACCGCTCGGAGCGGATCCGGACCTACAATTTTCCGCAGGGCCGGGTCACCGATCACCGCATCAATCTCACGCTGCACAAGATCGACCGCATCATGGACGGCGAGCTGGTCGACCTGATCGGCGCCTTGCGCGCGGAGCACCAGGCCGAGCAGCTCGCGCTGCTCGCCGAAGAAGCCGCGTGAAGGTTGCGCAAGCGCTGGCCGGCTGCGGGCTCGACCCGCGCGAGGCCCGGCTGCTGCTCGCCGAAGCGAGCGGCTTCTCGCAGGCGAGTGTGATTGCGCATCCCGAGCGCGACCTGGCGCCGGAGGCGAGCACGTTGTTCGCCGACTGGGCGGCTCGCCGCCGCAGCGGCGAGCCGGTTTCCTACCTGCTCCGGCGGCGCGAGTTTTACGGCCTGCCGCTGGTGGTGACCCCGGCGGTCCTGATTCCGCGCCCGGAAACCGAGCTGCTGGTCGAGCTGGCGCTCGCCCGCTTGGCCGACGACGAGGCGGCGAGCGCGGTAGACCTGGGAACCGGCAGCGGCGCGGTGGCGCTCGCGATCAAGCGCCACCGGCCGCGCGCCAAGGTCGTCGCCACCGAGGCCTCCAGCGAGGCGCTCGAAGTGGCCAGACGCAACGCGGCGCGCCTGGCATTGGCGATCGAGCTGCGCCACGGGCGCTGGTTCGAGCCCCTGGCGGGCGAGCGCTTCGACCTCGTCGTCTCGAATCCGCCTTACGTGGCCGACGGCGACCCGCACCTCGCCGAGGGCGACCTGCGCTTCGAGCCGAGGAGCGCGTTGGCAGCCGGGCTCGATGGGCTCGATGCGCTGAACGCGATCATCGCCGGAGCGGCGGCGCATCTGCACCCCGGCGGCTGGCTGCTGCTCGAGCAGGGCCTGGGGCAGGACGGCGCGGTGCGCGAACTTCTGACACATGCGGGATTCGAGGGCATCGACAGCTGGCCCGACCTCGCCGGCATTGCGCGGGTGACCGGAGGCAAGTTAAAATCCTGACCAAATTGCTCAACTATTATCCGGGAGTACACATGAGCGACGTGCAGCAACTGATCAAAGACCAAGTCAGCAAACACCCGGTGGTGCTCTACATGAAGGGCACACCGCAGTTTCCGCAGTGCGGTTTCTCGGCCATGGCGATTCAGGTCCTGCAGGCGAGCGGGGTGAAGGAGCTGTTCACGGTGAACGTGCTCGAGAACGCCGAGATCAGGCAGGGAATCAAGCAGTTCGCCAACTGGCCGACCATCCCGCAGCTCTACATCGGCGGCGAGTTCGTCGGCGGCAGCGACATCATGCGCGAGATGTACGATAGCGGCGAGCTGCGGACAATTCTAGAGGCCTCGAAGCAGCAGGCCTAGCGTCGCGCGCACCTGCCCGAGGTAGCCGCCGCCGAACAGATTGAGGTGGTTGAGCAGGTGATACAGGTTGTACAGGTGCTTCCTGGTACGGTAGCCAGCGTCGAGCGGCCAGGCCTCCTCGTAGGCCGCGTAGAACGTGCGCGGGAAGCCGCCGAACAGCTCGCTCATCGCCAGGTCCGCCTCGCGATCGCCGCGGTATACCGCCGGATCGAATACCACCGGCACGCCGCCGGCGAGAAATCCGGCGTTGCCGCGCCACAGGTCGCCATGAAGCAACGAGGCGGAGGGCGAGTGGCCGGCGAGCAGCTCAGGGAGCGCTTCACATAGTCGTTCCACGGGCTGCTTGATTTCCCGGTGACCGTTCGCCAGCGCGAGCCTTAGCTGCGGCGAGAGGCGCCGCTCGCGCCAGAAATCGATCCAGTTCGCGGCCGGCGCATTTTGCTGCGGGCTGGCGCCGATATAGTTGTTGCGCGCCCAGCCGAACCGTTCGCCGCTCGAGCGATGCAGCGACGCGAGGGCGCGCCCCAGCGCGACGAAATCTTCGCCTCCGCCGAGCTCGAGCAGCTCGAGCGCCAGGTAGGCGTGCCCGTCCGCCGTGCCGTGGGCGAGCGGCTCCGGCGCCCGCATGCCGGCGGCGCGCAGCGCGGCGAGGCCGTCCGCTTCCGCGGCGAAGGCGTCGGCGAAACGCGGCGTGTTCAGCTTGACGAACAGGCGCCCCGCATCGGTAACGACGGCATAGCAGGCGTGGATGCAGCCGCCCGCCGCCGAGCTCGCCGATTCGACCTTTACGCGGCGGCCGAGCGCCGCGGCCGCGGCGGCCTCGAGCGCCTGACGGGCCACCGGCTCAGGGCTTCCTTTTCGCGCCGAGCCGCCGACGTGCGCGACGCACGGCCGCGCGCACCTGCGCCGGCGCCGTGCCGCCGACGTGGTTGCGGCTCGCGACCGAACCTTCGGGCGTGAGGAATCGGTACACGTCGTTGCCGATCCTGCCCGAATAGCGCTGCAAGGTTTTCAGCGGCAGCTGCGACAGGTCGCAGCCGGCCGCCTCGGCTTCGCGCACCGCGCGTGCCACCGCTTCGTGGGCGTCGCGAAACGGCAGCCCCTTGCGCACCAGATAGTCGGCAAGATCGGTGGCGGTCGAGAAACCCTGCAAGGTCGCGTCGCGCATCGCTTCGGGCACCGGCTCCAGGCCCGCGACCAGGTCGGCGAACACCGCGAGCGAGTCTTTCAACGTGTCGACGGTGTCGAACAGCGGTTCCTTGTCTTCCTGATTGTCCTTGTTGTAGGCCAGCGCCTGGCCCTTCATCAGCGCGAGCAACGCGACCAGGTGGCCGAACACGCGCCCGCTCTTGCCGCGCACCAGCTCCGGCACGTCCGGGTTCTTCTTCTGCGGCATGATCGACGAGCCGGTGCAGAACCGGTCGGGCAGGCGCACGAAGCCGAAGCGCGGGCTCGCCCAGAGCACCAGCTCCTCGGCGAAGCGCGACAGGTGCACCATCGTCAGCGCGCCACAGGCGACGAATTCGACCGCGAAATCCCGGTCCGACACCGCGTCGAGCGAGTTCTCGCAAACACCGTCGAAGCCGAGCTCGCGCGCCACGCGCGCCCGGTCGATCGGAAAGGTGGTCCCCGCCAGCGCCGCGGCGCCCAGCGGCAGCCGGTTGAGACGGTCGCGGCAGTCCGCCAGCCGTTCGCGATCGCGCTCGAACATCTCGAAATAGGCAAGCAGGTGGTGGCCGAAGGTGACCGGCTGGGCGACCTGAAGATGCGTGAAGCCCGGCATCACCACCGAAGCGTGGCGCGCGGCCTGCTCGAGCAGCGCGCGCTCCAGCCTGGCCAGCAGTTGGGCCAGGGCGTCGATCTCGGCGCGCAGCCAGAGACGGACGTCGGTCGCGACCTGGTCGTTGCGCGAACGCGCGGTGTGCAGCCGCTTGCCGGCGTCGCCCACGATCGCCGTGAGCCGGCGCTCGATGTTCAAATGGACGTCCTCGGCGTCGAGCGACCACTTGAACTTGCCGGATTCGATCTCGCGCCGCACCTGCGCCAGTCCGCGTTCGATCGCGGCGAGGTCGGACTTGGCAATGATGCCGCAGGCCGCCAGCATGCGGGCATGGGCGAGCGAGCCGTCTATGTCGTGGGGCGCGAGGCGGCGGTCGAACGACACCGACGCCGTGAAGCGATTGACGAGCTCGTCCACCGGCTCGGCAAAGCGGCCCGACCACGGCTTCGCGAAAGCCGTGGCGCGGCCTTTTTTATTGCGGCGGGCTTGAGGCGGCCGCTTGGAGGCGGGTGGGGCCATGGGGCATACTGGGATCACGCGGCGCGGCGATGACAAGTATAAGACAAAACGTTTACCCGGACGCCCTTCCCGATTTTCGCAACCTGGGCGTCATCGCGCGCGTCCTGCTCGGCGTGAATGTGCTCGCGCTCGCCGCCGCGGTCTACGCGGCACCGGCCTGGCCGCAGTTTATGGAGCAGTTCGTCGGTGCCGCCGCATACCTCGAGCCGCTGCTGCTGGGCAGCGTGGTGCTGCTGTACGCGTTCGCGCCGCTGCTGGCACGCTTGCCGTACTGGCCCGGCTGCGCCGCCGTGCTCGGGCTGGTGCTGCTGCTGGCGGCCGGCTCGCATGCGTGGTGGCTGGGCGCCAGCGGGATCCTGCGCACGCTCGCGCTCGCCGCGCTCCTGGTGGCGCTGCTGCTGGGCTATCTGCGTCTGCTCGCCAAGGCCTATTCGCCTGCGCTCGCGGAGGCGAGGCTGCAGGCGCTGCAGGCGCGGATCCGGCCGCATTTTCTGTTCAACAGCCTGAATGCGGTGCTGGCGCTGATCCGGCGCGATCCCAAGCGCGCCGAGCGCACGCTCGAGGACCTGGCCGACCTGTTTCGTACCCTGATGTCCGACGGACGCCAGTTCGTGCGCCTGGCCGACGAGATCGCACTGCTCGAGCGTTACGCCAGCATCGAGCAGCTGCGGCTGGGCGACCGGCTGCGGGTGGTGTGGGAGCTGGACGCCGCGCCGCCGGACGCTCTGCTGCCGCCGCTGCTGCTGCAGCCGGTGCTGGAGAACGCGATCTACCACGGGGTCGAGCCGGGCACCGACACCGGCGAGGTGCTGGTGCGTATAGAGCAGCGCGGCCAGCGGGTGGTGGCGCGGATCGAAAATCCCTATTACCCCGATCACCAGCACCGCGTCGGCAACCGCATGGCGCTGGCGAACATCGGCGAGAGGTTGCAGCTGTTCTTCGATGCCGAGGCGAGCCTCGAGGCCGGGGTAAGGAACGGCCGCTACGTGGTGCAGGTCGAGCTGCCCTATCGCTCGCGCGAGGCGAGGCGCGCATGAGCGAGCTCGCGATTTTCATCGCTGACGACGAGGCGCCGGCCCGGGGGCGCCTGCGCGAACTGCTGGACGACATCGCGCAGGAAGTGCCGACGCGCGTCGTGGGCGAGGCGCGCAACGGCCTCGAGGCGATCGAGCGCGTGCCCGAGAGCGGCGCGCAAGTCCTGCTGCTCGACATCCAGATGCCGGGCATGGGGGGCATCGAGGTGGCGCGGCACCTGGCGCGCCTGCCGCAGGCGCCGGCGGTAGTGTTCGTCACGGCGCACGATCGCCATGCGGTCGAAGCGTTCGAGCTGAACGCGCTGGACTACCTGCTCAAGCCGGTGCGGGGCGAGCGGCTCGCCGCGGCGCTGCGCAAGGCGATGGCGGCGGGTCCGACGGCGGCGGCGCCGCTCGCGCGCGCCGCCGGCCAGGCGCGCGAATACCTTTCGGCGGCGGAGCGCAACCGCATTGTGCTGGTGCCGCTGCGCGACGTGCTCTACTTCAAGGCCGAGCTCAAGTACGTCACGCTGCGCACGCGCGAGCGGGAGCACCTGATCGAGGAGTCGCTCGTCGCGCTAGAGCGCGAATTCGCCGACAGGTTCGTGCGCATCCATCGCAACTGCCTCGTCGCGAAGGGCGCTATCCGCGGTTTCGAGCGTGCCGCCGACGAGGACGACGAGCCGCGCTGGCTGGCGGTGCTCGACGGGCTCGAGGAACGGCTGCCGATCAGCCGCCGCCAGTGGCCGACGCTGCGCGACCTGGTGGCGGAGAAGTGAGCGCGCGCGCCAGGCGCTCGCGCGCCTGGTCGATCCGCCGCTCAAGGTAGGTGAGGTAGAAGTCGGGCAGGGTCAAGCCGACCAGCGGCTCGGCAAGCGCCTCGCCGCCGGCGCCGACGAAGTCAAGGTGGGGAACCAGGTGAACGCGGGTTGAGCGGGCGAACGCCGCCTGCGTGGTCCTGCGGCCGGCGAAATCGACCAACGGGGCGCTGCTCGTGATGTCGACCTCGACCATGCGCAGCCGGTCGCGTGCAGCCGGATCGGCGATCATGGGCTCCAGGTAGTCGCGCCGCGCGCGCTCGCAGTAGGGGCAGTCGGGCTGGGTGTAGAACACCAGCAGCGGCGCGTGCGCGGCCTGCGCCTCGCGCGCCGCGCGCGCGAGATCCGATGCAGGCGCGATGCGCTGCGCCGCGGCGGTCGCCGCCAGGCCGCATGCTAAAATGAAAAAGAGCATCCGCACAGAATGAACTCCCCAACATTGCGCCCCGTCGAGCGCGTGGTGATCGCCACCCGCCGCAGCCGGCTTGCACTGTGGCAGGCCGAGCACGTCAAGCAGCGCCTGGAGGCATTATATCCGCGGCTGTCGGTCGAGCTGCTGCCGATGTCCACCCGCGGCGACGAGCTGCTCGAGGTGCGGCTCGACAAGGCCGGCGGCAAGGGACTGTTCGTCAAGGAACTTGAGACCGCACTTGAGGACGGACGCGCGGATCTGGCGGTCCATTCGATGAAGGACGTGCCGGTGGAAATGCCGCCCGGATTCATGCTCGCCGCCATTACGGCGCGCGAGGATCCGCGCGACGCGCTGGTGTCGGCCCGCTACGCGGCGATCTCCGAGCTGCCGGCGGGCGCGGTGGTGGGTACCTCGAGCCTGCGCCGCGCGGCGCAGATAGCGGAGCGCTTTCCGGCGCTGCGGATCCACACCCTGCGCGGCAACCTGGATACGCGGCTGGCCAAACTCGACCGCGGGGATTACGACGCCATCGTGCTGGCGGCCGCGGGGCTCAAGCGGCTCGGCCTGGGCGCGCGCATCCGTTCGCTGCTGGAGGTCGCGGACAGCCTTCCCGCGGCCGGGCAGGGCGCGCTCGGCATCGAGTGCCGGGCCGATCGCGCCGAGATCTCGGCCCTGCTCGAGCCGCTGATCGATCCCGGGACCAGCATCTGCGTGCGCGCAGAACGCGCGGTGAATCGCGCGCTGGGCGGCAACTGCTCGGTGCCGCTCGGCGCCTACGCCGAGCTCGACGGCGCGCGCCTGCGTGTGCGCGCGCTGGTCGCCTCGCCCGACGGACGCCGCATCGCCCGCGCCGAGTGCGGGGGCAACGCGGCCGATCCGGAGCGCGTAGGGGACGAGGCCGCGGCGCTGCTGCGCGAGCGGGGCGCGGCGGAAATCCTCGCCGACCTGGTGGCGGAGGAGTGAGCGGCGGCCCGCTCGAGGGGCGCGGCGTCCTGGTGACGCGCCCGCGCGAGCACGCGCAGGGACTCGCGGCGCTGATCGAGAGTGGCGGCGGCAGCGCGCTGGTGTTCCCGGCGATCGAGATCGAGGATCTGCCGGACCTGCGCCCGATCCTGGCGCTCATCGACCGGCTCGACGATTTCGATTTGGCGATCTTCATCAGCCCGAGCGCGGTGCACAAGGCGCTCAACCTGGTTCGCTCGCGACGCGGGGCGCGGCCGTGGCCGCCGCGGCTGCGCGTGGCGGCGGTCGGCCGCGGCAGCCGACGCGAGCTCGAGCGGCAGGGCATCGGCGGCGTGGTCGCGCCGCAGGCCCACGCCGACAGCGAGTCGCTGCTCGCGCTTCCCGAGCTGACGGACGTCGGTGGACGGCGCATCGTGATCTTTCGCGGCGACGGCGGGCGCGAGCTGCTCGGCGATACGCTCGCGGCGCGCGGTGCAGCGGTCGAATACGCGGAGTGCTACCGCCGCGCGCGACCGCGCGCAGACAGCGCGCCGCTGCTGGCCACCTGGGCGCGCGGCGGCGTCGACGCGGTGACCGTGTCCTCCGCGCAGGGGCTCGCCAACCTGTTCGACATGCTCGGCAAGCTCGGCCAGCAGTGGCTGCGCACGACGCCGCTGTTCGTCCCGCATCCCAGGGTCGCCGAAGCCGCTGCGCGCCTCGGGGTGGGCAAGGTGATCGTGGGCGGCCCCTCCGACGCCGAGGTGCTGGAGGCTCTGGTTGCATACTTTCGCCCGCCGAAGTAAAAGGTTATCGCATGGAGCCTACCGACAGCACACAAGCGCCGGCCGACAAGGAAGCCGAGGCCGAAAAGGCGCCCGAGCCGGCTCCGCGCCCGCCGCGTCGCGGCGGCATGCTGCTCGCCTGGCTGGGGATTCTCATCGCCGTCGCACTGTCGGCGTTTGCGTGGTACGACGCCCGCACCCGCATCGACGCCACCCAGACCGAGCTGGCGCAACGCCTGCGCGACATCGAGGCCGAGAGCCGTGCCGCCCGCGCGCTGGCCCAGCAAGCGCAGGAATCTGTGCGCGAGTCGCAGACCAGGCTCGGACAGCTGGACTCGCGCCTGACCGAGCTGCAGGGCCAGAAGCAGGCGCTCGAATCGCTCTACCAGGAGCTGTCGCGCCACCGCGACGAGGTGCGGCTGGCCGAGATCGAGCAGGTGCTGACCATCGCTTCGCAGCAGCTGCAGCTCTCGGGCAACGTGCACGCTGCGCTGCTTGCGCTGCAGTTCGCCGACTCGCGCCTGGCGCGCGCGGACAGCGCGCAGCTTCTCCCTGTCCGGCGCGCGATCACGCACGATATCGAGCGGCTGAGCGCGGTCGCGGTGCCCGATCTGACGGGACTGAGCCTCCGGATCGACGGGCTGGCGGCGGCGGTGGACGACTTGCCGCTCGCGTTCGATGAGCGCGCCGCACCGGCGCCGGCCGGCGGCGCCGCGACCGGGACAGAGAACGAGGGATTTCTCGCGCGCCTGGGGGCACAGGTCTGGAGCGAATTGCGCCAGCTGGTGGTGCTGCGCAAGGTCGATTCCCCCGAGCCGCCGCTGCTGCCGCCGTCGCAGGGGTATTTCCTGCGCGAGAACCTGCGCCTGCGGCTGCTCAACGCGCGCCTGTCGCTCCTGATTCACGACGAGGCGGGCTATCGCAGGGATTTGCGCGCCGCACAGGCCTGGCTGCGGCGTTACTTCGACGCGCACTCGAAGCGCGTCGGCGATGCGCTCGCGCAGCTGGACCAACTGTCGTCGGCCTCGCTCGACATCGAGGTGCCTTCCATCTCCGAAAGCCTCGAGGCCGTGCGCAGCTTCAAGGCGCGTGGCGGGCGAGGCTCCTGAGCGTGGTGCGGGCGCGATCATGAAAGGGCTGTTCTGGCTGCTTGCGGTATTCGCGGCGGCGGTGGCGCTGGTGATTTTCGGTCACGCCGACAACGGTTACGTGCTGTTCGTCTTCCCGCCGTACCGGCTCGAGATGTCGTTGCTGCTGTTCGGCCTCGCCCTGGTCGCCGCCTTTGCCGCGCTGTACGTCGTGGCGCGATTCGCGCACCATGTCCTCGCCCTGCCGGTGCACGTGAGCAACTTCCGCCAGCGGCGCCGGCGCGAGCGTGCGCATTCTGCCTTTGCTTCGGCGCTGCAGTCCTACTTCGAGGGCCGCTACGCGCGCGCGGAGAAGGAGGCCGACGAGGCCCATTCCCTCGGCGCCGCGCCGGGGCTCGCCGCGCTGATTGCGGCGCGGGCGGCGCACCAGATGCGAAATTTCGAGCGGCGCGACGAATGGCTGGAGCGCGCGGCGGCGGCGGGCGAAGGCTTGCAGGTTGCGCGCCTGGTATCGCGCGCCGAGCTCGCGCTCGAGGAGCGCGATTACGCTACCGCGCGCGACGCGCTGAAGGGCCTTCACGGCGCCGGGCCGAAGCACATCGCCAGCCTCAGGCTGCTGTTGCGCGCCGAGCGAGGCTTGGGCAACTGGGAGGAGGTGCTGCGCATTGCCTCGCAGCTCGCCAAGCGCGATGCGATCGCGCCGGCCGTCGCCGAGGAGTACAAGGTGCAGGCCTATGTCGCGTTGCTCGCGCGCGCGGCGGCCGATCGCGCGGCGCTCGAGGCGCGCTGGCGCGGCGTTCCCTCGCGCGACCAGATTCAGCCCAGGATTGCGGCCGCCGCCGCGCGGCACGCGGCGGCGCTCGGCGCCGCGGCGCTCGCGCGCGACATCATCGAGCACAGCCTGGCGGCGGAGTGGAGCGCGCCGCTGGTCTCGCTTTACGGCGTGCTGCCGGCGCTGGATGCTGCCGAACGCGCGTCGGAGGCCCGCCGACGCACCGAGAAGGCGGAGAAGTGGCTGAACGAGCGGGCGGAGGATCCCCAGTTGCTGGCCACACTCGGGCGCCTGTGCGCCCATGCCGAGCTGTGGGGCAAGGCGCAGAGCTACCTCGAGGCGAGCCTTTCGTTCGAGGAAACGCGCGCCGCGCACCTGGAGCTGGCGCGGCTGGCCGAGCGCACCGGGCGCGAGGCCGACGCGCAGAGTCATTTTCGCCGCGCGGCCGAGCTCTCGGGCGCCTAGATCCAGTCCTTGGCGACGAGGAAGTCGCGGTAGAGCGCCGCCTCGGCGCTGCCGGGGGCGGGCTTCCAGTCGTAGCGCCACGTGACGCGTGGCGGCATCGACATCAGGATCGACTCGGTGCGGCCGCCCGATTGCAGCCCGAACAGCGTGCCGCGGTCATAGACCAGGTTGAACTCGACATAGCGACCGCGCCGGTAGGCCTGGAAATCGCGCTCGCGCTCGCCGTACATTAGGGCGCGGCGCCGCTCGAGGATCGGCGCGTAGGCGGTAAGGAAGTGATCGCCGACCGAGCGCGTGAGTGCGAACGAGAACTCGAAGTCGCGCTCGGCGAAGTCGTCGAAGAAGATTCCGCCTATGCCGCGCGGCTCGCCGCGGTGCTTGAGGAAGAAGTACTCGTCGCACCACTTCTTGAAGCGCGCGTGGCGCCCTTCGCCGAAGGGCTCGAGCGCGCGCTTGCAGGTGGCATGGAAGTGGCGCGCGTCCTCGTCGAAGCCGTAATAGGGGGTGAGGTCCATGCCGCCGCCGAACCACCACGCCGGCGCCTCGCCCTGGCGGGTGGCGAGCAGATAGCGCACGTTCATGTGCACCGTGGGGCAGTAGGGATTGCGCGGATGCAGAACCAGCGAGAC
>DATFMS010000162.1:0-4694 GCA_035266805.1 Burkholderiales bacterium | reverse complement strand
TTGCTGGAACGGCGGCGCGAGTTCGCGATGTTCGGCGGCGTGCGGTTCGGCGGCACGCTGAGCGCCGACGAGGCCTTCGCCCTCGGCTTCGACCACATCGTGCTGGCGGCGGGCGCCGGCCGCCCGACGCTGCTGGACGTGCCCAATGGCCTCGCGCGAGGCGTGCGCGCGGCGTCCGATTTCCTCATGGCGCTGCAGCTGACCGGTGCCGCGCGGCGCGACTCGATCGCCAATTTGCAGATCCGCCTGCCGGTGGTGGTCATCGGCGGCGGCTTGACCGCGATCGATACTGCGACCGAGTCGCTCGCCTACTACGTCGTACAGGTGGAAAAGTTCTTGTCGCGCTACGAGCAACTCTGCGCGGAGCGCGGCGAAGCGTCGGTGCGCGGCGCCTGGAACGCGGAGGAAGCGGGTATCGCGGATGAGTTTCTGGCCCACGCGCACGCCATCCGAGCGGAGCGCGCCGCGGCGCGCGCGGAGCGGCGCGACCCCAGGCTGCTCGAGCTGCTGCAATCCTGGGGCGGGGTCACGATCGCCTACCGCAGGCGACTGGTCGATGCGCCCTCCTATACGCTGAATCACGAGGAAGTGGAGAAAGCGCTCGAGGAGGGCATCAGCCTGACCGAAGGCTTATCGCCGACGCGGATCGAAGTCGACGGATTCGGGCATGCCAGCGCAGTGCGATTCGCGCAGCAGGGCGGCAGCGAAGTCGAGCTGCCTGCGCGCTCGGTGCTGGTCGCCGCCGGCACTCAGCCGAACACAGTGCTGGGACGCGAGGATCCATCGCACTTCAAGCTCGACGGCAAATACTTCGAAGCCTGCGACCCCGAGGGCAATCCGGTGAAGCCCGAGCGCGCCATCTCCAAGCCGCTGCAGCCGAACGTCCTCATGTGGCGCACGCGCGACGGCAGGTTCGTCAGCTACTTCGGCGATCTGCATCCGTCCTACTTCGGCAACGTGGTAAAGGCGATGGGAGGCGCCAAGCAGGGCTACCCCACGGTCAGCGCGATGCTGGCCCGGGTGAGCCCGGCTTCGGCGCTGGACGATGCGGCATTCCTGGAGCTGCTGAACCGCGAATTGCGTCCGGTGGTGCAGGAGGTCAATCGCCTGACGTCGAACATCGTCGAAGTCGTGGTCCGCGCCCCGCTCGCCGCGCGGCGCTTCCGCCCCGGGCAGTTTTACCGTCTGCAGAATTTCGAGTCGCTCGCGCCGCGGGTCGGCGACACCACGCTGGCGATGGAGGGCCTCGCCCTGACCGGCGCCTGGGTCGACAAGGGGCGAGGCATCCTCTCGACCATCATCCTCGAGATGGGCGGCTCGTCCGACCTGTGCGCCCATCTGGCGCCGAACGAACCGGTGGTTCTCATGGGCCCGACCGGTACCCCGACTGAAATTCCGTCCGACGAAACCGTCGTCCTGGCGGGCGGCGGCCTCGGCAACGCAGTGCTGTTTTCGATCGGCCAGGCGCTGCGTTCCGCGGGTTCCAAGGTGCTCTACTTCGCCGGCTACAAGCAGGCCGCTGACCGCTACAAGGTCGACGAGATCGAGAAGGCGGCCGACGTCGTCGTCTGGTGTTGCGACCAGGCTCCCGGATTCGCGCCAGACCGAGCGCAGGACCGCAGCTTCGTCGGCAACATCGTCGAGGCCATGCTCGCCTATGCGCAGGGCGAGCTCGGCGAACAGTCGATCTCCTTCCACGACTGCGACCGCCTGCTCGCGATCGGCTCCGACCGCATGATGGCCGCGGTGGCGCGGGCGCGCCACGACCGTCTCAGGGACTACCTCAAGGCGTCGCACCTGGCCATCGGATCGATCAACTCCCCTATGCAGTGCATGATGAAGGAGGTCTGCGCGCAGTGCCTGCAGCCACACGTCGATCCGGTCACCGGCGACCGCAGCTACGTTTTTTCCTGCTTCAACCAGGACCAGCCGCTCGACCTGGTGGATTTCCCCGCGCTGAACCAGCGGCTGCGCCAGAACGGCGTGCAGGAGAAACTGACCGCGCAGTGGATCGACCGCTGCTTGCGCCAGCTGCAACTGCGGCCCGGCGCGCAGCCGTCTTGAGCTAAGATTTCCCTCTTTGAACCGGAACTCGGAGAAGCATATGAACATCAAGCATGGGTTGCTCGCGCTTTCGCTGGTCGCTGCAGCGGCCTTGGGCGCCAACGCCATTGCCCAACCCATCAAGGTCGGTGAGTTGAACAGCTACAAGTTGTTCCCCGCGTTCCTGGGGCCGTACAAGAAAGGCTGGCAGCTCGCGCTGGAGGAAATCAATGCGGCGGGCGGCATCAACGGGCGCAAGCTCCAGGTCGTGTCGCGCGACGACGGTGGCAATCCCGGGGCAGCGGTACGCGTCGCCGAAGAGCTCATCGCGCGCGACAAGGTCAGCATGCTGATGGGCGAGTTCGCCTCGCACATCGGTCTGGCGGTGTCCAATCTCGCCAACCAGCGCAAGGTGGTGTTCGTCGCCGCCGAGCCGCTGACCGACAAGCTCGTGTGGCAGGAAGGCAATCGCTACACCTTCCGCCTGCGGCCTTCGACCTACATGCAGGTCGCGATGCTGGTGCCCGAGGCCGCCAAGCTGAAGAAGAAACGCTGGGCGATCGTATATCCGAACTATGAATACGGCCAGTCGGCGATCGCTTCATTCAAGAAGCTGATGGCCGCGGCGCAGCCGGGGATCGAAATCGTCGCCGAGCAGGCGGCGCCACTCGGCAAGATCGACGCCGGCGCGGTGGTTCAGGCGCTGATGGACGCAAAACCGGACGCCATCTTCAGCGCGCTGTTCGCGGCGGATCTGCAGAAGTTCGTGCGCGAGGGCAATATTCGCGGCCTGTTCAAGGGCCACGCGGTATTCGACCTGCTGGGCGGCGAACCGGAGTATCTCGATCCGCTCAAGGACGAAACGCCCGAGGGCTGGTGGGTAACCGGCTATCCGTGGCGCCAGATCGAGACGCCGGAGCACAAGAAGTTCCTTGCCGCCTACCAAAAGCGCTGGCGTGATTACCCCCGGCTGGGCTCCGTTGTCGGCTATTCGACGATGTACACGGTGGCGGACGCCTTGAAGAAGGCAGGCTCCACCGATAGCGACGCGCTCGTCGCGGCGCTTGAGGGGCTCCAAGTGCAGACCCCGTTCGGGCCGATCGTATACCGCGCGGTCGACCACCAGTCGACGATGGGGGCATACGTCGGCCAGCTGGCGAAGAAAAACGGCAAAGGGGTGATGGTCAACTGGCACTTCGCCGACGGCGGGTCTTACCTGCCGTCGCCGGCAGAAGCCAGGTCGCTTCGCCGGCAGTAATGCCTTCCAGGCGCCGCATCACGCTCGCCGGGCATGTCCCGGCGATTTTGTTTTGATGAACGCGTCGGCGATTCTGATCCAGTTTCTGAACGGTCTGGGGAGCGCCAGCTCTCTTTTTCTGGTCGCCGCGGGCTTGTCGATCATTTTCGGCGTTACCCGGATCGTCAATTTCGCTCATGGCTCGTTCTTCATGCTGGGCCTGTATCTGGCTTACAGCATGATCGAGAAATTCGGCCACGGTCCAGCCGGATTCTGGGGCGGCATATTGCTGGCTTCCGCGGCCGTCGCGCTCCTGGGCGCGCTGGTCGAGGTACTGCTGCTGCGCCGCATTTACGCCGCTCCCGAACTGCTGCAGCTGCTTGCCACCTTCGCACTCGTGCTCGTGATCCAGGACTTCGCGCTTTGGGCCTGGGGCCCCGAAGATCTGCTCGGCCCCCGTGCGCCGGGGCTGGACGGCGCGGTGAGCATCGCCGGGCGCCAGTTTCCCGAGTATGACCTGTTGCTGATCGTGGTCGGCCCGCTGGTGCTGGTCGTCCTCCACCTCCTGCTGACGCGCACCCGATGGGGAACGCTGGTGCGCGCTGCGACCGAGGACCGCGAGATGGCGGGCGCGCTCGGGGTCAATCAGAAATGGTTGTTCACGGCCGTGTTCGCCCTTGGCGCCCTGCTCGCCGGCGCCGGCGGCGCGTTACAGATTCCGCGCGAGCCGGCGAACCTGTCTCTCGACCTTTCGCTCATCGCCGATGCCTTCGTCGTCGTGGTGGTGGGCGGACTGGGCTCGATCCCGGGCGCTTTTCTCGCCGCGCTGCTGATCGCCGAGATCAAGGCATTCTGCATCGGCATCGGCGACGTGACGCTCGCAGGCAATGTGCTCTCGCTCTCCAAGCTCACCCTGGTGGTCGAATTCGTCGTCATGGCGGTGGTGCTGATCCTACGGCCCTGGGGCCTGCTCGGTCGCCTTCCGGCGCCGCCGCGCGGCGCGGGCGCAGTAGAACGCCCGCTCGTGCTGCCGTCGCGACGCGCGCTTTACGCGCTCGTCGCCCTGGGCATGCTGCTCGCACTGCTGCCCGCCATGGCGGCCGGATATTCGCTCATACTTCTCACGGACATACTGATTTTCGCCCTCTTCGCCGCCAGCCTGCACTTCATCATGGGACCCGGCGGGCTGCCGTCCTTCGGCCATGCCGCTTACTTCGGTCTCGGCGCCTACGGCGCCGGGCTGCTCCTGCATCGCGGCGGGCTGCCGATGGAGCTTGCGCTGATGCTGGGGCCATTGCTCGCGGGCTTCGCAGCGCTGGCCTTCGGCTGGTTCTGCGTCCGACTGTCCGGTGTTTACCTCGCAATGCTGACCTTGGCGTTTGCCCAGATCAGCTGGTCGATCGTCTTCCAATGG
>DATFMS010000161.1:0-13901 GCA_035266805.1 Burkholderiales bacterium | reverse complement strand
AGCTCGATCAGGGTCTCGAACGCCAGATAGGGATGCACGGCTTCGGCGCCGTAGCCGCCGAGCAGCGCGAAATGGTGCACTTCGCGCGCCGAACCGGTTTCGACCACGAGACCGGTTGAGGTGCGCAGCCCCTTGCCGACCAGGTGTTGGTGGATCGCCGACACTGCCAGCAGCGCGGGGATCGCGACGTTGTCGCGGTCGACGCGGCGGTCCGAAATGATGATGATCGACGTCCCGGCGCGCACCGAATCTTCCGCCTGCGCACGCAGCGACGCGAGGCGCGCCTCGATCGCCTCCTTGCCCCAGGCGAGCGGGTAGGTGATGTCGAGCTCGCAGGATTTGAACTTTCCGTCGGTGTAATTCTCGATGTGACGGATGGTCTCCATCTGCTCGAAGTCGAGCACCGGCTGCGAGACCTCTAAGCGCAGCGGCGGGTTCATTTCATCGATTCCGAGCAGATTCGGCTTGGGTCCGATGAACGACACCAGTGACATCACCAGCGCCTCGCGGATCGAGTCGATCGGCGGGTTCGTTACTTGAGCGAAGAGCTGTTTGAAGTACTGGTACAGGCTCTTGTTCTTGTTCGACAGCACGGCCAGCGGCGAGTCGTTGCCCATCGAGCCCACCGGCTCCTGGGCCTGCTCGGCCATCGGAATCATCTGGAACTTGAGGTCCTCCTGCGAATAGCCGAACGCCTGCTGGCGATCGAGCAGGCTCGCACGCGCAGGCTCGCGCTTTTCCTTCGGCGCAGGCAGGCCGTCGAGCTTGATCCGGATGCGCTCGATCCACTCGGCGTAAGGCTTGGCCGAGGCGAGCGACTCCTTCAGTTCCTTATCGTCGATGATTCGCCCTCTTTCGAGGTCGACGAGGAACATTTTGCCCGGCTGCAGGCGCCACTTCTTGACGATATGCTCCTCCGGCACCGGCAGGACGCCGACCTCGGAGGCCATGATCACCAGGTTGTCGTCGGTGACGATGTAGCGCGAGGGCCGCAGACCGTTGCGATCCAGCGTGGCGCCGATCTGGCGGCCGTCGGTGAACGCGATCGACGCGGGACCGTCCCAGGGCTCCATCATCGCCGCGTGATACTCGTAAAAGGCACGGCGGCTGGGATCCATCAGCGCGTGGTTTTCCCACGCCTCTGGGATCATCATCATCATGGCGTGCGCGACCGAATAGCCCGACATGACGAGCAGCTCGAGCGCGTTGTCGAAGGATTGGGAGTCCGACTGTCCGTCGTAGATGAGGGGCCAGATCTTGGCGAGGTCGCTGCCAAGGATGGGGCTTGAGATCGCGCCTTGTCGTGCACGGATCCAGTTGACATTGCCGCGCAGGGTGTTGATCTCGCCGTTGTGCGCGATCATGCGGAACGGGTGCGACAGATCCCAGCTCGGGAAAGTGTTGGTGGAGAAGCGCTGGTGTACCAGCGCCAACGCCGACTCCATGCGCGGGTCCTTCAGGTCGAGGTAATACTCTCCCACCTGATGGGGCAGCAGCATGCCCTTGTAGACGATGGTCCGCGCCGACATGGACGGGACGTAGAATTCCTTGCCGTGCGCGAGATTGAGCGACTGGATCGCGTGGCCCGCGCTCTTGCGGATGATGTAGAGCTTTCGCTCCAGCGCGTCGGTGACCGTCACGCCCCTGCCGCGCCCGACGAACACCTGGCGAATTGTCGGTTCCACCTGTCTGACGGACTCGCCCAGATCCGAGCCGTTGACCGGGACATCGCGCCAGCCGAGCAGAACCTGCCCCTCGTCCTTGATGGCGCGCTCGATTTCGTACTCGCAGGCAAGGCGGCTTGCGGGCTCGCGCGGCAGGAACACCATGCCGACACCGTACTGGCCGAAAGGCGGCAGCTTGACACCCTGCTTTGCCATGTCTTCCCGGAACAGCTTGTCCGGGAGCTGCACCAGAATGCCCGCACCGTCGGACGCCTTGGGGTCCGCGCCTACCGCGCCTCGGTGCGTCAGGTTGCGCAGTACGGTCAGACCCTGTCCGATTAGCGCGTGCGACTTCTTGCCCTTGATGTGCGCCACGAACCCAACGCCGCAGGCGTCGCGTTCGTGTTTTGCGTCGTACAGGCCCTGAGCGTTGGCAGAGATTGGCTTGTCCACTTCTAACCCTTTGAATACAAATACGCTTCTAATTTTTCGCCGCTGCGCACAAAAACGGCGGGCGAACTGGCAAATATACCTATTCAGACCAGCTGCTACAAGAGTTTGCAGCGGTGAAAGCGCTAGGGCGCGACAGCCGCAGCGGTCGCCGCGGCGATCGCTTCGCGCACCAGGCGTTCGCCGAGATCCGCGCGCAAGACCGCGCGCCCGATGGCTTCAAGCATCACAAAGCGAAGACGGCCGTGCGCAACCTTCTTGTCGACCGCCATCAGTTCGAGATAGCGCTCGAGCGGCAGCTCGGCTGGTCCCGCCACCGGAAGCTCGGCGCGGGCGATCAGATCGCGCACCCGACGTACCTCCGGCTCGCCGATCAGGCCGGCGCGGGCCGACAACTCAGCCGCCATCACCATTCCGGCCGCAACCGCTTCGCCGTGCAGCCAGCTGCCGTAACCCATGCCGGTCTCGATGGCATGGGCAAAGGTGTGGCCGAGGTTCAGCACAGCTCTCCGGCCGCTTTCACGTTCGTCGGCGGCGACTACGCCGGCCTTGAGCTCGCAGGAGCGCCGTACGGCGTGGGTGAGCGCGTCCGCGTCCCCAGCCAACAAGCGCTCGACGTTCGCTTCGAGCCAGTTGGCGAACTCGGCATCGAGCGCGAAGCCGTGCTTGAGCACCTCTGCCACACCGGCACGCAGTTCGCGCGGCGGGAGCGTCGCCAGGGTTGCGACGTCGGACACGACCACGAGCGGCTGGTAGAAGGCGCCGACCATGTTCTTTCCGCGAGGATGGTTTATCGCGGTCTTGCCTCCGACCGAAGAGTCCACCTGCGCGAGCAGCGTGGTCGGCACCTGAATGAAGGGTACGCCGCGCTGGTACACGGCGGCCGCAAACCCGGCGAGGTCGCCCACGACGCCGCCGCCCAGCGCGACGATCGGGGTTTGACGCTCACATCGAGCCCTAAGCAGAGCATCCAACACCTGATCCAGGGTGCGCCAATCCTTGGCCTGCTCGCCGTCGGCAACCACAACGTCAATCGTGTCGACGCCCGCCGAGGCGAGCGCGCGCCGCAGACGCTCAAGATACAGCGGCGCCACCACTGTGTTGGTCACTATGGCAGCGCGACCCGTCTTGAGGTGCGCGGCGTATAGCGACGCGTCGTCGAGGATGCCCGAGCCGATATGGATCGAGTAGGCGCGCTCGCCCAGATCTACACGGATGCTTTGCATCGTTCCTCGATCTTCGCCAGCAGCTCGCGGGCGAGCATCTGGACCGATTGCGTGCCGGTATCGATCACAATGTCCGCCACCTGACGGTAGAGCGGATCCCGCGCCACGTACAGCTCCTGCAGACGCCGGGACGGATCCGGCGTGTCGAGCAGTGGCCGATTCTTGTCGTGCCGCACGCGCCGATAGAGATCCTCCGGTCGCGCGTGGAGATAGACGGTCGTGCCGCTCGAGGCGAGCTGGCGCCGGTTTTCGGCCGACAGCACGGCGCCGCCCCCGGTTGCCACTACTACGCCCTCGAGCGTCGCCAGCTCGGCGACTATATGCTCCTCGCGGACTCGGAATCCGCCCTCGCCTTCGATGTCGAAAATCACCGGAATGCGCACGCCGCAGCGTCGCTCGATCTCCTGGTCGGAGTCCACGAAGCGGCGTTTCAGGCGACGGGCGATTATTCTGCCGACGGTTGTCTTGCCCGCACCCATCATGCCTACGAGATAAACGTTGTTGCTGCCCGGTTTCACGGACCTATTGTAGCCGCACGGCGAAGGCGGAAAAGAAAACGGCCGGGAGAGCCCGGCCGTAACGTCCAGAGGAGACGCGGCAAATCAGCGAACGGTGAGGCGCTCGTTCACAATCTTTGGCGTGATGAACACCAGCAGCTCGGTCTTGCTCGTGTTGGTCGTGTTGTTCTTGAACATCCAGCCGACCAAGGGCAGGTCGCCAAACAACGGGATCTTCGTGATGTCGGTGCGATCGCTCTGCTCGTAGATCCCGCCGATGACCACGGTGCCGCCGTTTTCCACCAGCACCTCGGTCTTGACGTGCTTGGTGTTGATCTGCACGCCAGCGGGGGTGGTGGGGCCCGGCTGATCCTTGTTCACGTCGAGCGTCATGATCACGTTGCCGTCGGGCGTGATCTGGGGCTTGACTTTGAGCGACAGGTTAGCCTTGCGGAACGACACCGCGGTTGCGCCCGAAGAGGTGGCCTGCTGGTAGGGGATCTCCGTGCCCTGTTCAATCACGGCCTCGACCTGGTCGGCAGTCAGTACGCGCGGGCTCGAGATCACCTTGCCCTTGCCGTCGGCCTCAAGTGCGCTGATCTCGAGGTTCAGGAATCGGCTCATCGCGCTGTTGAATAGGATGAACGAGAACTGCCCCGTACTAAACGCGTTCAGGCCAGCCGCCGGCAGATTCACGTTCAGCGAATCAGTCATAAAGTTCGGCTGGGGCGTGGCAATCTGGCCGGTTTGGTACCCCGTATTGGCCAAGCCGCCGCCAAATGTGAAGCGCGTATTCACATCTCCGAGCAGCTTATGCCCGGTACCCGCCTCGTTGTAGCCGAGCCGCGCGCCGAGGTTTTTGCTGAACGTGTCGTTTGCTTCCACGATGCGTGCCTCGATCATGACCTGCCGCACGGGGACGTCGATCTTGGCGATCAGCTTGCGCACCTCGGCGAGCCGAGTCGGGGTGTCCTGCACGAACAGGGTGTTCGTGCGCGGGTCCACGACAGCGCTGCCGCGTTTGGACAGAATTCGTTGACTGGTGTCGGAGAGGAGCTTCTGCACCTCCGCGGCCTTTTGGTAGTTCAGCTGAAACGATTCGGTGCGCGTCTGCTCCAGGTCGTTGATCTGCTTCGCCGCTTCGAGCGCAAGCTTTTCACGCGTCGCCAGCTCGTCGGTCGGCGCGATCCAGATCACGTTGCCGGTCTTGCGCATATCGAGACCGCGCGTCTGCAGGATGATGTCGAGGGCCTGGTCCCACGGCACATCCTTCAGGCGCAGCGTAATGTTGCCGGTCACCGAGTCGCTGGTAATGATGTTGAGGTCGGTGAAATCCGCGATTACGTTCAGTACCGCCCTGACCTCGACATTCTGGAAATTAAGCGACAGCTTCTCGCCCTTATATTTCCCGCGTGTTGAGAGCTTGGACGTGTCGGCAACGGGCTTCACCTCGACAACGAACTGGTTGTCCGACTGATATGCGTTGTGTTCCCACTGGCCCTTGGGCTCGATGACCAGGCGCACGTTGTCGCCCTGCTGGAACGCGCTGACGGTCTGTACCGGCGTCGCAAAGTCGATGACGTCAAAGCGCTTGCGCAGGTTTTCCGGCAACGAAGTCTTGAGGAAGTCGACCACGATGCTCTGGCCCTGCTGGCGGATGTCGATCCCGGTGGACGAATCCGATAGATCCACTACTACCCGACCCGAGCCCGCCGCTCCGCGGCGGAAATCGATATTGCGGACGGCGTGCGTGACGTCCGCCTTGCCTTCGGCAAAGTGCGCCCCTGCGCCTCCTTGCGCCACTGCCGGCGCTGAAAGCGTGATAACGAGATCTTTGCCGTCGATGCTGGCTTCGTGGGGCACCGGGCGAGTCAGATTTAGGACCATCCTGGTGCGGCCGGCGCCTTGCACCAAGTTCATGCTGCGCAGCGCACCCTCGCCGATAGTCTGGCTGCCGCGCCCGAGTGCGTTTAGGGTGTTCGGGAAATCGAACGCGATGCGCGCAGGCGAGGTGATGGCAAAGTTTGGCGGAACGCTCTTCAACGCCTCCTTGGTCGTCACGCGCACGACCGTCTTGCTGTCCTGCTGCGAGACGTTGAAAGCCTCAATGCTGTTCACCTGGGCAAGAGCGGCGCCCGCTCCCGCGAGCCACAGCGCGAGCGCATAGAGAGCGTTTAGCTTTTTCATCGTTTACTTACCTCCTGCAATTGCAGCGCGCTGGAGCGTTGCACCCACTCGCCGCTACCATCCTGGACCAGTTCGGTCAATTTGATTTCGCCTTCATCGATCGACGTGATGACGCCGAAATTCTGGCCCATGTAGTTACCCTGCTTGACCCTGTATAGATTCGTGCCCGCTTTTACCAGGCCAAAAGTTTGCTTGCCTTGAGTGATGGTGCCGACCATCTGGATCGATTCCAGCGGGAATGCCTCGAGAGGCTCCTTGGGCCGGTTCAGGTCCGGCCCCGGCGTACCTCCGCCACCATTCCCCCCCTGCTGCACGATGACGATGCGATCCGGCCGGAACGGATCGACCAGGTCTTCCGCCGTATAAGGAACCGGCTCATAGGGCTTCACCTGCGGCAGCGGGTTGACGTGTCCACGCAACCCCTTGGTCAGCGAATTCAGCTCCTGCCGCAGGTCGCTATGCTCGTCGCTGCCACAGGCAGCGAGCAAAACCACGGCCGCCAACACGAGGTACTTTCTCATCACCGGCGACCCCTCTTGGCGGCTCGCTGAGCCTTGCGCTGAGCGGCAATTTCCTCTTCGTCGAGGTAGCGGAAGGTGCGAGCCGTGGCGTCCATCTGTAGGGTGCCGTCCTTCGCGGCCGCAATCGAGACGTCGTTAAGTGTGACGATGCGCGAAAGCTGCCCGACGTCGCTCGCGAACGCGCCCATGTCGTGATAGGTGCCGACAACTTTCACCTGGATCGGGAGCTCGGCGTAGAACTCCTTCATGGTTTCCGCGGCTGCCGGCTTGAACAGCTCGAACTGAAGGCCTCGCCCCAGACCTGCCTGGTTGATATCAACCAGCAGCGCGTCCATCTGGGACTTGTTGGGCAGCTGCCGCAGCAAAGCACCGAACTGGGTATCGATCTCGCGCAGTTGCTGCTGGTAAAGGTCGAGGTTCACCGCCTGGCGCTTCTTGATGACGTAGGCGCTCTTGAGCTTCACTTCCGCCTGCCTGCCTCGTTCCAGCTCGTCAAGCTGGCCCTGCCAATCGACGAAATAGGCGGCCACCGGGAGCGCCACCAGAATGCCCAGCAACACCGCAAGCTTGGGCAATACCGGCCAAGTGCCGGGGTCGCGCCAGTTGAGACGCCTGAACTCTTCGACGATCTTGTTGATATCGATCGCCATGGCTTAGCCTTTTTTGGCCGGCGCTTTACCGCCCTTGCCGGCCTTCAACTCTTCTTCCGGCTTAAGCGGTTTCAGCGACAAGTTGAGGTTGAACTCCGAGAGGCGCTTCTTGTCTACCCGGGTAGCACGGATCTGGACCAGCTCCGGCTTCTCGAGCCAGGGAGAGGATTCGATGTTGCGCATAAGACTCGAGACTCGGGCGTTGGACTGCGCGTAACCGTCCAGGCGAATGGCTAAGCCCTTCTGCTTGAGGCTTTTGAGATAGACCCCCTCGGGCATCTGGCGGACCAGCTGATCGAGCAGGTGGACGGTCTGAGCCCGGTCCGCCTGGAGAGTCTCAATGATCTGCTTGCGCGCGAGCAACGCCTGAATTTCGTCCTTGAGCTTCTTGATGTCCGCGATTTGCTTGTCGAGCTTCGCGATTTCTCCCTTCAAGAATGTGTTGCGGTCTTGTTGCGTGGCCACGCGGTTGGCATTCACTACGTGTCCCGCGCCCCATATCACGACGCCAAGAACCGCGGTCATGCCCGCCACGACGGCGAAATGCGTCCGTGCGCGCTTGCGGCGCTCGTCACGGTGTGGAAGTAGATTGATGCGAATCGTCATACCGGATCAAACCTCCGCATGGCGAGCCCGCATGCGACGATCAACGACGGCGCGTCAACTATCAGGCGCTTGAGTTGGATACGCGACGAGGTCTGCATTGCGGCAAACGGATTCGCCACCATGGTGGGCACTTGTGTGCGGGTGTTCACCGCCTCATCGAGACCCGGGATCACCGCGGATCCGCCGGCCAGCAGGATCTGGTCCACGGCGTTGTACTGCGTCGAGGTGAAGAAGAACTGCAACGCGCGTTGCACCTCCATGGAGAGATTGTCCATGAAGGGCCGCAGCACCTCCGTCTCAAAGTCGTCCGGCAACCCCCCCGAGCGCTTTGCGTTTTCCGCCTCTTCCACGCTCATGCCGTAGCGGCTCACGATGTCCTGTGTCAACTGGTTGCCGCCGAAGGCCTGTTCGCGGGTATAAACCGACTGGTCGTTGCGCAGGACGGTGACGTGCATCACGTTGGCACCGATATCGACCACGGCGATATTCTGGTCCTTGCCGCCGTTCGGCAGCTGCTCTACCACGAGTGCGAGCGCGCTCTGCTGTGCGTACGACTCGACGTCCATAACCAGCGCTTTCAGTCCGGCAGACTCCGCCACCGCGACCCGATCCTCGACCTTCTCCTTTCGGGTGGCAGCGATCAGCACCTCTTCCTCTTCAGGGTTCGAGGGCGCCGGGCCTATCAGCTGGAAGTCAAGATTGACCTCGTCCAGAGCGAAGGGGATGTACTGGTTCGCCTCGGTCTCGACCTGGAGCTCGAGTTCGTCCTCGCGCAAACCCGCCTGAACGATGATCTTCTTGGTTATGACCGCCCCCGAGGGCACGGCCATCGCGACATGTTTGGTACGCGTCGCAAGCCGTTTATGCGCTCGCTTGACCGACTCGGCTACCGCTTCCAGGTTGTTTATGTTGCCGTCCACCACGGCCTCGCGTGGCAGGGGCTCGATCGAGTAGCGTTCGACGCGATACGCCCCCTTGCCGGCGTCGACGATCTCGATCATTTTGACCGACGACGAGCTGATATCCAGCCCGAACACCGGCAGCGCCTTCGGCTTGAAAATATCGAGTTCCATCGTTATTTTCCTTTTCGTACCGGCCCTTTAGGCGCAATACGTAGAAATTGCGTTAAATGCTAGCAACAACTCTATCCAGTGTCTAGTGAATTTTCCACACGGAGGGACCCTCTATAATGCCCCCCTTTCTCCATCGAGGGTGTAACCCTCCTCCTCGGTCCTAACTGCCTTGATGTGGCATCGTTTTTTGACCTTTCCGCTGGCGTTGCTTGCGGGCAGCGTTGCGGTCGGTTTGGCGGTCGCTGCGCTGGTCGTTGCACTCGCCTATCCGAACCTGCCGTCGCTCGACTCTCTCACCGATTATCAGCCGAAGGTTCCGCTGCGCATCTACACCGAAGACGGTGCCCTGATTGGCGAATTCGGCGAGGAACGTCGTTCGGTAATCTCGATTAGCGAAGTCCCCAAGTTTCTCAAAGACGCGATCATCTCGGCCGAGGACGAACGCTTCTACCAGCACGCCGGCATCGACTACGTTGGCGTGGTACGTGCCGCGTATTCGAATCTTCTCGCCGGCGGCAAGCGCCAGGGTGCGAGCACTATAACGATGCAAGTGGCGCGCAACTTCTTCCTGTCGTCGCAAAAGACCTTCACTCGCAAGCTCTACGAGGCGCTGCTGGCGTTCAAGATCGAACACAGCCTCTCCAAGGACCAGATCCTGGAGCTGTATATCAACCAGATCTACCTGGGCCAGCGCGCCTACGGCTTCGCCGCCGCCGGGCAGACCTATTTTGGCAAGTCGCTCGACCAACTTACCCTTGCGGAGGCGGCCATGCTGGCGGGGTTGCCGAAAGCGCCATCCAGCTACAACCCGATCGCCAGCCCGCAGCGCGCGAAGAGACGGCAGCAATATGTGCTACGGCGCATGCACGAGCTGGGCTACATCACCGATGCCCAGTATGCGCAAGCGCTCGCGGCTCCGGTGCGAACGCATCGCGAAACGAGTGAGTACCCGGTGCACGCAGACTACGTTGCCGAGATGGTGCGCCAGGCCGTCCACGAGCAGTATCCGGATGACGCCTACAGCAGGGGATTTCGCGTCTACACCACGATTCGCAAGGGCGATCAGGAGGCCGCATATGCCGCCCTGCGTCGAGGCCTCCAGAATTACGACCGTCGACATGGCTATCGCGGACCGGAGGGTTTCGCCGCGCTTCCGGATGCGCCGAAAGACGAGGACTACGACGAGGCACTCTCGGAATATACCGACAGCGACGAGCTGCTGGCGGCCGTCGTGCTCACGGCGACGCCACGCAGGGTCGAGGCTGCTTTGCGCAACGGCGACACGATCGAGATTTCGGGCGAAGGCCTGAAGTTCGCGGCGTCCGCGCTTCGTTCTTCGGCGCCGCCGCGAATGCGTATACGACGGGGCGCGATAGTGCGCGTCGAGCGGGTGGGCCGCAAACGCTGGGAGATCGTGCAGCTGCCTGAAGTCGAGGGCGCGTTCGTCGCCGTGGATCCACAGGACGGCGCGGTGCGGGCACTGGTGGGGGGCTTTGATTTCAGGCGCAACAAGTACAACCACGTCACCCAAGCATGGCGCCAGCCCGGCTCGTCGTTCAAACCGTTCATCTACTCGGCTGCGTTGGAGAAGGGGTTCACGCCGGCAACCGTAATCCCCGACGAGCCGATCGTGATCGACCCCGAAGTGACCGGTGGCCAGCCCTGGGAACCGAACAACTATGACGGCAGGTTCGAGGGTCCGATGCGCATGCGCACGGCACTCGCGAAGTCGAAGAACATGGTGTCGATCCGCATCCTGCAGGCAATCGGCACCAAGTATGCCCAGGATTACATCACGCGCTTTGGCTTCGATGCGAACAGGCACCCGCCTTATCTGACGATGGCGTTGGGCGCGGGATCGGTGACGCCGTGGCAAATGGCTCGCGCCTATTCTGTGTTCGCCAACGGCGGATACCTGCTGCAGCCCTACTTTATCGAAAAGATCGTCGACGACCGCGGCGATCCGCAGGGCATCGCCCACCCGCAGCACGCGGGCGACGAGCGCTTGCGCGTAATCGACGCGAGAAATGCCTTTCTCATCGATAGCATGCTGCACGACGTTACCCGCTACGGAACCGCCGCCCGCGCCCGGCGCCTGGGCCGCAACGACCTCGCCGGCAAGACCGGAACCACCAACGAGTTCGTGGATGCCTGGTTCTGCGGCTTCCAGCCGACGCTGGTGGGCATCACCTGGGTCGGCTTCGATCAACCGAAGACACTGGGCCGCAATCAGACCGGCAGTGCGGTGGCGCTGCCGGTCTGGATCGATTTCATGCATCACGCCTTGAAGGGCGTGCCCGAAATGGAACTCACGCCACCGCCCGGCGTGGTCCTGGTGGAAACCGGGCCGGATCCCACGATCCCCGACGACAAGCCGGTTCCGGAATATTTCTATCAGGAAAACATTCCGGTCGAGCCGTCCGCAGCGCCGCAGGTGGTGGTGCCGGCTGCCACCCCTCCGATGCCGCCGTCCGTCGCACCACCGATCCCGCCGGCGCCACAGCCCGCGCAATAGCGGCGGGCTGGCAGGTCAAGCGCGCAGTACCACTCCTTGGCCGCTCTGAGCGGAAACGAGCCGGGACAAGGCAGCGAATAGTTCGCTGCCGTCGCGCGTGTCGCGCCATAGCGAGCCGTCCCAGCGGAAATGGAAGCCCCCGGACTTGGCCGCGACCCAGATTTCTCGCGCCGCGCCGTGGCGATTGATAATCATCTTGCTGCCGTTTTCGAACTCGACCTCGAGCACGCCGCCCGCCTTGGACTGCAGGTCGGCGTCGACGCCGCTCGCTTCAATGGCCTGCTCAATACGCTCCAGTGCAGCATCCGTGAGCGCTTCGAATTCGGAGTCCGTCATGGGGCAACGAAAGTGCGTGATAACATGGACATTTTACCTGTCGCGACGCGATGCGTTCCGCTTTTCTCCTCGCCGTGATCACCGCGCTCGCGGTCCTCGCCGGCTGCGGACAAAGAGGCGACCTGTACTTTCGCGACAATCCGCCGCCCGGCGTCAAGCCGCGTAAGACCGAGCCCTACAAGCCCGTGCCCTATCCCGCGGACACCGAGCGCGACAGCGGCGCGTCCGAAAAGAAATAGCCGCCGCGTGGCCTTCGCCTACCGCAACGGCACGCTTTGCGCCGAACAGGTGCCGCTCGATGAGCTGGCGCGGCGCTTCGGTACCCCGTGCTACGTCTACTCCCGCGCCGCTATCGAGGGCGCCTACGCGGAGTATTCGGACGCCCTCGCCGGGCGCGATGCGCTCATCTGCTACTCGGTCAAGGCAAACCCGAACATTGCGGTGCTCGCGCTCATGGCGAAGCTCGGCGCCGGTTTCGATATCGTTTCGGGCGGAGAGCTGGCGCGCGTTCTGGCTGCCGGAGGAGACCCGCGTAAGACCCTGTTTTCAGGGGTCGGCAAGACGGCGTTGGAGATCGAGCAGGCGCTTCTGGCCGGCGTGATGTGCATCAACCTGGAGTCGGAGCCAGAACTCGAGCGCGTGAACGCGGTAGCGGAGCGTCTCGACAAGCGCGCGCCCGTGGCTTTCCGGGTCAATCCCGACGTCGATGCTAGAACGCACCCCTACATCTCGACCGGGCTAAGGCAAAGCAAGTTCGGGGTGCCGCACGATGACGCCGAGCGCCTCTACGCCAAAGCGGCGCGAATGCCGAACATCGAAATCCACGGCATCGGCTGCCACGTCGGCTCCCAGCTCATGGACTCGGCACCGTTCATCGAGGCCGCGGCTCGCATCGGCGCACTGGCGGAGCGCCTGGAGGCGGCGGGGATCGCGCTTGCGCACGTCGATCTGGGGGGCGGCATCGGAATCCGCTACCGGGACGAAGCGCCGCGACCGGTGGCCGAATTCGTCACCGGCGCCCTGGCCACGGTCAAGGCCGGCCGCGCCAGGCTGATCCTCGATCCGGGGCGCTCGATCGTCGGCAACGCGGGTCTGCTGCTGACGCGCGTCGAGTACGTCAAGCCGGGGGCGGCCAAGAGCTTCCTGGTCGTCGATGCGGCGATGAACGACCTGCTGCGCCCGGCGCTGTACGACGCCTGGCACGAGGTGCGCGCCGTGCGCGAAGCACCGCCCGGGGCCCGGCCCGCGACCTACGACGTGGTCGGACCGGTCTGCGAGAGCGGCGATTTCCTGGCACGGCAACGCCCGCTGGTCGCCGCCTCAGGCGACCTGCTGGCGGTGATGTCGGCGGGCGCCTACGGCATGAGCATGAGCTCGAACTACAACTCGCGGCCGCGCGCGGCCGAAGTGATGGTCGACGGCGCCGTGGCACACCTGATCCGTAGCCGTGAGGCGGTCCAAGATCTCTTTGCCCTAGAGAGAATCTTGCCGTAGATTGTCGGCGCGCTGTGCGAAGCGCCTCCCGACACTTCATAGCCAACCCAATTCCGAACGCCGGCCCCCCGGCGCCCAAGATGACGACCTCTTCCCGTTCACGAGCCCTGGCGGTGGCGAGCATCGCCGTGGCCGTCATACTGGCGGGAACCGCGGCGACGCACTTTGCTGCTGATGGCGGCGCGAACGACAAGAAGCGCCCCGCAGGCAGGCCGGCGGTCCCGGTGTCGGTCGCCGTCGCTGCGGAGCGCGATATGCCTGTGATCTTGCGCGCCATTGGCAACGTCGACGCCTACTCGACCGTCGCGATCAAGGCGCGCGTGGACGGGCAAATCGTCGAGGTCAATTTCCGCCAGGGTCAGGCGGTGCGCAAGGGCGACGTGCTGTTCCGGCTCGACGCGCGACCGTTCGAAGCGGCGTTGCGCCAAGCGGAAGCGAACTATGCGCGCGACAAGGCGAGCAGCGACCAGGCCCGCTCGCAGGAGCGGCGCTACTTCGATCTGCTCGAGAAACACTTCGTCTCGAAGGAGGCCTACGCGCAGTTCCGCACCGCCGCGGAAACGGCGGCGGCGGCGCTCAAGGCAAGCCAGGCCGCGGTCGAGACCGCGCGCCTGAATCTTCAGTACTGCACCATCCGCTCGCCGATCGACGGCTACGTCGGCCGGATCATGCTGCAGCTCGG
>DATFMS010000160.1:0-18008 GCA_035266805.1 Burkholderiales bacterium | reverse complement strand
TGAACGCCGCCATGCGCTCGTGCGCCCAGGCGGTGATGTCCTCGGGCTTGATGCGCCCGCGCGCCTCGGGCCTGGGCACCACCACCGCCTTGACGGTCTCGCCGCGGTAGGGATCGAGCGCGCCGATGATGCAGGCCTCCTGGATGTCGGGATGGGCGTAGAGCATCGCCTCGACCTCGGCCGGCCAGACCTTGAAGCCCGAGGCGTTGATCATTCGCTTCAAGCGGTCGGTGATGAAGAAGTAGCCTTCCTCGTCGTAGTAGCCGAGGTCGCCCGAGCGGAAGAACTCCTTGCCGTCGTGCTCGATGAAGGCCTCGGCGGTCGCCTTCTCCTGGCGCCAGTAGCCCTTGAACACCTGCGGCCCGCTCATCACGATCTCGCCGACCTCGTTCGGCCCGCACTCGCGCAATGTCTCCGGGTCGAGCACGCGCGAGTCGGTGTCGAAGATCGGGATCCCGCCGCACTGGCGCTTGGGGCGCTGCGGCGGGTTGCTGTGGCTCGGCGCCATGGTCTCGGTCAGGCCGTAGCCTTCGATGAACTCGAGGCCCAGCATCTCGTAGAGCTTCTTCGCCAGCGCCTCGGGCATCGCGGCGCCGCCGCCGCCGAGGGTGGTCATCGACGACAGGTCGTACTTCGGCAGGTTCGGGTTGGCGAGGAAATCGACCACCATGGTGGTGATCGCGGTGAAGCCCGTCACCCGCGCGCGCTCGATCTGCATCGCCGCGCACTCGCGGTCCCAGCGCGTCATCACCACCGAGGTGGCCCCGGCCTGGATCGGCGTGTTCATGCCCGCCTGCATGCCGGTGACGTGGAACATCGGCAGCACCGCGAGCGCCACCGAGCCGCTCGTCGCGCCGCGCCAGTGGCACCCGGCGGTCGAGGTCGACAGCACGGTCGAGTGGGTGTGCATGCAGCCCTTGGGTTTGCCGGTGGTGCCCGAGGTGTAGGGCATCACCGCGAGGTCGTCCGGCCCGGCGAGGTGCGGCCCCGGCGCAAGCCCGGCGGCGAGCGCCTCGCGCCACGAGGTGACCCCGCCGTAGGACGGGATCGCCGCCGGGGCGCGCACGAAATCCGGCAGCGGCAGGTCGGTCGGCGACGTCAGGTACTCCGAGTGCGCGCCGATCAGCGCGTATTCCAGCGCGCTGGTGCCGATCAGCGGCGCGATGCGGTCCCACAGCTCCTGGGTCGAGACGATGGTGCGCGCCTCGCCGTCCTCGACGTAGTGGCGCAGCTCCTCGGTGCGGTTCATCGGGTTGACCGGCACCACCACCGCGTCGGCGCGCAGGATCGCGTAGTAGCCGAGCATGAAGTGCGGGCCGTTCTGGCAGTAAAGCAGCACCCGGTCGCCCTTCGCCACGCCGCAGCGCTGCTGCAGGAAGCCGGCCAGGGCGTCGACCTCGCGCTTCATCCGGGAATAGGTGATGCGGCTGCCGTAGTAGTCGATCACGGCGGAGTCGGGATAGCGCGTCGCGCTCACCGCCAGGTTGTAGTACACGCTGGTGCGCGGGATGCGCAGCGAGCGCGGCACCCCGGAAGGCCAGTACGGAAAGTGGCGCGTGAACATGGCTTACAGCGCGTAGCGCCTGACCGCCTTCTCGTTCCAGCGCATGCCAAGGCCCGGGCGCGCCGGGATCAGCACCTGGCCGTCGCGCAGCTCCAGCGGCTCGGCGAGCACGGGCTCGGCCCAGTCGACGAATTCGAGCCAGTGGCAGGTGGGCGTCACCGCCAGCAGGTGGCAGCTCGCCTCCGGAAACAGGTGGCTCGACATCTCCAGCCCCGCCGCCTGCGCCAGCGCCGCGGCGCGCATCCAGCCGGTCACGCCGCCGATGCGCTGCGCGTCCGGCATGACGAAGTCGCAGGCTTGCGCCGCGAGCGCCTGCGCCATCTGCTCCGGGCCCATGAAGTTCTCGCCGATCTGGATCGGCGTCGCCACCTCGCGCGTGATGCGCGCATTGCCGGCGAAATCGTCGGCCCGCACCGGCTCTTCGATCCAGTACACCCCGCCTTCGTCGTCGATCATGCGCCCGCGCCGCAGCGCCTCGCTGACCGTCAGGCACTGGTTGAAGTCCACCATCAGCGTGACCTTGGTGCCGAGCGCCTTCTTGACCGCGCGCAGCGCCTCGATGTCGTCGCGCGCCTCGGCGCGGCCGAGGCGCAGCTTGAGCGCGCTGAAGCCCTCGTTGACCAGCTCGATCGCCTCGCGCACCAGGGCCTTGAGGGGCATGATGCCCAGGCCCTTCGAGTTGTAGGCCGGCACCGGCCGCGGCGCACCGCCCAGCAGGCGCACCAGCGGCTCGCCGTGCGCCTGGCCGAGCGCGTCCCAGGCCGCCATGTCGATGCCGGACATCGCGAACAGGACGACGTTGTGCACCCCGAGCAGGGTGTAGCGCGCGCGCAGCTTCTTCTCGATCTCGAACGGCGCCAGCGCGTCGCCCTTGAGCATCTCGCCCATCGCCTCGACCAGCTGCGCGATCGGCGCCAGGTTGTGCTTGCCGATGCCGAACAGGTAGGCGCGGCCGGTGATGCCGGCGTCGGTCTGCAGGTCGATCAGCAGCAGCGGGGCGACGGTGATCGCGCCGGTGCTGGTCGTCAGCGGCCGCCTCATCGGCGCGCCCACCGCGCGCACCCGCACGCCTTTGACCCTGAGTTGGTTCGCTTTCATTACAGGCTATTTCCCCTTGAATGTCGGTGTCCGCTTCTCCATGAACGCACGCCGGCCTTCGACGTGGTCCTCGCTTTTCGCGCAGCGCGCGATCAGCGCCTCTCCCTTGGAGAAATCCCCTCTCGATTCGATCACGCCGTTGATGATCGCCTTCGAGGCGGCCATCGACAGCGGCGCGTTGGCCGCCAGCTCGGCCGCGAGCCTGCGCACGTAGCCCTCCAGCTCGGCGTCGGGCAGCACCCGGTTGACCAGCCCCATGGCGAGCGCCTCGTCGGCGCCGTAGCGCCGCCCGCTGAGCATGATCTCGCGCGCCGCGGCGTGGCCGACGCTCGCCACCAGGCGGTTGGTGCCGTGCACGCCGTAGCCGATGCCCAGGCGCGCGGCCGGGATGGCGAAGCTCGCCGAGGCGCCGGCATAGCGCAGGTCGCAGGCGAGCGCGATCTCCAGCCCGCCGCCGAGGCAGAAGCCGTGGATCATCGCCAGCACCGGCTTGGCGGAATCCTCCAGCGCGAGCTGCGCGGCATCGATGATGTTGTCGTGCTCTCCGGCCGCGTTCGGGTTGGCGCGCCGCTTCTCGAACTCCGAGATGTCGGCGCCGGCGGCGAAGGCGACGCTGCCCGCGCCGCGCAGCACGACGCAGCGCACCTCGGGATCGGCGTCGAACCCGGCCATCGCCTTCGGGATCGCGCGCCACATGTCCTCCTTGATCGCGTTGCGGCGCGCCGGGTTGTCGAAAATCATCCAACCGATCGGGCCGTCGCGCTCGACGCGCAGTTTCGCTTCGCTCATCGAATTTCCTCAGATCACCTTGTCGCCGCGCAGCCGCTCGATCTCGGCCTGCGCGTAGCCGAGGTCGCGCAGGATCTCGTCGTTGTGCTCGCCGGCCGCTCCCATGGCGCGCTTCATTCGCGCCGGTGTGCGCGTCAGCCGGATCGCGGGACCGACCAGGTTCAGCTCGCCGCCGCCCGGCTTGGGCACCGGGGCAGCCATGCCGAGGTGTCGCACCTGCGGGTCCTCGAATACCTGGTTCATCTTGTAGATCGGGCCGCAGGGCACGCCCGCCTCGTTGAGCAGGGAGATCAGCTCCTCCGAGCCGTGGCGCTGGGTGAGCTCCGCGAGCGCCTCGTTCATCGCCGCGCGGTTGGTCGAGCGCAGCGCGGCGGTGGCGAATTCCGGCTGCGTCGCGAGCTGCGGCGCGCCGAGCGCTTCGCACAGCCGGGTGTAGATCACGTTCCCGGCCGCGGCGACGTTGACGTATCCGTCCGCGGTCGGGAACACGCCGGTCGGGATCGAGGTCGGATGATCGTTGCCCGCCTGCCCCGGCACGTGGCCCTCGACCAGCCAGCGCGCGGCCTGGAAATCCATCATCGCCACCATCGCCGACAGCAGCGAGCTCTGCACCCATTGCCCCTTGCCCGAGCGGCTGCGCTCCTGCAGCGCGATCAGCACGCCGAGAGCGGCGTACAGGCCCGCGGTGAGGTCCGCCACCGGGATGCCCGCGCGCACCGGTCCCTGTCCCGGCAGTCCGGTCACCCACATCAGCCCGCCCATGCCCTGCGCGATCTGGTCGAATCCCGCGCGGTCGCGATAGGGGCCGTCCTGGCCGAAGCCGGAGATGCTGGCGTAGATCAGCCCGGGGTTCTCCTTCGCCAGCGTCTCGTAGTCGATGCCGAGCCGGTGCTTGACGTCCGGCCGGTAGTTCTCGACCACCACGTCGGCGGTCTTCACCAGGCGCTTGAGCGCCTCGACCCCGCGCGGGTCCTTCAGGTTGAGGGTGAGCGAGCGCTTGTTGCGGTGCAGGTTCTGGAAGTCCGAGCCCTGGCGCGGCCCGAAACCGTCCTCGCCCTCGGTGGCCGGAGCCTCGACCTTGATCACGTCGGCGCCCCAGTCGGCGAACTGCTTGGCGCAGGTCGGGCCCGCGCGCACCCGCGTCAGGTCGATCACGCGCAGGTGCGACAGCGCCTCAGGCGAAAGCACGGCCTGCCTCCACCTGGTGAAAGAAGTCCTCGACCAGCCGGTTGAACAGCGCCGGCTCCTCCAGATTGATCATGTGCCCGGTCCTGGGCACCACCGCCAGCGCCGCGCCCGGCACCGTGCGCTTGATCAGCAGCGAAGGCTGGATCGTCGAGGGGTCCTCGTCGCCCGCGATCACCAGCAGCGGCGCCTTGATCGCCGCCATCTCGGCGCTCAGGTCGTACAGCGACGGCCGGCGCGCCTGGTAGCCGAGCATGGTGTTGGCCGAGCCCTCGGCCGAATGCTCGGACAGGTTGCGCTGGAATTCGGCGAAACCGCGCGGATCCTTCGCCTTCATCGTCGCGCGGGTGGGGTTCTCGCCGTAGCCCGCGGCGAAGTGCGCCATGCCGTGCTCGAGCATCGACTTTGCGTGGGCGCGCGAATCGGCCTGGAAGCGCGCGTACTCGTCCTTGTGCGCCCCGCTGCCCACGCCCGCCGTCACCAGCGACAGCGCCCGCTCGCTGTGCACCATGCCGAAGTGCAGCGTGGCCATGGCGCCCATCGACAGCCCCACCACGTGCGCCCGCTCCAGGCCCAGCGCGTCGAGCACGCAGCGCACGTCGTCGCGCTCGCGCTGCTGCGAGTAGCGATCCGGATCGGGCAGCACGTCCGAAGGCGGGTAGCCGCGCGCGTTGTAGGTGATGCAGCGGTAGCGGCGCGAGAAGTGGCGCACCTGCAGCTCCCAGCTGCGGCAGTCGCCGGCGAACTCGTGTACAAACAGGATCGGCGTACCGCTGCCGGTCTCCTCGTAGTACAGCTTCACGCCATCGTCGGTGGTCAGGGTCGGCATCGCGGATGTGCAAGACTAACCAAATTTGCGCGATCGAGGGAGGGCTGTTTTATGGATCTGAACCTGACGGGCCGGCGCGCGCTGGTCACCGGTGCCTCGAAGGGCATCGGCAAGGCCTGCGCCGAGGCGCTCGCCGCCGAGGGCTGCGAGGTGCTGAGCGCGGCGCGCAATCCGGCGCCGGGGCCGAACGCGAAGGCGATCGACCTCTCGCACCGAGGCGCCCCCGAGGCGCTCGCGGCATGGGCCGGCGAGATCGACATCCTGATCAACAACGCCGGCGCGATTCCCGGCGGCGACCTGCTCAAGATCGACGAGGAGACCTGGCGCCGCGCCTGGGATCTGAAGGTCTTCGGCTATATCAACCTCAGCCGGCAGGTCTACGCGGCGATGAAGCGTCGCGGGCGCGGCGTGATCCTCAACATCATCGGCAGCGCCGGCGAGAAGATGGACGCGGCCTATATCGCCGGCAGCACGGCCAACGCCGGGCTGATGGCGTTCACCCGGGCGCTGGGCGGGGCCTCGCACGCCGACGGCATCCGCGTGCTGGGGATCAACCCGGGCCCGGTGTCGACCGACCGCCTGACCAGCCTGTACAGGCAGCGCGCCGAGACGCTGCTGGGCGACGCGGCACGCTACCAGGAGCTGTTCGCCAACATGTCCTTCGGCCGCCCCGCGACGCCGGAAGAGATCGCCGCCGCCGCGGTGTTTCTCGTCTCGGAGCGCTCGGCGTACACGTCGGGGTGCATACTGACGATCGACGGCGGGCTGTCCAGCCGTTCCCACTAGCACTCTTGCGACGGAAAACCCATGAAGGCAGTGATCTGCAAGCAATTCGGCCCGCCCGAGACGCTGGTCGTCGACGAAGTCCCTTCGCCCCGGCCGGGGCCAGGCGAAGTCGTGGTCTCGGTAAAGGCAGCGAGCGTCAATTTTCCGGATGTCCTCATCATCCAGAACAAGTACCAGGTGAAGGCGACGCCGCCGTTCACGCCGGGCTCGGAGTTCGCCGGCGTGGTGAAGGAGGTCGGCGAAGGCGTCAAGCACGCCAAGCCCGGAGACCGCGTTCTCGGCGCCGGCGGCTTCGGCGGCTTCGCCGAGGAAATCCTGGTGCCCGCCGGCGCGCGTCTGGTGCCGATTCCGGCGCAGATGGACTATCCGACTGCGGCCTCGTTCCTGCTGACCTACGGTACCTCGCACCACGCGCTGTGCAATCGCGCCGACAGCAAGCCGGGCGAGACGCTGCTGGTGCTCGGCGCCGCGGGCGGCGTGGGACTGGCGGCGGTGGAGATCGGCAAGATCCTCGGCCTGCGCGTGATCGCCGCGGCTTCCAGCACGCAAAAGCTCGCCGTGTGCCGCGAGCACGGCGCCGACGAGACGATCGACTACGCCGCCGAAGACTTGCGCGCGCGCATCAAGGCGCTTACCGCCGGCAAGGGCGTCGACCTGATCTACGATCCCGTCGGCGGCGCCTACACCGAGGCGGCGCTGCGCTCCTCGGCCTGGCGCGCGCGGCTGCTGGTGATCGGCTTCGCCGCCGGCGAAATTCCGAAGATCGCGCTCAACCTGCCCCTGCTGATGGAGCGCTCGATCGTCGGCGTGTACTGGGGCGAGTGGACCAAGCGCGCGCCCGACGAATTCGCCGCCGCGCTGAAACAGCTCGGGGAATGGTTCGGCCAGGGCCGCCTGCGGCCTCACATCTCGGCGACCTATCCCCTGGCCGAAGCCGCCCGGGCGGTCAAGGACATGGCCGAGCGCCGCGTCATGGGCAAGGTGGTGCTGCTGCCCGATGCCTGACGCGCGGGTGCTGGTCCTCGGGGCCGGCGCGATCGGCGCGTTCTATGGCGGCGTGCTGGCGCGCGCGGGCTGCGAGGTCTCGGTCGTCGCGCGCGCCGACTACGACGCCGTCGCGGCCGGCGGCTACCGCATCGAAAGCACGCTCGGCGACCTTTCGTTCCGTCCCGCGCAGCTGCTGCGCTCGGCGGGCGATTACCGCGGCGAGGCGGACTACGTGCTGGTCGCGCTGAAGCTCACGCGCGGCATCGACCGCGCAACCCTCATCGCACCCGCGCTCGCCGCCGGCAGCGCGATCGTGCTGGTGCAGAACGGCATCGGCATCGAGGACGAAGTGGCGCGGGCGTTTCCGCAGCACGAGCTGCTGTCCGGGGTCGCCTACGCGGCCGTGAGCCGCGAGGCGCCGGGCCGGGTGCGCCACCACTCGAAGTTCACGCGGCTGGTGCTGGGACGCTACCCCGGCGGCGCGTCGGAAAACGCCACACGCTTCGCCGGGCTGCTGAAAGCGGGCGGCTCGAGCTGCGTCGTGACCGAAGTCATCGTCGGCGCGCGCTGGGAGAAAAGCGCCTGGAACGCGGTGTTCAACCCGCTCTCCGCGATCGGCGGCGGGCTCGGCACGCGCGACATCCTCTCCGGCGACGAGCAGACCGCGTTCGTGCGCGCCGCGATCGCCGAGGTCTGCGCGGTGGCGGCCGCGGACGGCCATCCGCTCGCGCCGGACCTCCCGGAGCGGCAGATCGACGGCACGCGGCGGATGCCGAACTACGTCTCCAGCATGGGCCAGGACCGACTTGCGGGCCGGCCGATGGAAACCGAGGCGCTGGTCGGCAACGCCGTTCGCATCGCGCGCCGCCTCGGCGTCGCCGTGCCGCGCCTCGAATCGCTCTACGCCCTTCTGCGCATGAGCGAATCGCAATCCGGCACCGCGTGATCGAGACGCTGCAGGCCACCGCCCCCGCGTGGCAGCTCGCCTTGTGCGCGCTGGTGGTCGTGGCCGCCTACACCCTGCGCGGCGCAACCGGCTTCGGCGCCGGCGTGGTGGCGATTCCGCTGCTGGTGCTCGTGCTGCCGCTGCGCACGGTGATCCCCGTCATCACTACCCTAGGCATCGTCGCTTCCTTCGGCCAGACGGTGCGCGAATTCCGCCACGTCGAATGGCGCGGCGTGCGCGGCCTGCTGCTGCCCACGATCGTCGGCTGGGCGGCGGGGCTATGGCTGTTCAAGGCGCTGCATCCCGAGATGCTGCGCAACGCGCTGGCGCTGTTCATCATCGCCTACGCACTGTGGACCCTCTCGCCGCGCAAGGCAGTGCTGCGCGCGCCGCGCGTCTGGCTCGCGCCGCTCGCAGGCACCGGCGGCGGCCTGCTCAGCACGCTGTTCGGCGGCATGGCGGGACCCGTATTCGTGATCTACCTGAACGCGCTGGCGCTCGACAAAGCGCGCTTTCGCGCCACCATGTCCGCGATCCTGTTCCTGCTCGCGCTGCTGCGCGCCGGCGGCTACGGCGGCCTCGGTTTCTACGATGCCAGGGCGGCCGCGCTGATCGCGCTGCTGCTGCCGGCGATGATCGTCGGCATGGTGCTGGGCGAGCGCGTGTTCCACGGATTGCGCGAGGCGGTTTTCAAGCGGGTGGTCGCCGTGCTGCTGGTGGCGAGCGGCGTCGCGCTGCTGCTCAAGTAAGCGGGCGCGTCGCGTCGCCCGGGCCGAGCGGGCGCTGCATGATCACGCTGTCGACCCAGCGCCCGAACTTGAACCCGACCGAACGCAGCGTGCCGACGCGCACGAACCCCTGTCCCGCGTGCAGCGCGATGGACGCCGTGTTGGCGCTGTCGCCGATCACGGCGATCAGCTGCCGGTAGCCGAGCTCGGCGCAGCGCGCGACGAGCGCGCCCAGGAGCGCGCGGCCGACGCCGCGCCGAAGCATGTCGTGGCGGATGTAGACCGAGTCCTCCAGCGCATAGCGGTAGGCCGAGCGGGCCCGGTAGGGCGCGCAATAGCCGAAGCCGGCGACCGCGCCGTCGAGCTCCAGCGCCAGGTACGGCAGACCGCGCGCGGTGATCTCCTCGAAGCGCCGGCGCATCTCCTGCGGCGCAGGCGGGGTCTCCTCGAACGAGGCGACGCCGCCGCGCACGTGGTGTGCGTAGATGGCGTGAATCGCGGCCAGGTCCGCGGGCGCAGCGGGCCTGGGGCGCAGGGTCTCGTCTGACAAGGTGCTGGCTCTTTTCGGCTATGGTAAATAAAAAAAGGGGCGGCCGCAGCCGCCCCTTCTTGCTTCCTCCGGCCCTGCTCAGCCGCCGTTCGAAGCAGTTGCCTCGGTCGCCGGCGCCGCCGGCGCTTCCTCGCCCGCCGGAATCTCCGGCAGGATCGGCTCCGCGGCCTGCTGCTTGCGCATGTTGTGGTACGCCATGCCGGTGCCCGCCGGAATGAGACGCCCGACGATCACGTTCTCCTTCAGCCCGCGCAGCCCGTCGCGCTTGCCCATGATCGCCGCCTCGGTCAGCACGCGCGTGGTCTCCTGGAAGGAGGCCGCCGAGATGAACGAGTCGGTCGACAGGGAGGCCTTGGTAATGCCGAGCAGCATGTAGGAGTAGGTGGCGATCTTCTTGCCTTCCCTCTCCGCTTTCTCGTTTTCCTCCAGCACGTCGGCGCGTTCGGCCTGCTCGCCCTGGATGAACGCCGTCTCGCCCGGGTCCTCGATCTGCACGCGCCGCAGCATCTGGCGCACGATGACCTCGATGTGCTTGTCGTTGATCTTCACGCCCTGCAGACGGTAGACGTCCTGCACCTCGTCGATGATGTAGCGCGCGAGCGCCTCCACCCCGAGCAGGCGCAGCAGGTCGTGCGGATCGACCGAGCCGTCGACGATCATCTCGCCCTTGTTCACCACCTGGCCGTCGTGCACCAGCACGTGCTTGTCCTTCGGGATCAGCTCCTCGTGCTGCACGCCCTCGAGGTCGGTGATCACCAGGCGCTGCTTGCCCTTGGTGTCCTTGCCGAACGAGACAGTGCCGGTGTACTCGGCGAGCACGGCCTTGTCCTTCGGCGCGCGCGCCTCGAACAGCTCGGCCACCCGCGGCAGACCGCCCGTGATGTCGCGCGTCTTCGACACTTCCTGCGGAATGCGCGCCAGTACCTCGCCGATCTGCACCTGCTGGCCTTCGCGCACGGCGATCACCGCTCCCACCGGGAAGCTGATGTTCACCGCGTGGTCGGTGCCGGCGATGCGCACTTCCTCGCCCGACTCGTTCAGCAGCTTGACCGACGGCCGCACGCCCTTCGCCGCGGCGCTGCCGCGACGCTTGACGTCGATCACCACCAGGGTCGAAAGGCCGGTCACGTCGTCGATCTGCTTGGCGACGGTGACGTTTTCCTCGACGTGCTCGAACTTCACCGTGCCGCCGTACTCGGTGATGATCGGGCGGTGGTGCGGGTCCCAGCTGGCAACGATCTTTCCGGCCTTGATCGCGTCGCCGTCGACCACCTGGAGCATCGCGCCGTAAGGCACCTTGTGGCGCTCGCGCTCGCGGCCATTGTCGTCGGCAATGATCACCTCGCCGGAGCGCGAAATCACCACCTTGTCGCCCTTGGCGTTCGACAGGTAACGCATGGTCGGCGTGAAGCGCGCCGTGCCCGCGGACTTGGCCTCGATCTGGCTCGCCACCGCGGTCCTCGACGCCGCGCCGCCGATATGGAATGTCCGCATCGTCAGCTGCGTACCCGGCTCGCCGATCGACTGGGCCGCGATCACGCCGATTGCCTCGCCTACGTTCACCAGCGAGCCGCGGCCGAGGTCGCGCCCGTAGCACTTGGCGCAAACGCCGAAGCGCGTGTCGCAGCTCAGCGCGGTGCGCACCTTCACTTCGTCGATGCCCAGGCTGTCGATGGTGTCGACCGCGTCCTCGTCCAGCAGCGTGCCGGCCGCATAGAGCACGTCCTGGGTCTCGGGGTGAGTCAGTTCCGTCGCCAGCACGCGCCCGAGGATGCGCTCCTTGAGCGCTTCGACCACCTCGCCACCCTCGACCAGCGCCTTCATCGCGACGCCGTTCTGGGTGCTGCAGTCGTCCTCGGTGACCACGAGGTCCTGTGTCACGTCGACCAGGCGGCGCGTCAGGTAGCCCGAGTTCGCCGTCTTGAGCGCAGTGTCGGCGAGACCCTTGCGTGCGCCGTGCGTCGAGATGAAGTACTGCAGCACGTTGAGGCCTTCGCGGAAGTTGGCCGTGATCGGCGTCTCGATGATCGAGCCGTCGGGTTTCGCCATCAGTCCGCGCATGCCGGCGAGCTGCCGGATCTGCGCCGCGGAGCCGCGCGCACCGGAGTCGGCCATCATGTAGATCGAATTGAACGCCTCCTGGCGCACCTTCTTGCCGTGGCGGTCGATGACCTCCTCGGTGCCGAGCTGCTCCATCATCACCTTGCCGACCTGCTCTCCGCAGCGCGACCAGATGTCGACCACCTTGTTGTAGCGCTCGCCTACCGTGACCAGGCCCGAGGTGTACTGGCTCTCGATCTCCTTAACTTCGTTCTCGGCGGCCTGGATCATGGCGTGCTTCTGCGTCGGGATGCGCATGTCGTGCACGCCGAACGAGATCCCGGCGCGGGTGGCCATGGTGAAGCCGGCCTGCATCAGCTTGTCGGCGAAAATCACCGTTTCGCGCAGGCCGCAGCGCCGGAACGCGGCGTTGATCAGGCGCGAGATCTCCTTCTTCTTCAGCGGCCGGTTGAGCAGCGCGAACGGCAGGCCCGGCGGCAGGATTTCGGACAACAGGGCGCGGCCGACGGTCGTTTCGTAGCGGGTGACTTTATCGGTCTTCTCGCCTTCGTCGCTGACCTCGACCTCCTTGATGCGCACCCAGGCCCGCGAGTGCAGATCCACCAGGCGCGAATCGTAGGCGCGATGCACCTCGGCCAGGTCGCTGAACGACATTCCCTCGCCCTTGGCGTTGAGGAACTCGCGCGTGGCGTAGTACAGGCCAAGCACGATGTCCTGCGACGGCACGATGATCGGCTCGCCGTTGGCGGGCGAGAGGACGTTGTTCGAGGCGAGCATGAGCGTCCTCGCCTCCATCTGCGCCTCGAGCGAAAGCGGTACGTGCACCGCCATCTGGTCGCCGTCGAAGTCGGCATTGAACGCCGCGCATACCAGCGGATGAAGCTGGATCGCCTTGCCCTCGATCAGCACCGGCTCGAAAGCCTGGATGCCGAGCCGGTGCAGCGTCGGCGCCCGGTTGAGCATCACCGGGTGCTCGCGGATCACCTCTTCCAGGATGTCCCACACCTCGGGCACTTCCTGCTCCACCAGGCGCTTGGCCGCCTTGATCGTGGTGGCCAGTCCCAGCAGCTCGAGCTTGTTGAAGATGAACGGCTTGAACAGCTCGAGCGCCATCTTCTTCGGCAGGCCGCACTGGTGCAGCTTGAGCTGCGGGCCGACCACGATCACCGAGCGGCCGGAGTAGTCCACGCGCTTGCCGAGCAGGTTCTGGCGGAAGCGGCCGCCCTTGCCCTTGATCATGTCCGCGAGCGACTTCAGCGGGCGCTTGTTGGCGCCGGTCATCGCCTTGCCGCGGCGGCCGTTGTCGAGCAGCGAGTCGACCGCCTCCTGCAGCATGCGCTTCTCGTTGCGGACGATGATTTCAGGCGCCTTCAGCTCGAGCAACCGTTTCAGGCGGTTGTTGCGGTTGATGACGCGCCGATAGAGGTCGTTCAGGTCGGAAGTCGCGAAACGGCCGCCGTCGAGCGGCACCAGCGGCCGCAACTCGGGCGGCAGCACCGGCAGCACTTCCATCACCATCCAGTCTGGCTTGATGTTGGCGTTCTTGAAGCCCTCGAGCACCTTGAGGCGCTTGGCGAGCTTCTTGATCTTGGCCTCCGAGCTGGTCGCCTCGAGGTCCTTGCGCAGGTTCTCGATGTCGCGGTTGATGTCGATCGAGCGCAGCAGCGCGCGGATGCCCTCGGCGCCCATGGACGCGGAAAAGTCGTCGCCGAATTCCTCGACCTTGGACAGGTAGTCGTCCTCGGTCAGCAGCTGGCAGCGCTTGAGCGGTGTCAGCCCCGGATCGGTCACGACGTAGGCCTCGAAGTACAGCACGCGCTCGATGTCGCGCAGCGTCATGTCCAGCACCAGGCCGAGCCGCGAGGGCAGCGACTTGAGGAACCAGATGTGCGCGGTCGGGCTGGCGAGCTCGATGTGGCCCATGCGCTCGCGCCGGACCTTGGCCAGCGTCACCTCGACGCCGCATTTCTCGCAGATCACGCCGCGGTGCTTGAGGCGCTTGTACTTGCCGCAAAGGCACTCGTAATCCTTGATCGGGCCGAAGATCTTGGCGCAGAACAGGCCGTCGCGTTCGGGCTTGAAGGTCCGGTAGTTGATGGTCTCCGGCTTCTTCACTTCGCCGTAGGACCACGAACGGATCTTCTCGGGCGAAGCGAGCCCGATCTTGATCGCGTCAAAATCCTCGTCTTGCTGGACCTGCTTGAAGAGCTCCAGTAGCGCTTTCATCAGTACCTCTCCAGGTCGATATCAATGCCCAGCGAACGAATTTCCTTCACCAGCACGTTGAAGGATTCCGGCATCCCGGCGTCGATCTTGTGGTCACCCTTCACGATGTTCTCGTACACCTTGGTGCGGCCGTTGATGTCGTCGGACTTGACCGTCAGCATCTCCTGCAGCGTGTACGCGGCGCCGTAAGCCTCCAGCGCCCAGACTTCCATTTCGCCGAAGCGCTGGCCGCCGAACTGCGCCTTGCCTCCCAGCGGCTGCTGCGTGACCAGGCTGTACGGCCCGGTCGAACGGGCGTGCATCTTGTCGTCCACCAAGTGGTGCAGCTTCAGCACGTGCATGTAGCCGACGGTCACCTGGCGATCGAACGCCTCGCCGGTGCGGCCGTCGAACAGCGTGACCTGGCCGGAAATCGGCAGCCCGGCTGTCTCGAGCATCGAGTTGATCTCGGCTTCCGCCGCGCCGTCGAACACCGGGGTGGCAAACGGCACGCCTTCCTTGAGGTTGTTCGCAAGCCGGAGCACTTCCTCGTCGTCCAGGTCGGCGATGCCGTCTTCCCTCGCGGTCGAGGCGTAGATCTGCGACAGCGTCTTCTTCAGCTCGGCCACCTTCGCCTGCTGCTTGAGCATCTCGCCGATGCGAAGGCCAAGACCCTTGGCGGCCCAGCCGAGGTGCGTCTCGAGAATCTGCCCGACGTTCATCCGCGACGGCACGCCGAGCGGGTTCAGCACCACATCGACCGGGGTGCCGTCGGCCATGTGCGGCATGTCCTCGACCGGCACGATCTTCGAGATCACACCCTTGTTGCCGTGCCGGCCGGCCATCTTGTCGCCCGGCTGCAGGCGGCGCTTCACCGCGACGTAAACCTTGACCATCTTCAGCACGCCCGGGGGCAGCTCGTCGCCTTGCGTAAGCTTCTTGCGCTTGGCCTCGAACATGGCGTCGAAGTCACGCCGCTTCTGCGCCAGCGAGTCCTTCAGCCCCTCGAGCTGTGCCGCGGCCTCTTCGTTGGCCAGCCGGATGTCGAACCAGTCGTAGCGCTCGATCGACTCGAGATAGCTCTTGGCCAGCTTGGTGCCTTTGACAAGGCGCTTCGGGCCGCCGTTGGCCGTCTTGCCCATCAGCAGCCTCTCGAGGCGCTCGAAGGTGTCGGACTCGACGATGCGCATCTGGTCTGCCAGGTCGGTCTTGTAGCGGCGCAGGTCGTCCTCGATGATCTGCTGGCTGCGCTTGTCGCGCTCGATGCCTTCGCGCGTAAAGACCTGAACGTCGATCACCGTGCCCGAGATGCCCGAAGGCACGCGCAGGCTGGTGTCCTTAACGTCGCTCGCCTTCTCGCCGAAGATCGCGCGCAGGAGCTTTTCCTCCGGCGTGAGCTGGGTCTCGCCCTTGGGCGTCACCTTGCCCACGAGCACATCGCCCGCCTCGACCTCGGCACCGATGTAGACGATGCCGGAATCGTCCAGGCGCGACAGCTGCCCTTCGGACAGATTCGAAATGTCGCGCGTGATGTCCTCGGGCCCGAGCTTGGTGTCGCGCGCGACGACCGTCAGTTCCTCGATGTGAATCGAGGTGAAACGGTCGTCGCCGACCACCCGCTCCGAGATCAGGATCGAGTCCTCGAAGTTGAAGCCGTTCCACGGCATGAACGCGACCAGCATGTTCTGGCCGAGCGCCAGCTCGCCCAGGTCGGTCGAGGCGCCGTCCGCCACCACGTCGCCCTTGGCGATCCTCTCGCCCTGTTTGACGATCGGGCGCTGGTTGATGTTGGTGTTCTGGTTCGAGCGCGTGTACTTGGTGAGCTTGTAGATGTCGACGCCGACGTCGCCAGCCACCGTCTCGTCGTCGTTCACCCGCACCACGATGCGGTTCGCGTCCACGTAGTCCACGAGCCCGCCGCGCAGCGCGATAACGCAGGTTCCGGAGTCGATCGCGGCAGTGCGCTCGACGCCGGTGCCGACCAGCGGCTTTTCCGGCCGCAGGCAGGGCACCGCCTGGCGCTGCATGTTGGAGCCCATCAGCGCGCGGTTGGCGTCGTCGTGCTCGAGGAACGGGATCAGCGAAGCCGCCACCGAAACGATCTGCGCCGGCGCCACGTCCATGTACTGGACTTCTTCGGCCGACTTGAGCTCGAACTCGTTCTTGAAGCGGCACGACACCAGCGTGTCGACCAGCTTGCCGGCCTTGTCGACGCCGGCGTTCGCCTGCGCGATCACGTAGTTGCCTTCCTCGATCGCCGACAGGAACTCGATCTCGTTGGTCACCTTGCAGTTGGACACCTTGCGGTACGGCGTCTCGAGGAAGCCGTACTTGTTGGTGCGCGCGTAGAGCGCGAGCGAGTTGATGAGGCCGATGTTGGGGCCTTCCGGCGTTTCGATCGGGCACACGCGGCCGTAGTGGGTCGGGTGCACGTCGCGCACCTCGAAGCCCGCCCGCTCGCGCGTCAGGCCGCCTGGCCCGAGCGCCGAAACGCGGCGCTTGTGCGTGATCTCGGACAGCGGGTTGGTCTGGTCCATGAACTGCGACAGCTGCGAGGAGCCGAAGAACTCCTTGATCGCGGCCGAGATCGGCTTGGCGTTGATCAGGTCGTGCGGCATCAGGTTGTCGCTTTCGGCCTGCGAAAGCCGCTCCTTGACCGCGCGCTCGACGCGCACCAGGCCGGCGCGGAACTGATTCTCGGCCAGCTCGCCGACCGAGCGCACGCGCCGGTTGCCGAGGTGGTCGATGTCGTCGATTTCGCCGCGGCCGTTGCGCAGCTCGACCAGGATGCGGATCACCTCGACGATGTCGCGCGGGCTGAGCGTGAAGCGCTGCTCGATCTTGGTCTCCAGCTTCTGCCGGTCGACGCCCTTCGCCTTGAGGTCGTGGAACATCTTGTCCACCACCGCCTGGGCCTGCTCTTCGGTCGAGATGCCCTCGATGCTGACCTTGTTCAGGGACAGCTCGGGCACGTTGCCGAAATAGGCGCGCACTTCCTGCTCCGATTCCTTCGCCAGGGCGATGTTCTTCAGCCGCAGCTGCCAGCTCGTCTCGCTGGGCGCGGCGATGCGGCGGTTGAACTTCATGCGGCCGACCGCGGAAAGGTCGTAGCGCTCCTCGGCGAAGAACAGGCCGTTGAACAGCGCCTCGACGGCTTCCTCCGTGGGCGGCTCTCCCGGGCGCATCATGCGGTAGATCGCGATGCGCGCGGCGTTCAGGTCGGTGGTTTCGTCTGCGCGCAGGGTTTGCGAAACGTAGGCGCCCTGGTCCAGGTCGTTGGTGAACAGCGTCTGGATCCGGCTCACCTTCGTCTCGCGCAGCTTGGCGAGCAGGGTCTCCGTGATCTCGTCGTTCGCGTTGGCGACGATCTCGCCGGTGTCCGAATTCACCACGTTGTGCGCAAGCGCGCGGCCGATGATGAACTCGTCGGGCGCGACCAGCTTCTTGATCCCCGCCGCCTCCATTTCGCGGATGTGCTTCACCGTAATGCGCTTGTTCTGCGCCACGATCAGCTTGCCGGACTTGTCGTTGATGTCGAAGCGCGCGACTTCGCCCCGCAGCCGCTCCGGGACGACCTCGAACAGGACGTGATTCGGCTCGACGTTGAAGGTGTCGAACGCGAAAAACTCCTTGAGTATCCGCTCCGGCGTGTAGCCGAGCGCCTTGAGCAGGATCGTGGCCGGCATCTTGCGGCGCCGGTCGACGCGGAAGAAGACGATGTCCTTGGCGTCGAACTCGAAGTCGAGCCACGACCCGCGGTACGGTATTACCCGGGCCGAGAACAGCAGCTTGCCCGAGCTGTGGGTCTTGCCGCGGTCGTGCTCGAAGAAGACTCCGGGCGAGCGATGCAGCTGGGAGACGATGACGCGCTCGGTGCCGTTGATCACGAACGAGCCGGTAGTGGTCATGAGCGGGATCTCGCCCATGTACACCTCCTGCTCCTTCACCTCCTTGGTGGTCGGCTTGGGCGCTTCCTTGTCCATGATCACCAGGCGCACCTTGGCGCGCAGCGGGCTGGCGTAGGTGAGGCCGCGCTGCTGGCATTCCTTGACGTCGAACGGCGGCTCGCCAAGCATGAAGCTGACGAACTCCAGGCGCGCATTCCCCGAGTGGCTGGAGATCGGAAAGATCGACATGAACGCGGCCTGCAGGCCCTCGCTCTTGCGCTTTTCGGGCGCAATGCTCGCCTGCAGGAACGCGGTATAGGACTCGAGCTGCGTCGCGATCAGGAAGGGCACGTTGAGAACGCTTGCGCGTTTCGCGAAGCTCTTGCGGATGCG
>DATFMS010000159.1:0-13786 GCA_035266805.1 Burkholderiales bacterium | reverse complement strand
CTGTTCGGCCAGTACGTGCCGCCCGAGCTGGTCGACAAAATGGCGCAGGACCCGGAGAAGTACAGCATGGAGGGCAAGGAGGACGTGCTGACGGTGCTGTTCTCGGACGTGAGGGGCTTCACCACCATCTCCGAGAGCCTGAGCGCGAAGGACTTGTCGGCCTACATCAACGACTATCTCACGGCGATGTCATTGGTGATCCGCGGCAACCGCGGCACCCTGGACAAGTACATCGGCGACGCGATCATGGCGTTCTGGGGCGCGCCGGTCGAGGACCCGGCCCACGCTCGTAACGGCGTCCTCACCGCCCTGAAGATGCAGCAGCGTGCCGTGGAGCTCAACCAGGAGTTCCGCGCCAAGGGTTGGCCGGAGTTTCACATTGGAATCGGCGTGAACTCCGGCCGCATGCGGGTGGGGGACATGGGTTCCAGGCTGCGCAAGGCCTATACGGTGATGGGCGATCCGGTCAACCTGGGATCCCGCCTGGAGGGGATCACGAAGCAGTACGGCGTCGACATTCTCGTCGGCGAGGACACGCGCAAGGCGGCGAAGGACATCGTCTTCCGGGAAGTCGACCGGGTGCGGGTCAAGGGCAAGGACGAGGCCGTGGCGATCTTCGAGCCGCTGGGACTGGAAGGCGAGGTGGACAAGTCGGTGCACGAGGAGATCAGGCTGTGGAACCAGTGCCTCAGACACTACCGGTCCCGGGACTGGGACCAGGCCGAAGTCGCGCTGCTCAATCTGCAGCGCATGCGACCCGGCTGCGCGCTGTACCAGACCTACGTCGAGCGCATCGAGCAGTACCGCCGCGAGCCGCCCGAGGCGGGGTGGAACGGCGTCACCAAGTTCGTGACGAAATAGGGGGGAGCGGAGCCATGCGGCTGCGCGTTCTCGGTTGTTCCGGCGGCATCGGCGGGCGGCATCTGCGTACGACGTCGTTTCTGGTCGACAGCGACGTGCTGCTGGACGCAGGAACAGGCGTCGGCGACCTGTCGCTGGCCGAGCTGTCCCTGGTGGACCATATCTTCGTCACCCATTCGCACCTCGATCACGTCGCCAGCATTCCGTTCATCGTCGACACGGTGGGCGGGATGCGGGCGCGTCCGATCACGGTGTACGCGACGCGCGCCACCATCGAGATCATGCGCAGCCACCTGTTCAACTGGGCAATCTGGCCTGATTTTGCCGAGATCCCGAGTCCGCAGGCACCGTTCATGCGCTATCAGGAGATCGAGCTGGCCGAGACAATTTCGATCGGAGGGCGCGAGATTACGCCGCTGCCGGCGAACCATACTGTGCCGGCGATCGGCTACCACCTCGACAGTGGCGTCGGGAGCCTGGTGTTCACCGGCGACACGGGGCCGAACGACGCGCTTTGGCAGCTGGTCAACCGGATACGGAATCTGAGGTATCTGATCGTCGAGACCGCGTTTTCCAACAAGGAGCGGCAGCTGGCGGCAATGTCCAAGCATCTTTGCCCCGAAACCCTGGCCGATGAGCTGGCCAAGCTCGAGCGCAGCCCCGAGATCTATATCACGCACCTGAAGCCGGGCGAGATCGAGCTGACGATGCAGGAGATCGAGGAATGCGCGGGCGAGTTCCGCCCGCGCATGCTGCAGAATAACCAGGTGTTCGAATTCTGACGCTCCCATGAACAGCGCCGCTACACGCCTGCCGAGAGCCACAGCCGAGCAACTTTCCAGGCTGGCGCCGCTCGACACCCTGTCGCCCGACAGGCTGAACGAGGTCGCGGCGGTGGCGGCGCTCGAGCGGGCGGCGCGGGGCAGCGATCCGCTCGCGGCGCATCGCGGGGACGCGCAGTCGGTGTTTCTGCTGCAAGGAGAAATGCTGCTCGTATTCGAGAAGGGCGGCACAATGGTGATTGTTGGCGGAACGGAGGACGCGCGACACGTGCTCAACCGGCGCGACGCTCCGCTCATGCGCACCAAGGCGATCACCGACGTCGAACTGCTGGTCGTCGACAGCGATATGCTGGACTTTCTGGCGACCTGGGACGGCGTGGCCGCGGCTGCGGCCGGCGGCTCGGAGTCCGCACTCGCGATCGCGATCGCGAGCGCTGCGCTGCGTGGCGGCGTGCTGGCGCAGCTGCCCTCGGCGCACATCGACGAGCTGATGACTCGATTCGCGCGGGTGAAGGTGCGCCGGGGCGAGGTGGTGATCCGCGAGGGCGACGAAGGCGACAGCTATTACGTGATCGCCTCCGGGCGCTTCCAGGTCGAACGCATGATTGGCGGCGTCAAGGTGGTGCTCGCGGAGCTGAAGCCCTTCGATGCGTTCGGCGAGGAGGCTCTGGTATCGGAGGCGAAGCGCAACGCCACTGTGGTGGCGACCAGCGACGCCGAGCTGCTCAAGCTCGGCAAGCTCGATTTCGACCAGCTGCTGCGCGAGCCTCTGCTGCGCCGCGTGCGATTCGACGAGGCGCGCTCGCGGGTACGCGACGGTGCGCTATGGCTCGACGTACGCTATCCGTCCGAATACCAGTACGACAAGCTGCCCGGCGCGATCAACGTGCCGCTGTCGGAGGTGCGCAACATGTTTGCGGTCCTCGACCGCTCGCGCGATTACGTAGTTTATTGTCAGAGCGGGCGGCGCAGCGCCGCGGCGGCGTTTCTCTTCGCCCAGCAGGGATTCCGGGTATGGCTCCTCGAAGGCGGGCTGTGGGGCGCCGAGAAGCGCGACTAAACGCACAAAAGCTTGTTAAAAATCATGGGGATTGCTGTTGAATGTTTGATGTCCTGGGGCTAGGATAGGCCCTGATCGGAGGTCCGGAATGAGTGCCGTACTCAGCCAACAAGCTGCGTCGCAGTCGGACGTCAACGCGCGTCTGGCGTTTCAGAAGCAGCTGCAGGCGGTCACCAACAAGATCCACGCCACGAACAACGTGGATGAGATCATTCTCGAGGTGAGCGCGGACATCTGCGCCCTGTTCAACGCCGACCGACTGACGATTTACATCGTCGGCGAGGACAAGCAGGCGATCGTGTCGAAGGTCAAGACCGGCCTGAACTCTTTCAAAGATCTGAAGTTGCCGATCGCGGAGCATTCGGTGGCGGGCTATGTCGCGCTGGCGAAGAAGACGATCAACATCAAGGACGTCTACGACGAGGGTGAGCTGAGGACGATCAATCCCAATCTGCGCTTCCTGCAGGAGGTCGACAAGCGCACGGGCTACCGTACCAAGCAGATGCTGGTGGCGCCGATCCTGGAGCAGGGCAGCAACGAGCTGATCGGCGTCATCCAGATCATCAACAACAAGGCGAGCGTTCCGTTCGGTGCCTTGACCGAGGAGGGCGTCGCCGAGCTAACGCAGACGCTGGCGATCGCGTTCAGGCAGCGCCAGAAGCCGCAGCAGGTCAAGACCAAGTACGACTACCTGATCTCCGATGCGGTGCTTTCCGCGGGGGAGTTCGACCTGGCGTCGCGCCAGGCGCGCAAGAAGGCGGTCGACGTGGAGATGGTGCTGGTCGACGAGTTCCAGGTCAAGCTGCCGGCCATCGGCCAGGCGCTTTCCAAGTTCTTCGGCGTTCCCTACGAGCCGTTCAAGCCGGACCGGGTCAAGCCGATGGACCTGCTGAGGAACCTCAAGCGCGAATACGTTCAGGCCAACCAGTGGCTGCCGGTGGACGACACTCGGGAAGGGCTGGTGGTGCTGTGCCTCGACCCGGAGCGAGTGCGCAACTCGCGCATCGCTTCGAACGTTTTCCCGAAGGCGAGGATCGTCTACAAGGTCACGACGCAGAAAGAGTTCAAGGACACCGTCAGCCAGTTCTACGGCCAGGAAGCCGTTGATTCGGGAGACATCGACGACCTGCTCTCGGGCATGGAGGACGAGGCCATCGAGGGCGAGGGCAGCGACGATGTCTCGGCCGCGGCGGACAACGAGCTGGTCAAGCTGGTCAACAAGGTCGTCATCGACGCCTATCACCAGGGCGCCTCGGATATCCACATCGAACCCTATCCGGGCAAGGCGAAGACCGAGATCCGGTTCCGCAAGGACGGCTCTCTCGGGCCCTACATCGAGGTGCCGGCGAGCTACCGCAACGCCATCGTGGCGCGCCTGAAGATCATGTGCGACCTCGACATCTCGGAGAAGAGGCGCCCCCAGGACGGCAAGATAAAGTTCAAGAAGTTCGGTCCGCTCGACATCGAGCTGCGGGTAGCGACGATCCCGACCGCAGGAGGGGTCGAGGACATCGTCATGCGTATCCTCGCGGCGGGCGAGCCGATCCCGATCGACAAGCTGGGCCTGACGCAGAAGAACCTGGAGAAGCTGAAGAAGACCGTCGCAAAGCCTTACGGCCTGTTCTTCGTCTGCGGGCCCACGGGCTCGGGCAAGACGACGACGCTGCATTCCGTGCTGGGCTCCCTGAACACTCCGGATACCAAGATCTGGACCGCCGAGGATCCGGTCGAGATCACGCAGAAGGGCCTGCGCCAATGTCAGGTGAACAAGAAGGCGGGGATGGACTTCGCGACCATGATGAAGGCCTTCCTGCGCGCCGACCCGGACATCATCATGGTCGGCGAGATGCGGGACAAGGAGACCACTTCGACCGGCATCGAAGCCTCGCTTACGGGCCACCTGGTGTTCGCCACCCTGCACACCAACTCTGCGCCTGAGTCGATCATCCGGCTGCTCGACATGGGAATGGATCCGTTCAACTTCGCCGATGCCCTGCTCGGAGTGCTGGCGCAGCGGCTCGCCCGGCGCTTGTGTCCGAAATGCAAGCAGGCCTACACGCCCGAGCCGGTGGAAATCAAGTCGCTGCTGAACGAGTACTGCGAGGAGCTGATGAGTACCGCGCCCTTCAAGAAGGACGCGAAGAGCGCGGTAGAGGCCGTGTACAAGGAATGGGTCAAGTATTACGGCAACGAAAAAGGACAGCTCACCCTCTACCGGCCGGTGGGCTGCGATGCCTGCGGCGGGACGGGCATGAAGGGGCGCCTCGGCCTGCACGAGCTGCTGATCGCGACCGATCGGATGAAGAAAGCGATCCAGGAGCACGCGCGCGTGGCGGAGATGCTTGCGCTCTGCCTCGAAGAGGGGATGCGCACCCTGAAACAGGACGGAATCGAGAAGGTTCTGATGGGCCTCACGCACATCAAGGAAGTGCGCACCGTCTGTATCAAGTGACGCTGCACTTCCGACGATGAGCGCCTCGATCGATCATACCCAGACCCTGAGCATCACCGACCCGGGCACGGCGCCTGCGGGGGACGTCGTTCAGCGGCTCGAGCAGCTGAATGCGATCGGCGCGTCGCTCTCGGCCGAACGGGACATCAATCGGCTGCTGGAAACGATCCTGACCGCGGCGAAGTCGATTACGCGCGCCGATGGCGGGACGCTGTACCGCGTCACGGACGAGCGGACGCTTCGGTTCGAGATCATGCGCACGTCGTCGCTGAAGTACTACCACGGCGGCACGACCGGCAGCCCGGTGCCCTTCTATCCGATCCAGCTCTACAAGGACGGCAAGCCGAACCACAGCATGATCGCGGCCTATGTGGCGCTGACCGGGAAGACCGTCAACATACCGGACGCGTATACCGCCGAAGGCTTCGATTTCTCCGGTACCCGCGCGTTCGACAACAAGACCGGGTACCGCTCGAAGTCCTTTCTTACGATTCCGATGCGGAATCACGACAACGAGATCATCGGCGTGCTGCAACTGATCAACGCGCACGATCCGGAGTCCGGGGAGATCGTCCCATTCTCTTCCTCCGACCAGCGGCTCGCGGAGTCGCTGGCCTCGCAGGCGGCGATCGCGCTCACCAACCGGATGCTGATTAACCAGCTCGAGGAGCTGTTCGAGTCGTTCATCAACCTGATTAACTCCGCGATCGACGAGAAGTCGCCCTATACCGGCGGGCATTGCCAGCGCGTGCCGATGCTGACAATGATGCTGGCCGAGGCGGCGACCGAAGCGAAGGACGGGCCGCTGGCCGGCTTCGCGATGAACGAGAAGGACCGCTACGAGCTGAAGATCGCCGGCCTGCTGCACGACTGCGGCAAGGTCACTACCCCGGTGCACGTGGTCGACAAGGCCACCAAGCTCGAAACCATCTTCGACCGCATTCATCTGATCGAGACGCGCTTCGAGGTTCTCAAGCGCGACGCGGAAATAGAGCTGCTGAAAAAGAAAGCGGAGCTGGCGGAGCGCTCGGCCCCTCGCGTCGAGTTCGAGGCGGCCGAAGCCCGCTACCGTGACCGCGTGCGTCAGCTCAACGAGGACAGGTCCTTTCTGCGCGCGTGCAACATCGGCGGCGAGGGCATGCGCGAGGTCGACATCGAGCACGTACGCACGATCGCGCGCTATCGCTGGACCGACAGCGCCGGTCACGAGGCGAACTTCCTGACCGAGGACGAGCTGAAGAACCTGACCATCCGTTCGGGCACCCTCACCGCCGAAGAGCGCCAGGTCATCAATCACCACATCGTGGCGACGATCAGGATGCTCGAGTCGCTGCCCTGGCCGAAGCACCTCAAGAACGTGCCGGAATATGCCGGCGGCCACCACGAGCGCATGGATGGCAAGGGCTATCCGAAGGGGCTGACGCGCGATCAGATGTCGGTCCAGGCGCGCGTAATGGGTATCGCCGACATCTTCGAGGCCCTGACGGCCAAGGATCGTCCCTACAAGCGGGGCAAGACGCTTTCCGAATCGCTCGACATCCTGGGGCGCTTCAAGCTGGGCGGCCACGTCGATCCGGATCTGTTCGACATTTTCGTCCGCAACAAGGTCTACCAGCGCTATGCCGAGATCTTTCTCGACAAGGATCAGATAGACCAGGTCGACGAATCGCGCATTCCCGGGTATCGACCCTGATTTTGCGCATCCGACTGCGCATTTCTACCGCATTTGTCGGTTTTGCCCCAGTATCTGGCACGTTGCTTGCTGAGAGTAGCTGATCGCAATCGTTGGATCGGCACGCAGCGCTGGCCTGATCCTGTCAACGCGGAAATGGGGGCGTCGGATGTCGCAGGCGCAGAAGGGGTTCACGCTGATCGAGCTGATGATCGTAGTAGCGATCATCGGCATCCTTGCCGCCGTGGCGCTGCCAGCGTACCAGGACTACACCATCCGGGCGAAGATGTCCGAGGTGATTCTCGGCATGAGCGGGTGCCGGACCCCGATTTCCGAGGTGTACTTCACGGGTCCCGCGCTTGCGCCCGGGGCCAACGGCTGGGGCTGCGAGATCGGCGCCTCGCAGGCCACGAAGTACGTGGCAGGCATCAGCACGGATCAGGACGGTATAGTGACGGCGACAGTGCGAAATATCAGTGCGTCGGTCGACGGCTCGGTCGTCACCATGATCCCGATGTTGGACCTGACCACCTCGGCGACCTTCAGCGCCGGATCGAGCGAGTCGCTGTTTGGCTGGACCTGCGGCGGATCCGGGACCACGATCGCGCTCAAGTATCTGCCGGCCTCCTGCCGCGGCTGATGGGAAATTTCTGAACCCCACCCATCCGCTACCAGGTGACCGAAATTGGCAGTCCGGGACGGAAATGAGCAGCTGGAAATTGACCGAGTGAGATACGTGTGGACGATGTCGTCCATCAATGTGACTTATTCCACCTTTTCAGCCCGTTAGGCCACTTTTTGCACCTGGCACGGTGATTGCTCCTAGAAACGCAGGCCAGGCTTCGATGCTGGTCAAAATTTTCCAACGGGATAAGGGGTTTCGTATGAGACAGCTACAGAAAGGCTTTACGTTGATCGAACTGATGATCGTGGTTGCGATCATCGGTATCTTGGCTGCGGTGGCTCTGCCGGCGTACCAGGACTACACCATCCGGGCGAAGATGTCCGAGGTGATTCTCGGCATGAGCGCGTGCCGCACCTCGATCACCGAGGTGTACCAGTCCGGTCCTACCGTTGCCCCTCTCGCGAACGGTTGGGGCTGCGAGATCAGCGCTTCGCAGGCGACGAAGTACGTGGCGGGCATCACCACCGACGTGAACGGTGTCGTGACGGCAACGGTGCAGGGCATCAGCACCTCGGTCAACGGCTCGGTCGTGACGCTGATCCCGATGGAGAATGCTACGACCGCCAAGACATTTACGGCCGGCTCGAGTTCTTCCCTGTACGGCTGGACCTGCGGCGGAACGGGCACCACGGTTCCGAGCAAATATCTGCCGGGCTCGTGCCGCGGCTAATAATCGAGTCGTAGCTTCAACTTGAAAAAGGTACCCTTCGGGGTACCTTTTTTTTGTTACCCGCCGGACAGCCGGATGACAGAGCTGACAATTCTGATGCCTTGCCTCAACGAGGCGGCAACCGTCGCCAGCTGTATCTCCAAGGCGCGCGCCTTCCTCGCGCGCACAGGCATTGCGGGCGAGGTGCTGGTCGCCGACAACGGCTCCCAGGACGGCTCGCGGGGCCTGGCGCTCCAGGCCGGCGCCCGAGTGGTGGCGGTCGTCGAGCGTGGCTACGGCGCAGCGCTCGCGGCGGGAATCGCTGCCGCGAGCGGCCGCTACGTCATCATGGGAGACGCCGACGACAGTTATGATTTTTCGCGCCTGGAGGCTTTCGTCGACAAGCTGCGTGAGGGCTATCCGCTGGTGATGGGCAACCGCTTCAAGGGCGGCATCCGCAAGGGCGCGATGCCGTGGCTGCATCGCTATCTCGGCAACCCGGTGCTCAGCTTCGTCGGGCGGCTGCTGTTTCGCGCCAAGGTAGGCGATTTCCATTGCGGGCTGCGGGGCTTCGATCGCGAGGCGGTCGCCAAGCTCGACCTGAGGACCCCCGGGATGGAGTTCGCCAGCGAGCTGGTGGTGAAGGCGGCGCTCGCCGGATGGCGGATCGCCGAAGTCCCGACCACGCTTCATCCGGATGGCCGCGGGCGGCCGCCGCACCTTCGCAGCTGGCGCGACGGGTGGCGCCACCTGCGATTCCTGCTGCTGTTCAGCCCGCGCTGGCTCTTCCTCTATCCCGGGCTCACTCTGCTCGCGCTTGGAATCGCGCTGACCACGGCGCTGTATTTCTCTCCGCTGCACGTCGGGCGCGCAGGACTGGACATCCACAGCATGCTGTACGCCTCGGCGGGCGCGATGCTCGGGCTGCAGCTTTGCCTGTTTGCGCTGTTCGCGCGCGTATCGGCCCAGAATGCCGGCCTGCTGCCGCGCCGACCCGCGCTCGAGAAGCTGCTGCGCGTGGCGACCCTCGAGCGCGGCGTGCTGGTAGGGCTCGCCGCTGTCGTCGCCGGTTTGCTCTGGAGCGCGGTCGCGTTCTGGCACTGGCGTGAGGCGGGGTTCGGCGCGCTCGATCCGCGAGTGGTGATGCGCGACACGATACCGGCGACCGCGCTGATGATGTGCGGCATGGAGCTCATCCTCGCCTCGTTCCTGCTCAGCCTTCTCAACTGGAAGATCGAACGCTAGATGCCCGAGCTATCGGTCATCGTGCCGGCCTACCGCGAGCGGGACAACATTCCGCTGCTGCTCGACGCGCTCGAGCAGGCGCTTGCCGGGCTCGACTGGGAAGCGATCGTGGTGGCGGACGCCGCGGACGACGGCACCGAGGAAGTCGTGCGCGAGCGGGCTCAGCGCGATCGGCGGGTACGCATCATCCAGCGCATCGGCCGTCGCGGGCTGGCCTCGGCCTGCATCGAGGGCATGCTCGCGAGCTCGGCGCCGTATCTGGCGGTGATGGACGCCGACCTGCAGCACGACGAAACGCTTCTGCCGAAGCTTCTCGACGCCGCCAAGCACGACGACGCGGAGGTCGTGGTGGCCAGCCGTTACATGGAGGGCGGCAGCACCGGCGAGCTGGCCGCGGAGCGGGTGCGCATCAGTCGGCTGGCCAGCGTGCTGAGCTCGGTGCTGTGCAAAGGACTGACCGACCCGATGAGCGGATTCTTCGTGGTGCGCAGGAGCTTTCTCGAGCGGGTGGTGCGCAAGCTCTACGGCCGCGGCTTCAAGATCCTGCTCGACATGATCGCCGCCGCCCGCGGCCATGTCAAAATTGCCGAGCTGCCTTACAAAATGCGCAGTCGGGCGCGCGGTGAAAGCAAGCTCGGCGTAAGGGTGATCGCAGAGTTCTTCATGCTGATTCTGTACCATCTCACGGGTAGACTGCTGCCGGCGCGCTTCTTCCTGTTCGGCGCGGTCGGCGTTACGGGCGTCGGAGTCCAGCTCGCCGTCTTGTGGCTTGCTTTCCACGGCTCGGGGGAATTTCTGTATAGCCAGATCGTGGCGACTTGGGTGGCAATGACGAGCAACTTCTTCCTCAATAACATCTTCACCTACGGCGACCAGCGGCTGCGCGGGGCGCGGATCTGGCGCGGCCTGATCAGCTTCTACCTGGCGTGCGGCATCGGCGCCTTTATCAATATCGCGCTGGCCGAGTGGCTGTTCCTCAAGTCCGTGCCGTATTGGGCGGCCGGGCTGACCGGCGCGCTGGTCGCCTCGCTATGGAACTTCTTCACCACGGCGTCGTTCACCTGGGGCGGCTCGACCGCTCGCAAGCGATGACGTTGACGCCGCCCGAGCGTTTCCGCCCCGCGCGGGTCGACTGGCTGCAGGCGGGCATGGTGGCGCTGGTGCTGCTCGCGCTCTACGCGCTCACCTCGCCGCGTACCGTATCGCTCGAGGACGACGGGCTGTTCATCCTCTCGAGCTACTTCCTTGGCATCGAGCACCCGCCGGGCTATCCGCTGTTCACACTGATCGCCCACTTTTTTTCCAAGCTTCCGTTCGGCTCTGTCGCCTATCGCGTGCATCTCACGAGCGCGGTTTTCGGCGCGCTGTCGGGCGCCGCCGCCTGGCTCTGCGCGCGCAGGCTCATCCCCGGGCGCCTTCCCGCCTACCTGGTCGCGTTCGGGCTCGGCTTCTCGCCGGTTTTCTGGTCGCAGGCGATCATCGCCGAGGTCTACACGCTCAATACGTTCTTCTTCCTGGTCCTAGTCTACCTCGGGCTGCGTGCCTGCCCGCCGGGCGGGGCACCCGATCCCGCCGACCGGCGGGTGCTGCCGCTGATGGCGTTCCTGTTCGGCTTGAGCTTGACGAACCACTGGCCGCTGATGCTGCTCGTCGCGCCGGCGTTCGCGATCCTCCTCTGGCCGAGGAGGCTGGAGATCTTGAGGCGCCTGCCGCTCCTGCTCGCGCTTTTCGCGCTCGGCCTGCTGCCGTATGTATGGATGGTATATCTGTCGTGGGCCCCGCTACCGATCAGCTTCGACGGCCCGCTGCAGTCGTGGGCGGAGTTCTGGTACTTCATCAGCCGCGCCGGGTACAGGGAGGTCGACACCTCTCCGGCGGCGAACTGGCTCGACCGGATCGAGTTTTTCCGTTTCCTCGCGGCTGAGATTCTGGTTCAGTTTGCCGTGCTCGGCTCCCTGATTGCGGGCGTCGGGGTCTGGGCCCAGCGCCGGGTTTTCGGCGATCGGATCGGGGCTTTCCTGGCGGCCGCGTTCCTGGGCCCCTCGGTGGTGCTCCTGCTCCTGCTCGGGTTCGAACATGACTCGGTTTCGGAGCACGTGTTCCAGGTTTACCCGCTGCCCGCCTACGCTGTGCTCGCCCTGTGGATGGGCCTCGGCTTCGCCTGGCTTCGGCGGCGCTATGCCATCGGCGTTGCGCCCGCGGCGGGGGGTTGCGCCGCGCTGTTGAGCCTCGTGCTGTTCCTGGGAAGCCGCTCCAATCTGCTCGAAAACTACGACTGGGCGGCGCGCTACGCACATGCGGTGCTGCGCGCACTGCCGCCGAACGCCATCCTGTTCGTCAAAGGAGACGTGGATCTCGGCCCGATCGGGTATTTCCACATGATCGAAAACTACCGCCCGGACATCACGCTTTACCAGTGGCGGGGACTGGTTCTCGGCAACCGGCTGTTCCATCCGCTTCGCACCGACGAGGACGAGATCCAGCGCAAGTTGAAGCAGTTCATCGAGAGCGCGCGGGAACCGGTCGAGATGACGATGACGACCTACGGCGGCTACGGCCAGCGCGACCACTGGCTCTTCATCGAGGTCGACAAATCGACTCGGGACCGGAAACATGTCACGGTCGACATTCCGGAGGAGGCATACCGCTTTTTCGACCAGTCAGTACTGCATGTCCACGACAGCAACGCCTGGATTGCGTTTCACCAGGACGAATTTCGCCGCCGGTTCGCCGAGCTGCTCGGGCGCAGCCTGCATCGCGGGCAGCCGCCTGATGCCCGCAGCAAGCGCTACCTGGAAGCGCTTTCGCAGGACTATTTCGGCGCGCTCGGTCTGGCCGAGGGCATGATGAAGAACCCTCAGGGCTATTCGACGGGGGCGGTGGTCGCGTTCCTGGATCGCGCGCGAGACCTCATGCCGCCCGATGTGCCGAAGGCGTATCTGGCGAAGTACTTCACCGTGCGGGGCATCCTCAGGATCAATCTCGGCGACAGGAGCGGCGCAATATCGGATTTCAAGACTTCGCTCTCGGTCTGGTCGTCGCCGGAAAACAGGGCGATCCTCAGTCTCGAGCAGGTCTACCGCGACCAAGGCGATGAGCGCGCGTTGAAGATCCTGCGGGAGCGGTTCAAGCACGGCAGGCCGTAGGCCGGGCGCGTGGGACGGATCCTGACGATTCTGGTCTTCGGCGCGCCGGCCGCGGTCTGCGTCGCATGGACCGTGTTCGCCGGCAAGGACGTCAACTGGGACCTGCTCAATTACCACTATTACCTGCCGTTCGAGCTGCTTGCCGGCCGGCTCGAGCAGGATTTCTTCGCCGCGAGCGCGCAAAGCTACCTGAACCCGGTCGGCTATCTGCCGTTCTACCTGATGGTGTCGTCGGGCTGGCACAGCGTCATCGCATCGGTCGTGCTCGCGGTCGCGCACAGCCTGTGCATCGCGCTCCTTTTCCTCCTTTCCTGGCGCTTGTTCGGCCACCTGCCGCGCAGCGAGCGAACGCTGCTTTCGTTGCTCGCGACCGCGCTCGGCAGCGCGACCGCGGTCTACTGGGAAACGGTGGGCACCTCCTTTCTCGATCCGCTGCTGGTTGCGCCGATGCTTGCCGGCCTGCTTCTGCTGATCGGCGAGTCGCCCCGGCCGGACCGGAATGCCGCGCTCGCCGGAGTGCTTTTCGGCGTTGCCGCGGCGCTCAAGTATTCGAATGCGGTATTCGCGCTCGCGGCGCTGCCTCTCGCTGCCGCCATGCCGGGGGCGCGCGGCGGTGCACGCTGGCGCGCCGGCTCGGGCTACGTGGCCGCTGGGGTGCTCACGGTCGCGGCGTTGGCCGGGCCGTGGATGTACCTGCTGCTGCGCGAATTCGGCAATCCGGTTTTTCCCCTCATGAACGGCTGGTTCCAGTCGCCTCATGCGCTGCCGGTGAACATGGTCGGTGCGCGCTTCGGACCGGACGGATGGGCCGCGGCGATGGCCTTTCCGTTCCGGATGATCGCGCTTGACCGTTCGCTGTACTCGGAGAATTTCGCCCCCGATCTGCGCTTCGCGGTCCTGCTGGTCGCGGTCGCCGCCCTGATTGCCGCCACGGCGCTGCGCCGGGCGCCTGTGGGCCGGGCGCTGCGGAGCGCCGACTGGCGAGTGCTCGGTTTTTTCGCCGCCGGTCTCGTGTTGTGGCTCGCGACTTCGAGCAATGCCCGCTACGGCCTGCTGGTGCTCCTTCTGGCCGGGGTCTGCGTGGCGCGCATTCTGGAGCGCCTGCTGCCGCACGCCGCGCTGCGCGTGGTTCTGGTCGTGCTGCTCGCGCTCCAGGTCGGGATGACGGTTACCGCCTCGCCGGCGCGCTGGTTCGCCGCCGAGCCGTGGTCGCGGCGCTGGCTTGCGTACGACG
>DATFMS010000158.1:0-10513 GCA_035266805.1 Burkholderiales bacterium | reverse complement strand
CGACGCGGTGCGCGCGGCGGCGCGCAAGGCAGGCTACGGCGAGCGCGAGGTGTTCTTCGCCGAGCGCGGCTTCGACTGGAGCGAGCTGCTGCATGCGGGCGCGAGCCTCTCGCTGTTCGGCGACAAGAAGATCGTCGAGCTCAGAATCCCGGGCGGCAAGCCGGGAACGCAGGGCGCCGAAGCGATCGCGGCCTACTGCGCGCGGACGGGCGCCGACATCCTGACCCTGGTCTCGCTGCCGCGGCTGGACCGCGCGGCGCAGTCCTCGGCCTGGTTCAGCGCGCTCGCCGCGGCGGGCGTGGTGGTGGACGTGTTTCCGGTCGAGCGCGCGCGGCTGCCGGCGTGGATCGGCGAGCGCCTCGCGCGCCAGGGCCAGCGCGCGCCGCGCGAGGTGGTCGAGTTTCTCGCCGATCGCGTCGAGGGCAACCTGCTCGCGGCCTTCCAGGAGGTGCAGAAGCTTGCCCTGCTCGCGCCCGAAGGCGAACTCGCCCTGGGTGACGTGCGCGAGGTGGTGGCAAACGTCGCGCGCTACGACGCCTACGACGCCTCGGCCGCACTGCTCGCGGGCGACACCGCGCGCTATCTGCGGGTGATCGAGGGGCTGCGCGGCGAGGGCGAGGCGCCGACCTTCGTGCTGTGGGCGATCGCCGAGGATCTGCGCGCGCTCGAGCGCATCCAGGCCGGCGCGGCCGAGGGCCGGCCGCTCGATGCGCTGCTGCGCGAGAACCGGGTCTGGGGAGCGCGCCAGGCGCCGATCAAGGCCGCCACGCGCCGGCTTTCCGCCGCAGCGATCGCGCGCGCGCTCTCGCATGCGGCGCTGATCGACCGCGCGATCAAGGGCGTGGCCCGGCTCGAGGCGTGGGATGAGTTCCTCAAGCTGGGGTTAAAATTGGCCCATGGATCAGAAGCTTGATGGCAGGACAGTCGACGTCCGCCAGTACATGCAGGAGCTCGGCAGGGCGGCGCGCGTCGCCTCGCGTGAACTGGCGCGCGCCGAAACCGGGACCAAGAACCGGGCGCTCGGCGCCATGGCGACCGAGATCCGCAACGGCGCTGCGAACCTGCTCGAGGCCAACCGGGCCGACACCGAGCAGGCGCAGAGGGACGGCCGCGACGCGGCTTTCGTCGACCGCCTGACCCTGACCCGGGCCTCGGTCGAGCAGATGGCCGAGGGAATCGAGCAGGTTGCAGCGCTGCCCGACCCGGTGGGCGAGATCAGCGACCTGGTCACGCGCCCGAGCGGCATCCGGGTCGGGCGCATGCGGGTTCCGCTCGGCGTCATCGGCATCATCTACGAGTCGCGCCCGAACGTCACCGCCGACGCGGCGGCGCTGTGCGTCAAGGCCGGTAACGCCTGCATCCTGCGCGGTGGATCGGAAGCACTGCATTCCAACCAGGCGATCGCGGCCTGCGTGCGCGCGGGCCTGAAGTCCGCGGGGCTGCCCGAGGACGCAGTGCAGGTGGTGCGCGTCGCCGATCGCGCGGCGGTCGGCGAACTGATCACCCTGACCGAATATGTGGACATTATCGTGCCGCGCGGCGGCAAGGAGCTGATCGCGCGCCTGATGCGCGAATCGCGCATCCCCATGATCAAGCATCTCGACGGTGTGTGCCACGTCTACGTCGACGACCGCGCCGACCCGGACATGGCGGTGCGGATCGTCGACAACGCCAAGACCCAGCGCTACGGCACCTGCAACACCATGGAAACGCTGCTGGTGGCCGAAGGCATCGCGCCGCAGGTCCTGCCGCGCATCGCCGAGATTTTCCGCGCCAAATCGGTCGAGATGCGCGGCGACGAGGCTAGCCGCCGCCTGGTGCCCGACGCCAAGCCGGCCACCGAGCAGGATTACTACACCGAGTGGCTGGCGCCGGTGGCCTCAATCAAGGTGGTGCGCGACATCGACGAGGCGATGGCGCACATCGCCAAGTACGGCTCGCAGCACACCGACGCGATCGTCACCGGCGACCGCGCGCGCGCCGAGCGCTTCCTGCGCGAGGTCGACTCGAGCTCCGTGATGGCCAACGCATCGACCCGTTTTGCCGACGGCTACGAATTCGGCCTCGGCGCCGAGATCGGCATCTCCACCGACAAGCTGCACGCCCGCGGCCCGGTCGGACTGGAGGGCCTCACCACCCGGAAGTTCGTGGTAATGGGGCACGGCGAAGTGCGTCAGTGACCGCGCCGCTCGGCATCTTCGGCGGAACCTTCGACCCGGTTCACAACGCTCACCTGCGCATCGCGCGGCTGGCGCTCGATGCGCTCGGCCTCGCGCGCCTGCTGTGGATCCCCACCGGCGCGCCGCGCTACCGCACCGCGCCGGTGGCCCCGGCCGGAGACCGACAGGCGATGCTCGAGCTCGCCCTCGCGGGCGAGCCGCGCTACGCGATCGACCCGCGCGAGCTGCGGCCCGAAGCCTCGGGCTACACCGTCGACACGCTGAGCGCGCTCCAGGCCGAGCTCGGGCCCGACGCGCCGCTGGTGCTGCTGATGGGAAGCGATCAGTACGACAAGCTGGCCGGCTGGCACCGCTGGCGCGAGCTGTTCGGGTTTGCGCGCATCGCGGTAATTGCCCGCCCCGGCTGGGCGTCCGAAGCGAGCGCCGACGTGCGCGCCGCCGGGCCGGTGCTGCGCGTCGAAATGGCGCCGCTGGACATCTCATCGACCGAAATCCGCCGGCGCGTCGCGCGCGGCGAGGATGTCTCCGGTATGCTGCCGCCCCCCGTGCTCGACTACATTTCAACACATCGACTCTATCGCTGATGGACATCCGCAAGAAACAGCGCGCCGTGGTTGACGCGCTCGAAGACATCAAGGCCCGCGACATCGTGGTTTTCAACACCGGACGTCTGCCGTCCATGTTCGAGCGCGTGGTCATCGCCAGCGGCGACTCGACGCGCCAGGTCAAGGCGCTCGCCGATCACGTGCAGGACAAGATTCGAGAGCTTGGCGGGCGCGTTTACGGCGTCGAGGGCGAAGCCAACGCCGAGTGGGTGCTGGTCGATCTGGGTGACGTCGTGGTGCACTTGATGCACCCGGCGGTGCGCAGCTATTACAACCTGGAGGAAATCTGGGGCGGAAAGGCGGTGCGCCTCAAACAGACCACAGCCGGGCGCGCGCATGGCAAGACTGCTCATCATCGCCGTAGCCGCTAAGGCGCCCGCCTGGGCGCAAGCGGCCTGCGCCGAATACCTCAAGCGCATGCCGCGCGGCTTCGACGCCGCGCTCGAGACCGTCAGGCCCGAGCCGCGCAGCTCGGGCAAGCCGGTCGAGCGCCTGCTGGCAGCGGAGGCCGCGCGCATCCGCGAGCGGCTGCCGCGCGAAGCGCGGCTGGTGGCCCTCGACGAGCGCGGCCGCGAGCTGAACACCGCGCAGTTCGCCGCCCAGCTCAGGCGCTGGGTCGACGCCGGGACGCCGACCGCGTTCGCGATCGGCGGGCCGGACGGGCTCGACCCCGCCCTCAGGCGCGATGCCGCGCTGCAGCTGCGCCTGTCGGCCCTCACGCTGCCGCACGCGCTGGCACAGGTGGTGCTTTGCGAGCAGCTCTACCGCGCCGCCTCCCTGTTGGGCGGACACCCCTACCACCGGGCATAGCCGGCGCCGCGCTCTGCTACACTGCGCGGGCCCCTCCGGACGGTGCCGCCGTGCTCGCTTCGCTCGACCGTAGCCTGTATCTCGCTTCGCGCAGCCCGCGCCGGCGCGAGCTTCTGGCACAGATTGGGGTGCGATTTCATCTGCTGATGTTCCGCACGCGCCCGGGCAGCGAGCCCGAGGTCAGCGAAGAGGTGCTCGAGGGCGAATCGCCGCGGGCGTACGTCGAGCGGGTCGCCCTGGCGAAGGCCGAAGCCGGCTGGAAGCGGCTGATGCAACGCAATCTGCCGCGCGCACCGGTGCTCGCGGCCGACACCACGGTCGCCCTCGAGGGACGGATCTACGGCAAGCCCGCGGACCGGGGCGAAGCGGCGCAAATGCTGGCCGCGCTGTCGGGGCGCGAGCACGAAGTGCTCACTGCGGTGGCGCTGACATTCGACGACCGCACCGAGGCCGAGCTCTCGGTCACCACGGTACGCTTGCGCGACCTGCGCGACGACGAGATCCGCCAGTACGTCGCCACCGGCGAGGCCGACGACAAGGCCGGCGCGTACGCGATCCAGGGTCGCGCCGCGCAATTCGTCGTCGAGATCCGCGGCAGCTACTCCGGGGTCGTAGGTCTGCCGCTGTACGAGACGGCGCAGGTCATCGAGCGGATAAGTACGCGTGAGCGAAGAAGTCCTTATTAATGTCACGCCGCAGGAAACGCGCGTCGCGGTGCTCGACGCGGGGGTTGTCCAGGAGCTCCTCGTCGAGCGCACCGCGAGCCGCGGCCTGGTCGGTAACATCTACATGGGCCGCGTTGCGCGGGTGCTGCCGGGAATGCAGTCGGCGTTCGTCGAGATCGGCCTCGAGCGGGCGGCGTTCCTGCACGTGGCGGACATATTCGAGCACCGCCGGCAGGCCGGCGCCAACAACGGCGAGCCCGCCAAGGCGATCGAGCACATCCTAGCGGAGGGCCAGCCGCTACTGGTGCAGGTGGCGAAGGACCCGATCGGCACCAAGGGCGCGCGGCTCACGACGCAGGTCTCGATCGCCGGGCGCATGCTGGTGCACCTGCCGCAGGACCCGCACATAGGCATTTCGCAGCGCATCGAGGGCGAGAACGGCCGCCAGCTGCTGCGCGACAAGGTGAAGGAGCTGCTGCCGCCCGACGAGAAGGGCGGCTTCATCATTCGCACCCTGGCCGAGGCCGCCGACGCCGGCGAGCTCGGCGCCGACATCGAATACTTGTGCCACCTGTGGCACGACATTCGCCAGCGCTCGCAGGGCGCGCAGCCGCCCCAGCTGCTGTACCAGGACCTGTCGCTTGCCGAGCGCGTGCTGCGCGACATGGCCTCCGAGGCCACCGAGAGCATAGTGGTCGACTCGCGCGAGAACTTCCAGAAGCTGGCCGCCTTCGCCGAGTCCTACATGCCCAAGCTGCGCGGCAAGCTGGAGCACTACACGGGTGCGCGGCCGCTGTTCGACCTGCGCAATGTCGAGCCGGAGATCGAAAAGGCGCTCTCGCGCCGCGTCGAGCTGAAGTCCGGCGGCTATCTGATCATGGACCAGACCGAGGCGCTGACCACCGTCGACGTCAACACCGGCGGCTTCGTCGGACAGCGCAATTTCGACGACACCATCTTCAAGACCAACCTCGAGGCGGCGCAGACGATCGCGCGCCAGCTGCGGCTGCGCAACCTCGGCGGCATCATCATCATCGACTTCATCGACATGGAAAGCGAGGAGCACCGCACGGCCGTGCTCGCGGAGTTCAACAAGGCGCTGGCGCGCGACCGCACCAGAATGTCGGTGAACGGTTTCACCGCCCTAGGCCTGGTGGAAATGACGCGCAAGCGGACGCGCGAGTCGCTCGCCCACGTGCTGTGCGAGCCCTGCCCGACCTGCGGCGGGCGCGGCGAGGTCAAGACGGCGCGCACCGTGTGCTACGAGATCCTGCGCGAGATCCTGCGCGAGGCGCGCGCCTTCGATGCGCGCGAATACCGCATCCTCGCCTCGCAGCCGGTGAGCGACCTGTTCCTGGAGGACGAGTCGGCGTCGCTTGCGATGCTGTCGGACTTCATCGGCAAGCCGATCTCGATGCAGGTGGAGACCAGCTACACCCAGGAGCAGTTCGACATCGTGCTGATGTGATTGTCCAGAGGTGAGGGAGCCATGAACGATCTTGTGTTCCAGTCCGCAAAGAAGCTCGCGCGCCTGATCCGCGGCCGCAAGCTGTCCGCGCACGAGGTAATGAAGGCCTACATCGCGCAGATCGAGCGCGTGAACCCGAAGCTCAACGCGATCGTCACCTTCCTGCCCGAGCAGGCGCTCAAGCAGGCCCGAGCCATGGACCGCAGGGGCGCCCGGCCCGGCCCCCTCGCAGGGCTGCCGATCGCGTACAAGGACCTGGTCATCACCCAAGGCGTGCGCACCACTTTCGGCTCGCCGATCTATGCCGACAACGTGCCGGCCGAGGACCACGTGCTGGTCGAGCGGCTCAAGGCCGCCGGCGCGATCACGCTGGGCAAGACCAACACGCCCGAGTTCGGCGCCGGCAGTCAGACTTTCAACCAGGTCTTCGGCGCCACGCTCAATCCCTACGACCCCGGCAAGACCTGCGGCGGCTCCTCCGGCGGCGCGGCCGTCGCGGCGGCCTGCGGCATGCTGCCCTTCGCCGACGGCTCGGACCTCGGCGGCTCGCTCAGGAATCCGGGCAACTTCTGCAACGTGGTCGGCTTTCGGCCCACGCCGGGGCGCGTTCCCAACTATCCCGCCACCGACGCCTGGGGAACGCTGCCGGTGCTCGGCCCGATTGCGCGCACGGTGGATGACGTCGCGTTCCTTTTCTCGGCGATGGCCGGCCCCGACATCCGCTCGCCGATCAGCATCACCGAGCCGGGCGCCGCGTTCGCGCGGCCGCTCGCGCGCGATTTCAGGAAAGTGCGGCTGGCCTGGTCCAGGAATCTCGGCGGCCTGCCGGTCGACGCGCGCGTGACCAAGGTGCTCGAGGCGCAGCGTAAGGTGCTCGAGGCGCTGGGCTGCATCGTCGAGCCCGCCGAGCCGGACCTCTCGGGCGCCGACGAAGTGTTCCAGGTCCTGCGCGCGCTCAGCTACGCGCAGCGCTACGGCTCATTGCTGGAAAAGCACCGCGACAAGATGAAGGACACGGTCGTCTGGAACACCGAGCAGGGCCTCAAGCTCGACGGTCCGCGGATCGCGCGCGCGATGGCGCTGCGCTCGGACATCTACCGACGAATGCGCGAGTTCATGCAGCGCTACGAATTCCTGCTGCTGCCGGTCAACCAGGTGCCGCCCTTCCCCGTGTCGCAGCCCTACGTCACCGAGATCGACGGCGTGAAGTTGGACAGCTACATCGACTGGATGAAGACCTGCTGGTACATCACTGTCACCAGCCACCCCGCGGTCTCGGTGCCGGCCGGATTCACCGACGACGAGCCGGCCTTGCCGGTTGGCCTGCAGATCGTCGGCCGCTACCGCGACGACTTCGGCGTGCTGCAGCTGGCGCACGCCTTCGAGCAGGAAACGCAGGTCTGGAAGCGCCGGCCCGCCATCGCAGGTTGAGCGCTCACTTCGTCTTGGGGACCCGTCCCAAGAGGTAGAACTCGTCGTTCGGCCGCATGTCGGTCAGGTTGGCCATGCGGTTCGAGAGCGCGAAGAAGGCGGCGATCGCGCCGATGTCCCAGATGTCCTCCGCGGAGAAGCCGTGCCCGCGCAGGGCCTCGAGGTCCGGCTCGCCGACCGCCTGCGCCTCGAGCGCCACCTTGAGCGCGAAGTCGAGCATCGCGCGCTGGCGCGGCGTGATGTCGGCCTTGCGGTAGTTGACCGCCACCTGGTCGGCGACGAGCGGGTTCTTGGCCCGAATCCTCAAGATCGCGCCGTGCGCCACCACGCAGTACTGGCACTGGTTCGCGCCCGAGGTGGCGACCACGATCATCTCGCGCTCGGCCTTGGTGAGACCCCCTTCCTTTTCCATCAGCGCGTCGTGGTAGGCGAAGAAGGCGCGGAACTCCGCCGGCCGGTGCGCCAGGGCGAGGAACACGTTCGGCACGAAGCCGGATTTTTCCTGCACCTGCAGGATGCGGTTGCGGACGTCCTCGGGCATCTGGGCCAGCTCCGGGACGGGAAAACGGCTGATCGGCTTGTCGCTCATTCCCACATTCTAAACGTCTGCGCGGCTGCAGCTGACAAGTGCGTCAGATCGGTTAAGATTCGCGGGCCAACTAGGAGGAATCGCCATGAGTCTCAAGCCAAATGGTATGCGCATGCTCGCGCTCGCCGCCGCTACGCTGTTCGCGGGGGCCGCAGCCGCCGACGTCAAACTGCCCTCGACGCTCGCCTGGAGCGCCTACGGGGTCGGCTCTGCCGGCTACAACCAGTCGGTCGGGATCGGCAACGCTCTGAAGCAGAAATACAACGTCAGCCTGCGGGTGCTGCCGGGCAAGAACGATGTCTCGCGCAACCTGCCGCTGCGCAACGGGCAGGTGCAGTTCTCGGCCAACGGCGTCGGCGGCACCTATCTGGCGCAGGAAGGCTTGTTCGACTTCGGCGCGAAAGCATGGGGGCCGCAGCCGGTGCGCGGGCTGATGCTCAATACCTCGGATCAGCTTCTGACCATCCTCGCCGCCAAGGACAGCGGCGTGAAGACCATAGCCGACCTGAAAGGCAAGCGCGTTGCCTGGGTGATCGGGGCCCCGTCGCTGAACCAGAACATCACCGCGATCCTGGCCTTCGCCAACCTGACCTGGAACGACGTGAATAAGGTCGAGTTCGGCGGCTTCGGCGCGGCGATGGATGGCATCGTCAACAACCAGGTCGATGCGGCGTTCAGCTCGTCGGTTTCGGGCAAGGCGTACGCCATCGCGAAATCGCCGCGCGGCCTCGTCTACCCGGTGATCTCGCACAAGGACAAGGCAGGCTGGAAGCGGCTCAATGCGCTCGCGCCGTTCTTCAGTCCGTTCATGGGCACCGAGGGCGCCGAGTTGTCGAAGGATCACCCCGCCGAGTCCTCGTCGTACCCGTACCCGATCCTGATGACCTACGCCTCGCAGGACGCGGACCTGGTGTACAACATGACCAAGGCGATGGTCGAGAGCTTCGACCTGTACAAGAGCTCGGCGCCGGGCGCCAGCGGCTGGGCGGTCGAGCGGCAGATTTTCGACTGGGTGGTGCCTTTCCACGACGGCGCGATCAGGTACTGGAAGGAAACCGGCCATTGGAAGCCGGAGTACCAGGCGCACAACGACAAGCTGATCCAGCGCCAGAAGGTGCTTGCAAGCGCCTGGGCCGGCGTGATCAAGGGCAGCTATGCGGACGACAAGGCCTTCGAGCAGGCGTGGACGAAGGCGCGCGCCGGCGCGCTCGCCAAAGCCGGCATGTAGCCGGTTATCACGAGTTGGCAATTTTTCTGCGCGCGACGGTGAAAGCTGTCGCGCGCAGCGCTGATTGCGGGCGGAAACGGTGAGCGACGCCGCGCAGGACGCGGTCGAGGCGGCCGCCGAGTTGCGCTACCGCAAGCTGCCGCCTGCCTGGCGCGCGGTGCTGATCGCGGTTGCCTCGGCAGCGGTTTTTCTCGCCCTGAACCAGCTCCTCAACCTCGGTTTCTTCGTCGGCAAGGTGCTGCTCGGCACGGCCTACCTGTACTGGCTGTGCGCTTTGCTCGCGGGCTGCGTGTTCATCCTGATCCCGGCGTCGAAGCGCGCGCGCCGCGATGGCGTGCCGTGGTACGACGCGGCGCTTTTCTTCGTCACGGTCGCGGTGTTCACCTATTACGCGCTCAATGCGCACCGCATCATCACCGAGGGCTGGGAATTCAGCGCGCCGAAGGTGGCAATTGCGGTGGCCTTCGCCGGCTGGCTGGTGATCCTGGAGGCGACCCGCCGCGCCGGCGGCACCGCCGTGTTCGTGGTGGTCACCGTAATCTCGTTCTACCCCGTCTACGCAGGCTACATGCCCGGCCCGATATCCGGCCTGCCGCAGAGCCTGCCGACCACCGCCGCGTACCACTTTGCGAGCAGCGAAAGCGTGCTCGGCATCCCGACGCGGGCCTTCGGCCAGCTGGTGATCGGCTTCGTCATGTTCGGCGCGGTGCTGCAGTACACCGGCGCCGCGCATTTCTTCAACAACCTCGCTTTCGCGCTGTTCGGCTCGGTGCGCGGCGGACCCGCCAAGGTGTCGATCTTCGCCAGCGGCCTGATGGGCTCGGTCTCCGGCAGCGTGGTGTCGAACGTGCTCACCACCGGCGTGGTGACGATTCCGGCGATGAAGCGCATCGGATTCGCGCCCGCCTTCGCGGGCGGGGTGGAGGCCTGCGCCTCGACCGGGGGCGTCCTGATGCCGCCGGTCATGGGCGCGACCGCGTTCGTCATGGCGTCGTTCCTCGGCGTGCCGTACGTGACCGTGGCGCTCGCCGCGCTGGTGCCCTCGCTGTTGTTCTACCTCGCGCTGTTCGTACAGATCGACGGCTATGCCGCGCGCCGCGGCCTGAAGGGCCTGCCACGCGCCGAACTGCCCTCCGTGCGGCGCACCTTCGCCGAGGGCTGGCACTACCTCATCGTGTTCGTGCTGCTGGTGTGGATGCTGCTCGTGCTGCAGCAGGAGGCGATTGCGCCGTTCTACGCCACAGCGCTGCTGCTGGTCATCAATCAGTTCTCCAAACGCTATCGGCTGAACTGGCGCAAGCTCGGCACGCTCTTCGAGGGGATCTGCGGCGCGCTGGGCGAGCTCTCTGCGCTGCTGGCGGGCGTCGGCCTGATCATCGGCTCGCTCTCGGTCACCGGGCTCGCCGGCACGCTCGCCAACGACCTCGTGTATCTGGCCGGCAACAACATCTACGTGCTGCTGGTAATGGGCGCAATCACCAGCTTCATCTTCGGCATGGGCATGACCATCACCGCCTGCTATATCTTCCTCGCCATC
>DATFMS010000157.1:0-19112 GCA_035266805.1 Burkholderiales bacterium | reverse complement strand
CCGCGGCGAGCAGCAAGGCGGCGACGAAGGAAAAGGTGCACGCCGCGGCCGCGATCGCCCACGCCGCCGTGGAGCGGCGGATCAGCACCGTCAGCGGCGCCGCGATCAGAGGCACCACCACCTCGAGGGCGGGCAGGTGGGCGAAAGTCACTCGTGGTCCCCGTCGGCGCGGTCGGCGGCGAGGATCTCGTCCTCCTCGATGCTGCCGTACTCCTCGCGGATGCGCACCACCAGCGCGAGCCCGAGCGCCAGCGTGGCGACGCCGACCACGATCGCGGTGAGGATCAGCACGTGCGGCAGCGGGTTGGAATAGACCTTGAAGGCCGGGGAAACGATCGGCGCCGTGCCGCCGATCAGCTTGCCGGGCGCGATGTAGAGCAGGTAGACCGAGGTCTGGAAGATCGACAGCCCGATCAGCTTCTTCACCAGGTTGCCGCGGGCGATGACGATGTACAGGCCCGCAACCATCAGCAGGATCGTGACCCAGTAGCTGAAATGGCTGGCGACGCTCATTCGTCCTCCGCGCTGCGCTGGCGGCCGGCGAACATGTAGAAGATCTTCAGCATCACCCCCGACACGGTGACCGCAACGCCCACTTCGACCCAGAAGATGCCGCGCTCCTGGCCGTGCACCGGCGAGTGCGCGAGGACGAAGTAATCCAGATAGTTGCCGCCCAGCAGCAGTCCCGCGACCCCGACGCCGGCGTAGATCAGAACGCCGAGCGCCACCATCGTCTCGACCAGCGCTTCCGGCACCAGCTGGCGCGCCGCCGGCAGGCCGAAGATCAGCGCATAGAAGATCATGGTTGCGGCGATGATGACGCCCGCCTGGAAGCCTCCGCCCGGGCTGTAATCGCCATGGAACTGCACGTAGAGGGCAAATACCAGCATGAACGGCATCAGCAGCTTCGCCACCACGCGCAGGACGAGGAAGCCCCTCACGCCTTGTGCCCCCCGTCCTTGCGCCGGCGCAGGCGGCGCAGCAGCGCGATCACGCCCGCGCCGGCGGTGAACACCACCGTGGTCTCCCCCAGCGTGTCGTAGCCGCGGTAGCTGGCGAGCACCGCGGTGACCACGTTCGGCACGCCTGTCTCCCTGAGCGCGTCGTGCAGGTAGCGCGGCACGACGTGGATGTGGATCGGCGCCGTCGGGTCCGAGAAAGCCGGCAGGCCCAGGGTGCCGTACACCAGGGCGCCGGCGATCACGAGCGCGATCGCCAGCGGCAGCCAGGGGCGGGTAAGCGGCTTGGCCTCCTCGCCCCCGCAAAGGTAGAGCGCGCCCAGCAGCAGCACGGTCGAGATGCCGGCCCCCACCGAGGCCTCGGTCATCGCGACGTCGACGGCGTCGAGCGCGACCAGCGCCGTCGCCATGAGGAAGCTGTAGGCCCCGCTCAGCACCACCACCGCGTAGAGGTTGCGCTGCAAGGCGATGCCGAGCGTCAGCGCGGCCATCAGCGAAAGCAGGACGATGACGATCAGCTCTTCGATGACACGTCCTCCTCAGGTTGCGCCAGCATGGGCCGCAGGCCCCGCGCCAGCGCGGCCTGCGCCAGCGCGTGGGTCGAGGTCGGGCTGGTGAAGAAGATCAGCAGGCCGATCACGACCAGCTTGACCGTGATCAGCGTCAATCCCGCCTGCAGCATCAGGCCCAGCAGGATCAGCCCTGCGCCGAGCGTATCGGTGACGCTCGCGGCATGCATGCGGGTGAAGAAGTCGGGCATGCGCACCAGACCCAGCGCGCCGATGACGCAGAACGCGCCGCCCGCCAGCAGCAGGGTCCACGACAGGACGTCGATCAGGGCGCTCATCTGGCCGTCGTCTCGTCGCCGGGCTCGCCGAGATCGCCGTAGCGGAAGAACTTCAGCACCGCGATCGTCCCCACCACGTTCAGCAGGCCGTAGACGATCGCGAGATCGAGGAACTCGGGCCGGCCCGTGAGGAAGCCGATCACCGCCAGCAGCAACATCGCCACCGTACCGATGGTGTTGGCCGCCTGCGCGCGATCGAACACCGTGGGCCCGGCGAGCGCCCGCACCAGGGCGAGCGCAACGGTGACCAGCAGGGCCAGCGCGGCCGCGGTGAACATTCAGTTGCTCCCCTCGAAGCGCCGCACGCGGCGGTCCATCTCGCTGTCGATGCAGCCTTCGGCGCCCTCTCGGGTGAGCCCGTGGACGAGAAACTCGTCGCGGCCGGCCTGCACGGTGATTGTGCCGGGCGTCAGGGTAATCGAATTCGCGTGGGTCACCAGCCCCACCGTCGATTCCTGGCCCGGCTTGAAGCGCACCAGGGTCGGGCTGATCGGCAGCTTCGGATCGAGGATGATGCGCGAGACCTGGATGCCCGCCTTCCAGATCTCCTTGATCAGCCACGGCCAGTAGCCAATCGCGGCTGCCGTGAGATGCATGGGATGTCCCTCGCGGTCCATCAGCTCCAGGCGATGCGCGAACACGGCCACCGCGAGCGCCGAGCCGAACCCCGCGGCGAGCATGAACGGCGTGAAGTACCCCGACATCAGGATCCAGAAGGCGTAGAGCGAGGCAAGCAGGCTTGCGAGCTGGAGCATGGTTGTTGTGTGCGAAACGGCAGCGGGGCCGCCGCGATTGTAGCCGCATGCGCGGCGCTCGGCCAAACCGCGCTCAGCGCGCGTCGGGCGGCGTCCCGGCCCAGCGGGCCGCGGACTCGCGCACCACGTCGGGCAGCGAGCCGCGCACCGTGTGGCACTCGAGCAGCCAGTTGGCGTCGGAATAGCCGAGGCGCACGTCGGCCGCGAGCTCGGTGAGCGCGTCGGCGCCATCGAGCTGCAGCGCATGAGGCATCACGGTCTCGATGGTCTCGAGAATGTCGGCGCCGATCTTCTTCCTGCGACTCTCGTAGGGCTCGACCAGCTCGCCGCGACAACCGAAGCGGCTGGCCTCGAACCGGTTGAAGCTGTTGACCAGGTAAACCGCGCGGGCCGGCGCGCGCGGCCGTTCCTGCAGGTGATAGGCGACCAGCGCCTGGGCATAGGCCCCCAGCAGCGCCGCCCGCTGCACGGTGAGCGGCGTGTCGCAGACGCGGATCTCGACCGTTCCATACTCGGGTTTGGGCCGGATGTCCCAGTAGAAATCCTTCATGCTGGTGACGATGCCGAAGCCGCGCATCTTGTCGTAGTACTCCAGGAACTCCGCCCAGTCGCGCACGAACGGCATGTGCCCCGCAAGCGGGAAGGCGCTGATCGAGGTCAGGCGCGAGGACTGGAACAGGGTGTCCTCGCCCTGGTAGAACGGCGAGGCGGCAGAAAGCGCGATGAAATGCGGCACATAGCGCGTCAGCATATGGATCAGGTACACCGCGTCGTCGCCGCTCGGGCAGCCGACGTGGATATGCTGCCCGAATACCGTGAACTGCTTCGCCAGGTATCCGTATCGCTCCAGGATCGAGCGGAAACGCCCGGTCGGGAAAATGCGCCGGTCGGCCCAGTCGTGGAAGGGGTGCGAGCCGCCGCCCGCGACGCGCAGGTTGAGCACGCCGGCCTCTTTCACCACCGCGTCGCGCATCACGGCCAGCTCGTCGCGCAGCGAGCCGTGATGCCGATGAACCGAGCTGTTCAGCTCGACCATGCTCTCGGTGATTTCGGGCTTCACCGCACCCGGCAACTTGCGCTTCTCCAGCAGCGCCAGAAGGTCGCCGGCCCCGCGCGAAAGGTCGAAGTCGTGGGCGCGCAGCAGCTGCAGCTCGAGCTCGACCCCGAGGCTTGTCGCGGCGGAAGGCCTGAAGTCCATCTCGTCCACGGCGCCTGCCTCAGCCACCGCGCGCCCCCGGGTCCGCCTCGCCGGCGCGCCGCAGCGCGAACTGGGTCGCGAGCGGCCCGAGCAGCTCGGAAATCGCTACCGCCGCGAGCAGTATCCCGGCCAGCTCCTTGCCGAAGGCCGGGGACAACTCGCTCGTGTCGCGCACCATTCCGACCGCGAGACCCGACAGCGGCAGCAGCGCGATCGCCAGCAATCCCGCGCCGCCCGTTCGCACCCCCGAGAGGCGGCCGAACAGAAGGATGGCGAGCCCCTTGCCGAGAAAGCGCACCACCAGGAGCGTGGCGACGAGCCCCGCCGCCGTGGCCCAGGCGCCGAACTCGAGGCCCGCGCCGGTAAGCACGAAGAGGATGACGAAGAACAGCTGCCCGCCGTAGCCGAAGCGCAGCGGCATCAGGACGTGGCGCCGGTCGAGGTTGCGCGCCAGCACGCCGAGCGTCATCAGCGCGATCATCACCGACAGATTGAGGCTGCGCGCCACGCCTACGGTCAGCACCACCATCGCCACCAGCAGCACGAACTGTCGGTCTTCGCGTTTTCCGAGCCAGCGGGCAAGCGCCAGCATCAGCATGCAGGCGGCGGCGCCCGCGAGCAGCGAACCGCCGAGGATATACAACGGGCGCAGCAGCGCTTCGAGCCAGCCGACCTGAAGTTCGATGTGCAGCAGCGGCAGCAGCAGGGTGAGCGCGACATACGCAAACACGCTGTTGACCGCCGTGAACAGCAGCGCGCGTTCGGTAATCTGACCCTCGGCCCGCAGCTCGTGCGCGACCAGCATCACCACGGCGGGCGAAGTGGCGGTGCCGATCGCCGCGGCGCTCGCCGCCAGCACGGGCTCGAAGCCGAAGTATGCCAAGGCGCCGAAAATGGCGCCGAACCCGAACAGGCTTTCGGCGACGGCCGTCACCAGCAGCCAGCGGTTGCGCTTGAGCCACGCCCAATCGAAGCGGAATCCCAGCTCGAACACGATCAGGCCGACCGAGAGGTCGATCAGAACGCTGAGCGCGTGCAGCACTTCGCTGCTGAGCAGCCCGCTGAGCTGGGGGCCGAGCGCGACCCCGGCCAGCGCGTAGCCGGTAATGCGCGGCAGCGACGCATAGCGGTTCGCCGCCTCGCCGGCCAGCAGGCCCGCCGCGAGCAAGGCGCCGAACATGATCGGTGCCGACAGCGCGAACGGGAGCTGCGGCAGAAAGCTCAGATCCAACGCTCCTCCTTGCTCTTGCCTAGCCGCGCGCTGCGCGCAGGAATTCGTCCAGTATCGGGGCGCTGTCGAGCACGCTGTCGTCGCCCGGGGCGTGGAACTCGGGGTGCCACTGTACGGCGAAAACGTAGCTCTTGCCCGTACTGCGTACCGCCTCGATGAGGCCGTCGGGTTCGGACCGCGCTTCGATGGCAAGGTTCCGGCCGAGCGCCTTGATCGACTGATGGTGGATCGAGTTGATGCGCGTCGCTTCGACCCCCGGGTACAGGCGCGCCAGGCCCGACCCGGGCTCGATGCGCATCTGGTGCAGGTTCTTCTCGTAGGCGCCGGTCACGTGCGCTTGGGCGGCGGGCAGCTGGGTGCCGATGTCCTGGTAGAGCGTGCCGCCGAAGCCGACGTTTATCAACTGCGCGCCGCGGCAGATGCCGAGTACCGGCTTGCCGGCCTCGACGAATTCGTGCAGCAGCTCGATCTCGTAGACGTCGCGCAGGCGGTCGCCGGCCCATTCGGCGTCCAGCGGCTCCTCGCCGTAGGTCAGGGGGCTGACGTCGGCGCCGCCCTGCAGCACCAGCCCGTCGAGCACGCGAGCGTAATCGGCGACGCGGATATTGCTGCGATGGAACAGGCTGTCCTTGTCCACCGTCGGCACCATGAACACCAGCACGTCGCGCGACATGACCCAGTGCGCGACAGACTGCTCGAGGTACTGCATGCGCTTGCCCTGCAGGCCGATGGCGTCGGGGCGGGGATGGAACAGCCGCGCCGACATGCCGATGCGAAGCGGCGGCGGCGGCAGTCGTCGAGCGAGAAAACCACGCAGCGTGCGCGCGCCGCCGGTGAGCTTGCTGCGCCAGGCCGCAATGTCGCTCGCTCGCATGCTCCGGGGCCCCGGTCGCGCGCGGCTCAGCCGACCAATACGATATGAACGCGATAAGGGCCGTGCGCGCCGAGCACCAGGGTCTGCTCGATGTCGGCGGTCCGCGAAGGCCCCGATATGTAGTTCACCGCGCGCGGCAGCTGGCCGAGCTCCGCGCGCATCAGATCCCAGGCGTCCTCCATATGGCGCACCACGCGCGCCAGCGGCACCACCGCGATGTGCGTCTCGGGCAGAAGACTCGCGCTGGCGGGCGTGTCGCGCCCGGAAACCATTGCCAGGGTACCGGTCTCCGCGAGCGCGCAGAACGCGCCGGTCACGCCGATCATGTCGTCGCCCCTCGCCGCCCGCGGCTCGAGCTCGAGTCCGGCGGCCTTCCAGTCCAGCCCGGCCAGGCTCGGCCAGACGCAGCCGGACCGGGGAAGGCCATGCGCCTCCAGGTAGCGCACCACCGCGCCGGGCGCCTCGGCCATCGCCGCTACCCGGTCGCAGGTGCTGGCGCTGGCCTCGGCGCGCGCGCAGAAGCGTGTCGCGAGGTCGCCGGCGACTTCAGGCAGCGGCCCGCGCGGATGGGCGCGAAGATACGTCTGCAGCTGCTCGCGCTCGGCCGCCGGGGGCGAGGCCCCGCCGCGCCCCTGGCGCTTGCGGATTGCGGCGAGGATCTCTTCCCTCGACCCCATATGGGTCTAGTCGAGCGCCTTGACGAGGTCTTCGACCACCTTCTTGGCGTCGCCGAACACCATCATCGTCTTGTCCATGTAGAACAGCGGATTGTCGAGTCCGGCGTAGCCCGCGGCCATCGAGCGCTTGTTCACCAGTACCGTGCGCGCCTTGGCCACCTCGAGGATCGGCATGCCGTAGATCGCGCTGCCCTTCTCGTGCGCGAGCGGGTTGACGACGTCGTTCGCCCCCAGCACCAGCACCACGTCGGTTGTGCCGAATTCTCCGTTGATGTCGTCCATCTCGAACACCTGGTCGTAGGGGACTTCCGCTTCCGCGAGCAGCACGTTCATGTGCCCGGGCATGCGGCCGGCAACCGGGTGAATCGCGTAGCGCACGGTCACGCCCTTCTCGATCAGCTTGTTGGCCATTTCCTTGACCGCGTGCTGCGCGCGCGCAACCGCCAGGCCGTAGCCGGGCACGATGATGACCGACTCCGCGTTCGCCATCAGGAACGCCGCGTCGTCCGCCGAGCCCGAGCGCACGGTCTTCTGCTCGCCGCCGGCAACCGCGGTGCCCTCGGCGGCGCCGAAGCCGCCCAGGATTACGCTGAAGAACGAGCGGTTCATCGCCTTGCACATGATGTAGGAGAGGATCGCGCCCGAGGAGCCGACCAGCGAGCCGGCGATGATCAGCATCGCGTTGTTGAGCGAAAAGCCGATTCCCGCCGCCGCCCAGCCCGAGTAGCTGTTCAGCATCGAGATCACCACCGGCATGTCGGCGCCGCCGATCGGGATAATGATCAGGAAGCCGAGCACGAAGGCAATCGCGGTCATCACCGCAAACGGCGTCCAGCCTTTGTCGTCGGCCATGAAGAACGCTATGCCGAAGCCGATCATGACGAGCGCGAGCGCCAGGTTGAGCAGGTGCTGACCCTTGAACACCACCGGCGCCGACGAGAACAGGCGGAATTTCTTGCCCAGCCCGGCAAGCTTGCCGAACGCGATCACGGAGCCGGAAAAAGTGATCGCGCCGACGAATGTGCCGATGAAGAGCTCGAGCCGGTTGCCGGCGGGCAGCGGGTCGTGCTCGCCGAACGCGCCCGGATTGTTGACCACCGCGATCGCGATCAGCACCGCGGCCATGCCGACCATGGAGTGCATCGCCGCGACGAGTTCCGGCATCTGCGTCATCTGTACGCGCCGCGCGACGATCGCGCCGACGGTGCCGCCGACCAGCATCGCGATCAGGATCAGGTCGATGCGGCCGTGCGCCACCACCGCGATGGTGGTCAGCACGGCGATGGTCATGCCGACCATGCCGAACAGGTTGCCGCGCCGCGCGGTGGTCGGCGACGACAGCCCTTTGAGCGCCAGGATGAAGCACACCGAGGCGACCAGGTACCACAGGGTAAGCTGGTTGGCGCTCATTTGCCGCCCTCTTTCTTGGGTTGCTTCTTCCTGAACATTTCCAGCATTCGCTGCGTGACGAGGAAGCCGCCGGCGACGTTGATCGACGCCAGCGCGACTGCGATCACGCCGAGGACCGAGCCGAAGTCCGTCTCGTTCGGCGCCGCGGCGAGGATCGCGCCGACGATAATCACCGACGAGATGGCGTTGGTGACGCTCATCAGCGGCGTGTGCAGCGCCGGCGTCACGTTCCAGATCACGTGGTAGCCCACGAACACCGCGAGCACGAAGACCACGAGGTTTAGGATGGTGGGGTCTACGGTTCCTGACATTTCAGCCTCGCTTGGTTGCCGCACCGTCGGCGCAGACCATGGTGCCGGCGATGATCTCGTCTTCCTTGTCCAGCTTGAATTCGCCGCTCTTCGGATCGAGCATCAGGGCGAGGAAGTTGTACAGGTTGCGCGCGTACAGCGCCGAGGCGTCGAACGGCACCGTCCCGGGCAGGTTCGTCAGCCCGATGATCTTGACGCCGTGCTTGAGCGCGATCTTGCCGGGCTCGGAGCCCTCGACGTTGCCGCCCTGCTCGACCGCGAGATCGACGATCACCGACCCCGGCTTCATCTGCCGCACCGTCTCGTCCTTGATCAGCTTCGGCGCCGGGCGCCCCGGGATCAGCGCTGTGGTGACGATGACGTCCGACTGCGTCGCGCGCTGGTGCACCAGCTCGGCCTGGCGGCGCATCCAGTCCGCCGGCATCGGCCGCGCGTAGCCGCCGACCCCCTGCGCGATCTCGCGCTCCTCGTCGGTCAGGTAGGGCACGTCGAGGAACTTGCCGCCGAGCGACTCGATCTGCTCCTTCACCGCCGGGCGCACGTCGGAGGCCTCGATCACCGCGCCCAGGCGCTTGGCGGTGGCGATCGCCTGCAGGCCCGCGACGCCCGCGCCGAGAATCAGCACGCGCGCCGCTTTCACGGTTCCCGCGGCCGTCATCAGCATCGGGAAGAAGCGACCGATCTCGGCCGCGGCCAGCACCACGGCCTTGTAGCCGGCGATGTTCGCCTGCGAAGAGAGCACGTCCATCGACTGCGCGCGCGAGATGCGCGGCAGCGACTCCATCGCGAAACCGGTGACGCCGCGTTTGGCGAGCGCCTCGATGCCTGCCGGATCGAAGGGATTGAGCAGGCCGATCAGCAGCGACTTGGGCTTGAGCAGCTCCAGTTCGCCCCCCGCCGGCGCGCGCACCTTGAGCACCACCTCGGCGTCGTAAGCCTCGGCCGCCGAGGCAACCAGCTTCGCCCCCGCCGCTTCGTAGTCCTTGTCCGGAATGCTCGAGCCGCTGCCGGCGCCGGACTGGACCCGGACCTCATTCTTGGCGGCGAGCTTCTTGATCGTCTCGGGGGTCGCGGCAACGCGGGTCTCGCCCCCAAGGGTCTCGGCGGGAACGCCGATTCTCATGGTTTGGTTCTCCCTTGTTTGTATTAACGGCGATTCTAGCGCGAGCGCGGCGCGAACGCGCGCTCGATCAGCTCAAACATGGCATGCGCGATAAGTGCGAGCCCTGCCGCCGGCAGCGCGCCGGCGAGCAGCATCACGTCGTCGTTGAGCGCCAGTCCCTGCACGATGCGCTCGCCAAAGCCGCCGGCGCCGATGAAGGCGGCAATTGTCGCGGTGCCGACATTTATCACCGCCGAGGTCTTGATCCCGGCGAGGATGGTCGGCGCCGCAAGCGGCAGCTCGATCTTCGCCAGGATCGTGCCGCGCCGCAGGCCGAGCGCCAGCGCGGCCTGGCGCAGCCCGGCGGGCACGCCGCCGAGGCCCGCATGCGTATTACGCACGATCGGCAGCAGCGCGTAGAGGAACAGCGCGATCAGGGCCGGCCACAGACCAATGGTGCCGGTGAGCGGAATCAGGAACGCGAGCAGCGCGAGCGCCGGGATGGTCTGCACCAGGCCGGTGAGCGCCAGCACCGGCTGCGCGAGCGCGCGCAGCTTGGCCGCCGCGATGCCGAGCGGGACGCCCGCGAGCGCCGCCGCGCCGAGCGAGGCCAGCACCAGGAAGACGTGCTCGCGCAGCAGGCGCCAGAAGTCGGGCGCGAACACCGCCGCCGCGAGCGAGCGCCGCTTGATCGAATCGCGCCCGGAAAGGAATTCCGAGGCCACCGCGGCGAACGAGCGCTTGTCGAGCTCCGCGCGCGCGTTGAGCTGCATCATGTGCGGCGCGTCGATCTTTCCTTTCAGTCCGCGAAAGGCGGCGAAGGCCGCGGGGAAGCGCCGCGGCGCGTCGAGGCGGTAAAGCAGCACCGCGTCGTAGACCGGGAAAAACCTGCGGTCGTCCACGAGCAGGGTGATCTGGTAGCGCAGGATCTTGGCGTCGGTCGTGTAGACGTCCATCGCGTCGATTTCGCCCTGCGCCAGCGCTTCGTAGGCAAGGCCGTGGTCGAGTCCGCGCGGCTTCTGCGGCAACCCGTAGGCCGACTTGAGCCCCGGCCAGCCGTCGCGACGGCCGAGAAACTCGTGGCCGAAGCCGAGCTTGAGCTCCGGATGCTGCGCCAGGTCCGAGATTTTCTTTATCCCCAGGCGCTCCGCCTGGCTGCGCCGCATGCCGATCGCGTAGGTGTTGTTGAATCCGAGCGGCACGCCCGCCTCGAGTCCGAGCCGGTGCAGGCGCGCGTTGAGCGCGGGCAGGTCCGGCGAGCGCCGCCGCAGTTTCAGGATCTCGCGCGCGATGGTGCCGGTGTATTCGGGGTAGACGTCGATCGCGCCGGTGCGCAGCGCCTGGAACAGGATCGCGGTGCCACCCATGCCCGGCCGGTGCTCGGCCGGTCGGCCCGCCGCGCGCGCGGTCTGGGTGAGGATTTCGCCCAGGATGTACGACTCGGTGAAACGCTTGGAGCCGACCTGAAGCGGCTCCTCGGCGCGCGCGCCGGCGCACGCCGCGAGCGCGAGCGTCCCCGCGAGCAATGCGGCGACCGCCTTCAGGCAGCCAGCTCCACGTCCAGGAACTGCAGCGCGGCGAGGTTCGCGTACAAGCCCGCCTCGCGCATCAGCTGCGCGTGCGTGCCCTGCGCAACGATCGCGCCGCGCTCCAGCACCACGATGCGGTCGGCATGGCGCACGGTGGCGAGCCGGTGCGCGATGACGAGCGTCGTGCGCCCGCGCTCGAGCTCGTCGAGCGCCTGCTGCACCATGCGCTCGCTGGCGGCGTCGAGCGAGCTGGTCGCCTCGTCGAGCAGCAGGATCGGCCGGTCGGCGAGTAGCGCGCGGGCAATCGACAGCCGCTGGCGCTGCCCGCCCGAAAGCGTCACGCCGCGCTCGCCGAGAGGCGTGTCGAACCCATGAGGCAGGCGTTCGATGAATTCGAGCGCGAACGCGCGCTCGCAGGCGCGCTCGATCGCGGCGCGGTTCGCCTGCGGGCGGCCGTAGCGGACGTTGTCGAGCACGCTGGCGGCGAAAATCACCGGCTCCTGCGGCACCACCGCGAGCAGGCGGCGCAGCGCGCGCGGCTCGAAGTCGCGCACGTCGATGCCATCGATGCGCACCGCGCCGGCCTGCGGATCGTAGAAGCGCGCCAGCAGCGCGAACACGGTCGACTTGCCGGCGCCCGAGGGGCCGACCAGCGCCACGCGCTCGCCGCGCACGACCTTGAGCGAGAAGCCGTGCAGCGCCGCGGTGCCGGGACGCGCCGGGTAGGCGAAGGTCACGCCGTCGAACTCGATCTCGCCTCCCGCTTCGGCTCCGAGCGGGCGCGGCTGCGGCGGCGCGACGATGCCGGGCTGTGTCTCGAGCAGCTCGACCAGGCGCTCGGTCGCCCCGGCCGCGCGCTGCAGCTCGCTCCACACCTCGGACACTGTTCCGGCGCCACCCGCCACCACCAGCGCGTAGAACACGAACGCCGCGAGCTCGCCGGCGGTGAGCCGGCCGGCGAGCACGTCGTAGCCGCCGATCCACAGAATCAGGCCGACTGCGCTGAACGCGATCAGCATAACGCTCGAGATCAGCAGCGCCTTCTGCCGGATGCGCGCCACGCCCACGCTGTACGCGCCTTCGGCGTGATGCGCAAAATTCGCCCGGTCGGCGTCCTCGTGCGCGTAGGCCTGCACCGTGCGGATCTCGTGGACCGCCTCGTCAACGTAGGCCGAAACGTCCGCCACCCGATCCTGATTGGCGCGCGACAGGCGCCGCACGCGGCGGCCGAGCAGCAGGATCGGAACCAGCGTCGCCGGAACGCCGAGCAGCACCATGAGCGCGAGCTTCCAGCTCACCACGAACAACATCAGCGCGGCACCGACCATCATCAGCAGGTTGCGCACGAACATCGACAGGCCGAAGCCGATCACCTGCAGCAGCAGCGTGGTGTCGGTGGTGAGGCGCGAAATCACTTCGCCGGTGCGGGTGGCCTCGAAGAAGCCGGGCTCGAGGCCGAGGATGTGGTCGAACACCGCGCGCCGCAGGTCCGTGATCACCCGCTCGCCGGTGGTCATCATGAGGAAGAAGCGGAAGTAGGTCGCGATCGCAAGCACCGCGGCGACGGCGATCATCGCGCCGAGCGCCTCGTCCAGCAGGCGCGGGTCGCCGCTGCCGAAACCGTTGTCGACCACGTGCTTCAGACCCTGGCCGAGCGCGAGCACGCAGCCTGCGGCCACCACCAGCGCCAGCAGCGCGCCCGCGATCCGGGCGCGGTAAGGCAGCATGAAGCGCGCCAGGCGCGCGAACTGTCCCCAGTCGCCGCGCCGCGGCGTCGGTGACAGCCTGGTTTGCGGGCTGCTCATGCGGCCACTATACCGCGTGCCTCAGCGGCCGTAGAACTTGTACTGGCTCCGGCCGAGCTGCTTGGCCCGGTACATGGCGACGTCGGCGTTGCGCAGGAGCGTTTCACCGTCGCCGGCATCCGACGGGAAGACCGATATGCCGATGCTCGCGCCGATGCTGAATGCGCGCCCTTCGACGCGAAACTCCGGCTCGAGCGCGCGCAGCGCTTTCTCGGCGACGAACTGGCAGTCGGATTCGCGCTGCAGGTCCGGCAGCAAGGCCACGAACTCGTCGCCGCCGTGGCGCGCAAGGGTATCGGATTTGCGCATGCAGGCCGACAGCCGCTGTGCCACTTCGCGCAGGACGGCGTCGCCAGCGCGATGTCCGAGGGCGTCGTTGACCTGCTTGAAGTCGTCCAGGTCGATCAACAGCGCCGCAACCTTAGCATCGCGCCGCTGCGCAAGGTACACCGCCTGGCGCATGCGATCGTCGAGCAGGCGCCGGTTGGGCAGGCCAGTGAGCGTGTCATGGTAAGCGAGGAAGCGAATCTCCTCCTCCTGGCGCTTGCGCTCGGTGATGTCCTGCGATACGCCGATCATCTTGGTCGCTCCCCCTTCGGGCGGCCTGAGCACGGAGCCGTGGGCCGAGATCCAGCGCACCTCTCCGTCGCGGGTGACGACGCGAAACTCCGCCGCGTAGGGCTCGCCCGAAGCGAGCGCGTGGCGTCCCGTCGCCAGGTAGCGCTCGCGGTCCTCGGGGTGAACCATCTCGCGGAAATCCGGGTAAAGGTGCGAGCGATCGTCGGGGCGCCCGATCAGACCGCCGGGGTCGCGGCCCCAGCCCAGCTTGTCCGCGCTCAGGTCCCACTCCCAGTAGTACAGGTCGGCGGCATCCACCGCGAGGCGCAGCTTCTCCACGCTCTCGTGCAGCGCCGCGGCGGCGCGCTTCTGTTCGCTCACGTCGTGAGCCGTTCCGGTGGCGCCGGCGACAGCGCCTTTCGCGTCGCGCAGGGCGGTAGCATTGAACGATAGGTCCACGTAGCTGCCGTCGCGCCTCGTGTGCCGCGTCTCGTAGTCGAATACCTGCTCGCCTTGCATGACGCGGCCGAACACCGCGGCATCGCGCTCGCGCACGGCCTGTGCGCTGCGCTCGATCAGCGGTCGCCCGATCAGTTCGTCCACGCTGCAGCCGTAGATCCGCTGCGCGGCGGCCGGGTTAAGGTAGGTCCAGCGCCGCTCGAGGTCGATCGACCAGATGAGGTCTCTCGAGGTCGCGACCAGGTTGCGGTACAGCGCCTCGCTCGCGCGCAGCGCCTGCTCGGCGGCGATACGCTCGCTGGCGTCGGAAAAGACGAAGATCGCCGATTCCTCGGGCGCCGAAGGGTCCAGCGAGCGGCCGAGCGCGCGGCACCAGAAACGCGAACCGTCGCGACGCACCAGCCGCGAATCGCCCTCGATGATTTCCCCGCTCGCCAGCCGCCCATAGGCCTCTTCGCCCGCCGCGTCCCACTGCTCGTCCGACGAATACCAGACGCGGGTCGGCTTGCCCTGCAGCTCGCCCGGCGCGTAGCCGAGCATCTGCTCGAGGTGCCGGTTGCAGCGCAGGATCACCCGCCGCTCCACGAAGGCGACCCCGACCGGCAGGGTGTCGAGCACGAGGTGCTCCTCGGCCAGCACCGCGAGATAGGCATCCTGAGCGCGCTTGAGGTCGGTAATGTCGCTGACCACGCTGACGTAGCCGCCGAGCACGGTGGGCACCGACCTGCCCTGCTTCCAGCGCCCGTCTCGCGTCTGGAATTGGCGCAGCACGCCGGTCTCCTCGTGGTGCTGGCGCACCCGCTGTTCGATCCAGTCTTCCCGCCGCCCCTCATAGCCGGACGGCTGCTCGGTCTCGTAGGCGGCGTGCGCGACTTCCGCGTACGGCGTGCCGACGAGCTCGGTCGGCCGCCGCCCGCCGCCGTAAAGGCCGGCGTAGGCATCGTCGCAAACCACCAGGCGGTCGTCGCCCCCCCACACCGCGATGGCGTCGGGAAAGCTCTCGATCGCGTCGCGCAGGCGCGCCTCGCTCCCGGCGAGCCGCTCTACCAGGTCCTGATTGCGCAAGCGGGTGCGCAGCGCCTCGACGACTGCGCCGTGGATGTCACGGTAAACCCGCACCATCACCACGCCAAACACCACCAACGTCAGGCCGAGCAGCTTGTAGGTTCGGCCGGGCTGGAGCAGAAGCTGCGCCGCGATGGCGACCGATGGCAGCGCGGCGAAGGCGTAGAACGCAAGCCGGCTCGCGGCATACACCCCTGCCGCACCGATGATGCTGCCGCCGACGACGAACACCACGGCCATTTGAAGCAGCGGGCCGCTTTGCGGGAACAGCCATGCCGGGGCGTAGGCCCAGGCTGCCCCCGTAGCGAGCGCGCCCAGTGCGAAGCGATGCTCCCAGCCGCGCGCGGCGCCTTCGGCGTCGGCGCGCGCGAAACTGCGATGCAGCGCAACGCGCACCAGCGTCACCGCCAGCACCGCCGCGTACCATCCCAAGAGCGCGGTTTCGTCCCTCGCGCCCCACAGCACGGCGACCAGAATCGCCGCATTCACGAGCGTCGTTGCATAGGCGGGCCGGGCGACCCGGTACAGGGTGGACACCCGCGCCGCCTCCAGGCTTCGATCTTCCCCCGCCGCTGCGGCGCGCTGCTCCATTTCAGGCTTCGAGCAGCGCCTCGAGCACGGCGCACCACGCCATGCCGAGGTTCTCCAGGCTGTAGCCGCCGCCGCCGAAGGCCATCAGGCGGCCCTGGGCATGGCGCTCGGCGAGTGCCGCGAGCCGCCGCGCGGCGTGCGCGTGCGCCGTGGGGGTGAGGCGCAGGTCGGCGAGCGGGTCGCCCGCGAGGCTGTCGGCGCCGCACTGCAGGATCACGAACTGTGGCGCGCGGTCGTCGACGAAGCGCTCGGCCTCGTCCCAGGCACGGAAGAATTCCGCGTCGCCCGCGCCCGGGCGCAACGGCAGGTTTAGCTTGGTGCCTAGCGCAGCCCCCGTTCCCGCCTCGTAGGCGAAGCCCGACCCCGGATACAGAAAAGAGCCGTCCTCGTGGATATCGGCGACGATCAGCTCGGGGTCGTCCTCGAACTCGTAGTACACGCCGTCGCCGTGGTGCACGTCGATGTCGACGTAGGCAATGCGCCGAATGCCGTGCTCCGCGCGCAGGGACTCGATCAGCACGCCCAGATCGTTGAACACGCAGAACCCCGCGGCAGCACCGCGGCGCGCGTGGTGCAGCCCGCCGATCGGCTGAAAGGTGCGCCGCGCCTCGCCGCGCACGACGCGCCGCGCGCCCTCGAGCGCCGCGCCGACCAGGTGCGCCGCCGCCTCGTAGCAGCCGGGAAACGCCGGGGTGTCGCCATAGTCGAGGTAGCCGGCACCCTCGCGCGAGGCGGTGATCACGCGCTCGACGTATTCGGGACGGTGGAAACGCTCGATCTCGTCTCGTCCGGCGGGCGCGGCCGCCGCCAGTGTGACGCGAGAGTCGATTCCGCGCGCCGACGCGGTGCGCCAGAACGCGCCCTGGCGATCGATCGACAGGGGGTGTCCGGCCGGGAAACCGTAGCCGCCTAGCTCGTCACTCAGGAACAGATGCGTTGCGCCCGGCATCGCCCGGCTCTCCCGTCTCTCAGGCCGATGTTTCGACTTGCACCAGGCAATCGTAGAAGGTCGCGCCGCCGCCGAGGTCCGCGGTGCGCTGCGAGGTGACCTGGTTCGCGTTGCGGCCGTCCGGCGAGAATTTCTTCCACCACACCGAAGGCGCCACCACCACGCCGCGCCGCGGCCTGGCGTTCACGCACACGCGCAGGTTGAACTCGCCGCGCGCGTTGAACACGCGTACCCGGTCGCCGTCACGGATGCCGCGCGCCGCCGCATCGTCCGGGTGCATCTCGAGCCGCGGCTCGCCTTCGAAATCGCGGAACCGCTTGAGGTTGGCGAAGGTCGAATTGAGGAAGTGGCGCGCGGGCGGCGACAGGAAGGCGAGCGGGTAGCGCTCGGCCAGCGCCGGGTTGCTCACCACCGACTCGGCCGGCGGATTGAAGAACGGCAGCGGATCGAGGCCCTGCCGCGCCAGCGACTCGCTGTAGAACTCGCACTTGCCCGACGGTGTCGGGAAGCCGCCCTCGGCGAACGGGGCGAAGCGTTCCGGCAGCCGCAGTCGCTGCCAGCCCTTTTGCTTCACCTCGCGCCAGTCGACGCCGCGCATGCGCGGGCTGGCCGAGGCGAGCGCCTGCGCGCAGATGTCCTCGTCGCTGTCGCGGAAGCACGCTTCGTCGAACCCCATGCGCGCGGCCAGGCGCCGGAATACTTCCGAGTTCGGCAGCGACTCGCCCACCGGCGCGATGGCGGGGTTGTTGGCGAGCACGTACAGGTGGCCGTAGGACTTGTGCACGTCGTGGTGCTCGAGCTGCGTGGTCGCCGGCAGCACGATGTCGGCGTAGTCCGCGGTGTCGGTAAGGAACGAGTCCATCACCACGCAGAACAGGTCTTCGCGCGAGAATCCCGCGATCACCTTTTCCGAATCGGGGCAGACCGCGACCGGGTTGTTGTTGTACACGATGGTCGCGCGGACCGGGGGCTCGGCGCGGGTCAGCGCGTCGCCCAGCGCGGAATGATTGATCACGCGCGGCCGTCGCGCGCCTAGCAGGTCCGGCCGCTCCAGCGCGGCGTGGTCGAAGCCGTAGAAATCCGCGGTGGTCAGGACGATGCCGCCTGCCGCCTCGCGCCAGGCGCCGGTGAGCGCCGGCAGGCAGGCGATGGTGCGCGCGGCGATGCCGCCGCCGGCGTGGCGTTGCATGCCGTAGTTGAGGCGGATCGCCGCCGGACGCACGCTGCCGTACTCGCGCGCCAGGTTCACCACCTCCTCGAGCGTGATGCCGCAGGTGCGCGCCGCCCACTCGGGGGTATGGCGCGCGACGCGCGCGGCGAGCCGCTCGAAGCCGAGCGTGTGGCGCGCGATGTAGTCGCGGTCGATCAGCCCCTCGGCGATCAGAACGTGCATCATGCCGAGCGCAAGCGCGCCGTCGGTGCCCGGCAGCGGCGCGATATGCTGGCTGCACTTCTCCGCCGAGAGGCTGCGGTAGGGGTCGATTGCCACCACCTTGGCGCCGCGGCGCTTGGCTTCCTGCACCCGCGACCACAGGTGCAAATTGGAAACAACCGGATTCGCGCCCCAAAGCACGATCAGCTTCGCCTCGTCGAAGCGCTCGGGGTCCATCCCCACCGAGCCGCCGAGGGTCGCCTTAATGCCGAACTTGCCCGCCGTGGAGCACAAGGTGCGGTCGAGGATCGAGGCGCCGAGCTTGTGGAAGAAGCGCCGGTCCATCGAGCTGTACTGCACCATGCCCATGGTGCCGGCGTAGCTGCACGGTAGGATCGTCTCCGGGCCTTCGGGCGAGGCGGCAAGCGCTTTCAGCCGCGCGGCAATCTCGTCCAGCGCCTCGTCCCAGCCGATGCGGCGGAATTCGCCGCTTCCCTTCGGCCCGACCCGCCTCAGAGGGTGCAGCACGCGCTCGGGAGCGTAGGTCCGCTCGAGGTAGTAGGCGACCTTGGTGCACAACGAGCCGTCGGTAAACGGCATCGACGGGTCGCCCCGGACCTTGACGGCCACGCCGTCCTTAACGCTCACCAGCATGGCGCAGGTGTCCGGGCAATCGTGCGGGCACGCCGCGCGCACCACTTTCACCTCGCTGCCGGCGTCAGCGAGCGTATCCGCTGTCTGAGGCGCATTCATGCGGGAATTGTACGCTGCAACGCCTCGTCGACCAGCTCGACCCAGTGCCTGACCGGCGTCTCGGTTCCGGCCTGGAGGTGGGCAAGGCAGCCGACGTTGGCGGTCGCGATCTGCGCCGGCAGGCCCGATTGCAGCGCGCCGAGCTTGCGCGCGCGCAGCTGCAGCGACAGCTCCGGCTGCAGGATCGAATAGGTTCCTGCCGAGCCGCAGCAAAGGTGCGCCTCGGCCACCGGCGTGAGCTCGTAGCCGGCGCGCGCGAGCAGCGCTTCGACCACGCCGCGAATCTGCTGGCCGTGCTGCAGCGAGCACGGCGACTGGAACGCGACCCGCGCGCGCGGCGCGGCGTCGCCGAGGTGCTCGCCGAGCGCGTCGCTCTCGGCGGCTATCACCTCGGACAGGTCGCGGGTCATGGCGGCGATGCGCGCCGCCTTCTCGCGGTATTCCGGGTCCGCGGCCAGAAAGTGGGCGTACTCCCTGACGGTCGAGCCGCAGCCGCTCGCGGTCATCACGATCGCCTCGATCTCGCCGCTCTCGACCGAGGGCCACCAGGCGTCGATCAGCGCGCGCATGTCGTTGCGCCCGCCCTCCTGGTGGTTAAGATGAAAGCGCACCGCACCGCAGCAGCCCGCGCCGCCCGCCTCGAGCAGCGAGACGCCGACGCGGTCGA
>DATFMS010000156.1:0-17247 GCA_035266805.1 Burkholderiales bacterium | reverse complement strand
CGAGCAGCAGCTGGTATCCCCGCTGCACGCGGCCCACCGCGCCCGAATGCCGCGCCGGACCCTGCTTGCCCTGTTCGCTCGAGGCCAGCAACTCGCTCACTGGCCCGGCGCTGCCGAAGATTTCGTCCACGTAGGGCCAGTCGGCGAGGTTGAGCACCACGCTGAGCAGCAGGATGCGGACGAAGACTTTCATTCTGACAAGTATAGTCTCAGCGCCGCAGCGCGCGCATGAGCGCCTTTTCGGCCTCGACGACGAAGAACATGGCGACGCCGAACGCGGCCACCAGCGCCCACGCCGCGGCGTCCATCGCCCCGGTGCCGAACAGGGTTTGCAGCGGCGGCAGGTAGGTGAACGCGAGCTGAAGCACAACCAGCACCGCGACCGCGATCAGCGCAATGCGGTTGCCGAACAGCGCCTCGCGGTCGAGCGCGCTGTCGCTGAGGCGCCGGCTGTTGAAAAGGTACACGATCTCGCCCATCACCAGCGCGTTGACCGCCGCCGCGCGCGCCACGGCGACGTCGCCACTGCGCCCCATCTCCCACAGGAACAGGCCGAGCACGCCCGCGAGCAGCAGCAGCGAGACGAAGACGACGCGCCAAACCAGGTAACGCGACAGCAGCGGCTCGCGCGGATCCCGCGGCGGGCGGCGCATCACCGCCGGCTCGGTCGGGTCGAACGCGAGCGCGAGCGAAAGCGTGGTCTCGGTCACCATGTTGACCCACAGGATCTGCACCGGCGTGATCGGCAGCGTCATGCCCATGACCACCGCCGCGATCACCGCCAGCGCCTCGCCGCCGTTGGTCGGCAGCAGGTAGACGATGGTCTTCTTCAGGTTGTCGTAGACCGTGCGCCCTTCCTCGACCGCGCGCTCGATCGAGGCAAAGTTGTCGTCGGCGAGCACCATGTCGGCGGCCTCCTTGGCCGCCTCGGTGCCCTTTTCGCCCATCGCCACGCCGACGTCGGCGCGCTTGAGCGCCGGCGCGTCGTTGACGCCGTCGCCGGTCATCGCCACCACCTCGCCCGCGGCCTGCAGCGCGCTGACCAGGCGCAGCTTGTCCTCCGGGCTGGCGCGCGCGACCACGTCCTGCGGCTCGATGCCGAGCATGGCGCCCACGGCGCGGGCGGTGGCGGCATGGTCGCCGGTGATCATCTTGACCCGGATACCCGCCTCGCGACACTGGCGCACGGCCTCGACCGCCTCCTCGCGCGGCGGGTCCATGATTCCCACCAGGCCGAGCAGCGCGTAGCCCTCGCGCACGTCCTCGAAGCCGAGCGTTTCCTGCGCCCGGTCGGCGCCGCGATGCGCGAGCGCGAGCACCCGCATGCCCTGCTGCGCGAGCGCCTCGGCGCGCGCGTCCCAGGCCTCGCGCTCGGCGTCGCACATCTCGAGCACCCGCTCGGGCGCGCCCTTGACGAAGATCGCGTGCGAGCCGTCGGGCGCGTGGTGCAGCGTCGCCATGAAGCGGTGCTCGGACTCGAACGGGATCGCGTCCAGGCGCGGCCACTCGGCGTACTCGCGCGCCGGGCGCAGCCCGGTCTTCAGGGCGAGGGCCACCAGCGCGGCCTCGGTCGGGTCACCCTCGAGCTTCCAGGCGCCGCCCTCCTCGCGCGCGGCGGCGTCGTTGCACAGCAGCCCGGCGCGCACGAACTGCTGCTCCGTCGCCGCGCCGAGGACCAGCTCCTGCACCGTCATCTCGTTGCGGGTCAGGGTGCCGGTCTTGTCGGAGCAGATGACGGTGACCGAGCCGAGCGTCTCGACTGCCGGCAGCCGGCGGATGATGGCGTTGCGGCGCGCCATGCGCCGCACCCCGATCGCCAGCGCCACGGTCATGATCGCCGGCAGCGCCTCGGGAATCGCAGCCACCGCGATACCGACCGCGGCGAGGAACATCTCGGCGGCGCTGAAGCCGCGCAGGAAGTAGCCGAACGCGAAGGTGGCGCCGGCGAGCGCGAGGATCGCGACCGTGAGCCAGCGGCCGAACACCGCCAGCTGGCGCGTGAGCGGGGTCGAGATCTCCTCGACCGTCTCGAGCAGCTCGCTGATGCGCCCGATCTCGGTCGCCGTGCCGGTGCCGACCACCACGCCGAGGCCGTTGCCGTAGGTGACCATGGTGCCCGAGAACGCGAGGCAGGCACGGTCGCCCAGCGCCGCGCCGGCGTCGACCGGCGCGACCGACTTCTCCGCCGGCACCGACTCGCCGGTGAGCAGCGCCTCGTCGATCCTGAGGTTGCGCGCCTCGAGCAGGCGCAGGTCGGCGGGCACCTTGTCGCCCGAGGCGAGCAGCACCACGTCGCCCGGCACCAGCTGCTCGGCGGGCAGGCTGCGCCGCTCGCCGCCGCGCAGCACCAGCGCCGAGAGCGAGAGCATCTTGCGGATCGCGTCGAGCGCCTCCTCGGCCTTGCCCTCCTGGATGAAGCCGACGATCGCGTTGATCACGATCACGCCCGCGATCACGCCGGCGTCGACCCAGTGCCCGAGCGCCGCGGTGATCGCCGCCGAGACGATCAGGACGTAGATCAGAACGTTGTGGAACTGCGCCAGGAAGCGCAGCAGCGGGCCGCGCCGCGGCGGCGGCGGCAGCATGTTGGCGCCGTATTGTTCGAGCCGCGCCTTCGCCTCCGCGAGCGACAGCCCGCCGCGCGCGCTCGCGAGCTCCGCGAGCGCCTGTGCGCCCTCCAGCGCGTGCCAGTCCCTGCGCTCGGCCATGCCGGCCTTCAGGGCACCACGGGGGCGAACCAGTTGTGCAGCGCGAGCCCGCCGTCGACCACGATGTCGGCGCCGGTGACGTAGCCCCCGAACTTCTCGCTCAGCACCGCCAGCCCCATCGCGGCGATGTCGTCGGCGTCGGCCAGGCGCCCGAGCGGGATCTTCGCCGCCAGGTCCGCGCTCGGCTTGAAGCCGCCCGCGGCGACCGCGCCGGGGGTGAGGGCGTTGACGCGGATGCCGTGCGCGCCGAGCGCCTTGGCGAGCTCCTTGACCAGCATCAGCATGCCGGCCTTGGCGGTGGCGTAGTGCGGCAGGTTGCGCGGCGTGCCCGAGTGCAGCGAGGTGAGGAACACCATCCTGCCGCGGATCTGCGCCCCGATCATGTGGCGCGCGAGGCCGCGCCCGAGCACGAAGCCCGAGCGCAGGTTGACCTCGTGCATCGCGTCCCAGGTCTCGTCGCTCACCTGCATCAGCGTGTCGGCTTCGCGCCGCGGCGGGCTTGCGCTGTGCACCAGCATGTCGACCCGCCCCAGGCGCGCGACGGCCTGCTCGACCAGCCGCTCGGCGGCGCCGCGCTGCGACAGGTCGAGCTGCAGCAACTCGGCCGCGCCGCCCGCCTGCTTCACCGCGGCGAGCGCCGATTCGCCGCGCGCCGGGTCGATCTCGGCCAGCAGCAGCCGCGCGCCTTCGCGCGCGAGACCCAGGGCAAGCGCGCGGCCGATGCCGTTGCCCGCGCCGGTGACGAGCGCCGTTTCGCCCGCGAACAGTGTGTCAGTCATGGAGATAGAGGATATAGGCGTTGAGCAAGTAGAACACGAACAGCACGATGCTGACCCAACCCACGGTCTTGAACACGCGCAGGCGCGGACGGTACAGCAGCCCGACGATCGCCACCCCGGTCATCATCATCGCCGACAGCGCGGACACCGCGTGCTCGGGGGACACGTGCGAGAGCAGCGAGCCGCGGAGGTAAAGCGCGTCGTCGAGGGCCAATATGAATATGTTGAACAGATTGCTGCCCAAGAGGTTTCCGATCGCCATGTCCAGGGCGCCGATGCGCACCGCCGCGACCGTCACCGCGGCCTCCGGCAGCGAGGTGATTGCAGCGACGAACAGGGTGCCGACGAAGCTCTCCTGCCAGCCCATCTGCGCCGCGAGCGACTTGCCGAGGAAGGGCAGCGCGATGCCCGCGGCCACCACTACCAGCGCCGCAAGCGCGTAGCGCACGAGCGCCTGGCGCAGGCTGGGCATGGAGCGAAGCGGAGCATCCTCTGCGGCGGGCGCCGGATTCAGCGTCTCGTAGCGGAACACGGTGCGCATCGCCACCACGTACATCACCACGATCACCGGCGTGTAGGCGCCGACGTGGCCCAAGTCCCAATGCGGGCCGGTCTGCGCCAGCAGCACGTTGAAGCCGGCGAAGCCGATCAGGATCACGCCGAAGCCGGCCGACAGGATGTGGCCCTGGCGGGCGCGGGTGTAGACCGACTCGCCGCGCACCAGGAAGTCGAGCACCACGATGTAGAGCAGGTTGAACACGCAGGCGCCGAAGACGTCGCCCACCGCGATGTCGGGCGTGTCGCCTACGGTGACCGCGCTCACCCCGGTGGCGAGCTCGGGCAGCGAGGTGACCACCGCGAGCAGCACCACCCCGACCCAGGTGCCGCCCAGCCCGGTGCGGCGCGCGATGACGTCGCCGTAGCGCGAAAGGTAGCTGCCGGCGACGCCGATGGCGATCGCGCAGGCGAGAAAGCCGAGGACGGTCGCCATGTCTTCGCCGCGCGGCCGCGCCCGGCCTCAGGGCTTGATCGGGGGGTCGATCGGCGGCAGGTCCTCGAACGCGGGCGCCGTGCCGCCCTTTTGCGCCGCCACCGCGCGCGCGATGTCCTCGATGCTGAACACGCCGGGCTGCAGCGCGTTCAGATAGGCGAAGGACTCGGCCACCGAGTGGTCGCGCGCGTAGCCGATCATCTCCTTGCTCGCGGCGACCGCCGCCGGCGCCTTGGCGGCGATGCGGCGCGCGACCGCGAGCGCGCCTTCGATCAGCGCCTCATGGCCGTCGAAGACGCCGTTGACGAAGCCGAGCCGCTCGGCGCGCTCGGCGCCCAGCCGCTCGCCGCTGTAGGCGAGCTCGCGCACCACCGCCTCGGGCAGCTGCTTGGGCAGGCGCTGCAGGGTGCCGACGTCGGCCATCATGCCGATGTTGATCTCCTGGATCACGAAGTAGGCGTCGCGCGTGCAGTAGCGCAGGCAGCATGCAGTGGCGAGATCGACCGCGCCGCCGATGCAGCCGCCCTGCACCGCGGCGATCACGGGAAAGCGCGCGTTGGCCAGCGCGTCGAACGAGCCCTGCAGCGCCCTGAGCTGCTGCCGGAAGCGCTCGCGCGCGGCGACCGAACCGGTGTCGAGCGCCGCGCCGTCGCGGAACAGCGACAGGTCCATGCCGGCGCTGAAGTGCTTGCCGCTGGAGCAGACCACCGCCGCGCGGACGCCGCCCTCGGCGTCCAGCCGGCGCAGGATTTGAGGCAGCTCGAGCCAGAACTCCCGCGTCATGGCGTTCAGCCGCTCAGGACGGCTGAGGCGGATCGTGGCCACCCGGTCGTCGCGCAAAACCTCGAAGCATTCGTAGCTCACAGCCCTTTATACTTGCGCCATGCGGCAAGTCAAGAAACCCAAGCCGGCGGGCGCCTGCAGCGTCTGCCGCGCGCCGACTGCGCTGCACGAGACGCTCAACCACCGCTGCGACTCGATGATCAACGGCCGGCGCTGCTACGGCACCTACCACAGCGACCTTTCCCTGATCTGGGACGAGTGCGAGTCGTGCAACGGCGCCGGCATGCTCGGGACCCGGGTCTGCACCGAGTGCGGCGGATTCGGCTGGAGGCTGTTTGCCTGAGCGCATGGAGCCGATCGCCTTCCGCCTGCGCCGCGCCGGCTTCGCCGCGGTGGCGTTCGCGACCGCGCTTTCGCCCTCGGCCTACGATCCCGCCGCGCGCCGCGTCGCGGCGCGGCAGATCTACTTTTCGGCCTGGCAGATCCTGCCGGGGTTCACGCTCGCCTGCGCGGCGCTGAGCTGGGTGCTGATCCGGATCGTGCTGTCCAGCTCGAACGCCTACGGCCTGTCGGCCTATGCGCTCGAGCTCACGGTGCGGGTGCTGGTGCTCGAGCTGATCCCGCTGTTCGCGGCGCTGTTCGTCGGGCTGCGCTCGGGGGCCGCGATCAACACCGAGGTGGTGCTGATGCATATCCGCGGCGACCTCGACGCGCAGCAGCGCGCGGGGCGCGATCCGCTGCGCCACGAGCTGGTACCGCGCGTGATCGGCAGCGCGGTGGCGGTGATGCTGCTCGCCTATCTCAACTGCGCGGTCGCGCTGCTGCTGACCTACTACGAGATGTACGGCATCTCGCCCTGGGGTCTGGCGCAGTTCCTGCGCATCACCGGCGAGGTGTTCGCCCCGGTGGCGACGATCGGCCTGGCAATCAAGACGCTGCTGTTCGGCATCGCGGTGGCGGTGATCCCGATCACCTCCGCGCTCGCGGTGCCGCGGCTGCAGCGCATGGCCGCGGTAGCGGTGCTGCGCGGCATGGTAAGCCTGGTGCTCGCGCTGGCGGTGATCGAAGGCAGCTTCCTCGCGATCATGTACGTCTAGCGCGCGATGGAACCCCACGAACAGTCGTCCTCGCCGCCGATCCGGCACGTCGAGCTCAAGGCGATCCTGCTGCTCACGCTCGTCGCGGCGCTGGTGACGGGGTTCGTGCTTTACGTGCTGTACGCGCGCGGCGCGTTCGGGGAGACCCAGAAGCTGGTGCTGATCGCGGACGACTCCGAAGGCATCGCGGTGGGCGCCAACCTCACCTTCTCCGGCTTTCCGGTCGGGCGCGTGCAGCGCATCGAGCTGTCGAAGAACGGCAAGGCCAAGATCGAGGTCGAGGTGCCGGTCAAGGACGTGCACTGGCTGCGCACCACGAGCGTGTTCACCCTCGAGCGCGGACTGGTCGGCGGCGCGCGCCTGCGCGCCTTCACCGGCAACCTGGACGACCCGCCGCTGCCCGACGGCGCCGAGCGCCAGGTGCTGCGCGGCGACGCGACCGAGCAGCTGCCGGTGCTGCTGGCGACCATGCGCAGCGTGCTCGACAAGATCGAGCGCATGACCGCGTCCGATTCCGACCTGAATGCGAGCCTGGCCAATCTGCGCGTCGTCAGCGAGCGCATGACGGGGCGCTACGGCGCGCTCGGCGGCCTGCTCGGCGGGGACGAGAACGCGAAGAAGGTGATCGACGCGCTCGACCGCAGCAACGCGCTGCTCGCCTCGCTCGGCGGCGTGTCGGCGAAGCTCGGCCGCACGATCGACAAGGCCGACGCGCGCGTGTTCGGCGCCGGCGGCGTGATGGACGAGACGCAGCAGGCGATCGCGCAGCTCAATGCCGTGCTCGGCGACGCGCGCGCGAGCCTGAAGAAGGCCGACGCAGTGCTCGCCGAGGCGCAGAAGGTCGGCGCCAACACGGCCGCCGCGACCGAGGACCTGGCCGCGCTGCGCGCCGAGGTCGAGGCGAGCGTGCGCAAGGTCGGCAGCCTGATCGACGAGGTCAACCGCAAATGGCCCTTCAAGCGCGATACCGAGTTGAAGTTGCCATGAGGATTGCGCTGAGCGCCCTGCTGCTGCTCGCGGCCTGTTCCGCCGGCCCGGTTGCGCCGGACTGGCAGTCGAGCGCGCACGGCGCGCTGGCCAACTTCGAGGCGGCCTACCTGCGCGGCGATGACCGGGTGGCGAAGCTCGAATTCGCCCGCGCCCGCGCCGAGGTGTCGCGCACCGGCCGCCCCGACCTCGTGGCGCGCGTCGAGCTGGTGCGCTGCGCGCTGCAGGTGGCGAGCCTCGATTTCGATCCCTGCCCGGGCTACCGCGCGCTCGCGGCGGACGCGAGCGCGGCGGAGCGGGCCTATGCGACCTATCTTTCCGGGCAGTGGCAGGCGCTCGAGCCGGCGCTGCTTGCGCCGCCGCACCGCCAGGCCGTCGCCGGCGGCAGCGCTGCGCTGGCGGCGATCGAGGACCCGCTCGCGCGCCTGGTGGCCGCCGGGGCGCTGCTGCGCGCCGGGCGCATCGCCCCGGACGGCATCGGCGCCGCGGTCGACGCGGCGTCGGCCAACGGCTGGCGCCGACCGCTGCTGGCCTGGCTCGAGGTGCAGGCCAGGCGCGCCGAGGCGGCCGGCGACCGCGATGCGGAAGCCGTCATCCGGCGCCGGATAAATACTGTCGTCAATCCACGAGGAACACCTTGAGAAAAGAAACTTCGATCCGGCGCGCCGGCACCCTCTTCTGCTTCGCTTCCGCGCTGCTGCTTGCCAGCTGCGCCAGCGACGTGCAGACCTACTCCTCGCCGCAGCACCAGACCCTGCGCCTGCAGACGAACGAGCTGGCCGAGGGCGGCCTCGCTTTTCTCACGCCGTCGACGGTCACGGGACAGGAGGAGGACAAGCAGTCGCTGGCCTACGTATTCGCCGACACACTCAAGTCGCAGCGCCCCGAGATCCGCTTCGCCGCCCTGCCGCAGACCATTGGCGCGGTCAACCGCGCCGGCCTGGCCGAGACCTACCGGCGCATGTACCGCGACTACCGCGACACCGGCGTATTCGACGAGGCGATGCTGAAGCAGGTCGCGCAGGCCGCGGGGGTGCGCTACCTGGTGCAACTCAAGCTGGCCAACATGGAGCAGGGCGCGCGCGGGCGCTTCAGCCTGCTCGGCCTGAGCCTGCTCAACACCCAGTACGCCAACATGCGGGTGTTCTTCCAGGTCTGGGACAGCCGCGACGGCAGCATCGCCTGGGAGGGCACCGACGAGGTGTCGATGGCTTTCGACACCGGGCAGGAGCGCCGGCTCACTTTCCGCAAGATCGCCGAGCGCGCGGCGCAGGACCTGATCGCCAGCCTGCCCTAGCCTGCCCTTATGCCGGCCTAGCCCTGGCGCGGCCCCAGGGCGCGCAGATGGAAGCGACCGTCGCTGTTGAACAGCCAGGTCTCCGTGATTCCCAGCGTACCGCCCCGCAGCCACGCCGCCGGGGGCGCCGGCAGGGCACCGGCGCGCACCAGGCTGGCGCGCGCAAGACGGTCGGCTTCGCGCTCGGGGGTGCGCCAGGTGCGCACGTCGTGCACCTTGCCCGCGGCGTCGATCTCGAAGTGCAGCACCACGACCGCACGCAGCAGGGGCTGCAGCCTGCCCATGATGGTGTGGCCCCGATTGGCGTCGAAGATGCGCTTCGCCAGCGCAAACTCGTACTGCTGCATCGAGCTGTAGCGCGGCGCGGGCGCGGGAGCCGGCGCGGGCCTGGCCACCACCACCCGCGGCGGCGCCGGCGGCGGGGCAACCGAGGCCTGCGGCTGCGGCGCGGCAGGCAGCTGGACGGTGGTGCAGGCGGCGGCAATCGACCCCAAGAGGGCGGCGGCGGCGGCGCGGACCAGGTGTTTGCTCGGCGTGCGGATCATGAACTCCCCCCGACAGCTGATGACAGCGACGCCCGAATATTCGCCTCCCGGCCCGCAGTCAGCCAGGAGACTTTTCACATCATGCAGCTTATTTGCATCCCCGCGCGCGCGAAACGGCGCCCGCCGGGCCGGCAATGTCGACTACGTCACGCACACTGGCACGAGTCCGCTGCGCCTTGGCGTTGTTGACCGTGGGCAAGGATTTCAGAGTGCTGGCGGCCGCCCGCGCGACTCTTGATAACGGTCAAAGTCGAGCGGTCCGGAGCCGTTAGCCTCGGGCAATTGCAACGACCCTCGAGAGGGCGCCATGCTGGATGAACCGGTGCGAAACGTGATGGAGCGCAAAAAGCTTCTCATGGCCGCGCCGGACACCAGCGTAAGCACGGCGGCCAAGCTGATGGCCGAGAGCAAGGTCAGCGCGGTCATGGTGGTTGCAGAGAAGCGCCTGGTCGGGATCTTCACCGAGCGCGATGCCGTGTTCCGGGTCATCGCCCCGGGGCGCGACGTGCACGCCACCCGGCTGGCCGAGGTCATGACCAGGGATCCGATGACCGTGGCGCCGGGCGAGAGTTTCGGCTACGCCTTGCTCATGATGCACGAGAAGGGCTTCCGCCACGTGCCGGTGGTCGAGAACGGCGAGCCGATCGGCATCGTCTCGGCGCGCAACGCGCTCGATCCCGACCTCGAGGAGTTCGAATCCGAAGCGCGGCGGCGACAGAGCATCCGCCGCCAGGCGCTACCGCAATGATCATGGCCTAGTTTTCCGTCAATAGCCGCAGGGGTGGAGACGCAGAAGATGCAGAAATTCGAGATCGTGGCGCGGGAAGACTTCTCCGACGTCACCTATCTGCTGGAAGTCAGCCATCCCCTGATGGCCAGGGCGGCGCAGCCGGGTCAGTTCGTGATCGTCATGTCGCACCCCGAAGGCGAGCGCATCCCCCTCACCATCGCCGATTACGACCGCGAGCGGGGCACCATCACCCTGGTGATCCAGGCCGTGGGCAAGACCACCCGCGAGATGCAGCGCGATTGCGTGCTCGGCAGCAGCCTGTACGGCGTCACCGGGCCGATGGGCATCCCGAGCCATGTCGGCAAGGCGAAGAAGGTGGTCTGCGTCGGCGGCGGGCTCGGCGTGGCGCCGGTCTTTCCCCAGGCCCGCGCCTACAAGGAAAGCGGCGCCTACGTGATCGGCATCGTCGGCTTCCGCAGCAAGGAGCTGATGTTCTGGCAGGACAAGTTCGGCGCCGTGTGCGACCAGCTGATCGTCTGCACCGACGACGGCTCGGCCGGAATCAAGGGAATGGTCACCGCCGGGATCAAGAAGGCGCTGCGCGAGCACGACGACATCGACGAATTCGTCGTCATCGGCCCGCCGGTGATGATGAAGGGCTGCGCCGAAGCCACGCGGGCGCACAAGGTCAAGACCATGGTCAGCCTCAACCCGCTGATGGTGGACGGCACCGGGATGTGCGGCGGCTGTCGCGTCAAGATCGGCGGCGAGGTGAAGTTCGCCTGCGTCGACGGGCCCGACTTCGACGGCCACCTGGTCGACTTCGACGACCTGATGACGCGCCTGCGGCGCTTCACCGAGCAGGAAAAGGCCGCGGCGCAGCGCTGGTCGGAAAACTGCCGCATGGCGAGCGTGCCGCAGAGCCTAAAGACAGCGCCGCCGGTCGAAGAGGCGGAGCTGCCCGATCCATTCGACGAAGTGCCGGGAGGCTGAATGGCAAAGAAAAAGACGATCCGCACCATTCCCCGCGAGCGCACCCCGATGCGCGAGCAGCCGCCTGAGGAGCGGGTGAAGAACTTCGCCGAAGTCGCCTGCGGCTTCAGCCAGGAGGACGCGTTGCGCGAAGCCGAGCGCTGCCTGCTGTGCCCCGAGCAGCCCTGCGTCAGCGGCTGCCCGGTGGGAATCGACATTCCGGGCTTCATCCAGAAAATCGGGCAGAAGGACTTCCGCGCCGCCTACGACGTGCTCACCGACACCAACCTGCTGCCGGCCATCTGCGGCCGCGTCTGCCCGCAGGAAAACCAGTGCGAGGGCGTGTGCACCGTCGGCGAGTCGCTCGAGCCGGTCGCCATCGGGCGGCTGGAGCGCTGGGTCGGCGACAAGGCGATCGCCGAGGGCTGGGCCGGCGCGCCGTACATCGAGCCGGTTCCCTATCGCGTCGGCATCGTCGGCTCGGGGCCGGCCGGCGTGGCCTGCGCCGCCGATATGGCCAAGGCCGGCTGCGACGTCACCGTCTACGAAGCCTTCCACCTGCCCGGCGGCGTGCTGCGCTACGGAATCCCGGACTTCCGCCTGCCGAACGAGGTCATCGACGCCGAGATCGGCCGGCTCGAGAAGCTGGGCGTGAAGTTCGAGTGCAACACCCTGGTCGGCCGCCTGTTCACCATCGAGCAGATGATCGACGAGCTGGGGTACCACGCCGTGTTCGTCGGCACCGGCGCCGGCTACCCCACCATGCTCGGCATTCCCGGCGACTCGCTCAACGGCGTGCTCTCGGCCAACGAGCTGCTGACGCGCTGCAACCTGATGCGCGCCAAGGAATTCCCCAACTACGACACGCCGCTGCCGCTCGGGCAGCGGGTCGCGGTGGTGGGCGCCGGCAACACCGCGATGGACGCGATGCGCGTGTGCCGGCGGCTGGGCGCGGAAAAGGTCTATTGCATCTACCGCCGCTCGCGCACCGAGTGCCCGGCGCGCGCCGAGGAGGTCCACCACGCGGAAGAAGAGGGTATCGAGTTCCACTGGCTGACCAATCCGGTCGAGATCCTCGACGACGGCAAGGGCGGCGTGCGCGGCATGCGCTGCATCCGCATGGAGCTCGGCGCGCCGGACGATTCGGGCCGGCGCCGTCCGGTGCCGGTGCCGGGCAGCGAGCACGATTTCGAGACCGACCTGGTGGTGTTCGCGATCGGCACCAACGCCAACCCGATCATGGGCCAGACCTCGACCTTGCGCCTCAACAAGCGCGGCTACATCGAAACCGACGCCGACCTCGCCACTTCGGTGGCCGGCGTCTACGCCGGCGGCGACATCGTCACCGGCGCGGCGACCGTGATCGAGGCGATGGGCGCCGGGCGCAAAGCCGCGCGCAGCATGAAGGCCTACCTCGGCATCCGCGATCCCGAGCGGCCCTACGCGATCGACGGCCGCGGCGCGACCGGCCGCATGTTCGGATTCGACCCGGAAGAGCGCAACTTCGCGCGCGTCCGGGTCGGCTAGAGACCTTGACCATGAACGATACGACAATGATTCTGCAGGCGGAAAAGCCGGTGGTGACCCTGAAAGAACACATCGTGGAGATCATCAGCGACTCGGGCGAAGGCGCGCAGCGCTGCGGCCAGTCGCTCGGCTCGATCGCCGCCAGGATGGGCAACGGCATCTGGACGGTCGAGATCATCCCGGCGGAGATCCGGCCGCCGGCGCGCAGCGTCGCGGGCGCGAGCGGCAACCGCATCCGCATCGGCGCCGGGCGCATCACCAACGGCGGCGATGAGACCGACCTGGTGATCGCCTTCAACGAGCAGGTGCTGCTGGGACGGGTGCGCGACCGCGAGCTCAAGGCCGGCTGCACCATCCTGCTCGAGAACATGTGGCGCAGCCACAAGGACCCGGCGATCGCCGCCTCGTACGCCGAGGCCTACGACAAGCTGGTCGCGGCCGGCTACAAGGTCCTCGAAGTGCCGATGGAGCGCGAATGCCTGGCGCTGGTCAACGACGCGCGGCGCGGCAAGAACATGTTCGCCCTCGGCATGCTGTGCAGCATCTACAGCCTCGAGCTCGGGCTGGCGCGCGAGCAGATCGCCATCACCTTCGGCAAGAAGGACAAGAGCGTCGTCGAAGCCAACGTCAAGCTGCTCGACGCGGGATTCGCCTGGGCGGAGGCGAACCTCGAGTTCAAGTACCGCATTCCGGCGGCGCGCTCGACGGTGCCGCAGATCGTGGTCAACGGCAACACCGCGCTCGCGCTCGGCGTGCTGGCCTCGGGGATGGAGATCTGCGCCATGTATCCGATCACGCCGGCCACCTCGGCGTCGCACTATCTGAGCGACGTGTTCGAGAAGGTGGGCGGCATCGTGCACCAGGCCGAAGACGAGATCGCAGCCTGCGCCTTCGCCATCGGCGCCTCCTACGCCGGCAAGTGCGCGCTGACGATCACCTCGGGCCCCGGCTATTCGCTCAAGCAGGAGGGCATCGGGCTCGCGGTGATGGCGGAGATCCCGCTGGTAGTGGTCAACGTCCAGCGCGGCGGCCCCAGCACCGGGCAGCCGACCAAGGCCGAACAGGGCGACCTGCTGAGCGCGATGTTCGGTAGCCACGGCGACGCGCCCAAGGTGGTGATGGCGGCGAGCACCATCGAGGACTGCTTCTATTCGGTGATCACGGCGCGCAAGATCGCCGAGACCTTCAACATGGTGGTGGTGGTGCTCACCGACGCCGGGCTCGCCACCTCGCAGCAGCCGTTCCCGCGGCCCCAGTTCAGCGAAAGCTGGCTCGCGCCGCCGGTCGACCAGACCCCGGTGCTGGAGGGCACCAAGCCCTACGACTGGGACGCCGCCACCGGCCTCGCGCGGCGCATCGCGCCCGGACAGCCCAACGGCATGCACACCATCACCGGCCTCGCGCACGACCGGCTGAGCCACGTCGCCTACGACCCCGACGCCAACCAGGAGGGCCTGCGCATGCGCAGCCTCAAGCTGGCCGCGCTGCAGAAGACCCTCAAGGCACCGCCCGTGTTCGGCGGCGACAGCGGCGACCTGCTGGTGATCGGCTGGGGCAGCACCCAGGGCGCGATCGAGGAGTCGGTCACCATCCTCAGGGCGGAGGGGCTCAAGGTCTCGTCGCTGCACCTGCGCTTCCTGCAGCCGCTGCCGCCGGGAATCAAGCAGGCGATGAAGCGCTTCAAGCAGGTGATGACGATCGAGAACAACTGGAGCGACAGCCCGCAGGAGGAAATCATCGACGAGAGCAACCGGCGCTATTCGGCGCTGGCGATGCTGCTGCGCGCGCGCTATCTGGTCGACGTCGACTGCTGGACCGAGGTGCGCGGCCAGCCGATCAAGCCCGGCACCATGTGCCGCGTGATCCGCGAAAAACTGAAACTCAGCGAAAAACCGAAATCCAGGAAACCCAAGGCGGCCAAATCATGAATACCGCTACCGAATGCCTGCTGCGCATGGTGGAAGAGCACCACGAGCTCGAGGACTATCAGGGCGGCGTGCCGCGCTGGTGTACAGGCTGCGGCGACAACGCCATCCTCGCCGCGGTGCAGCGCCTGTGCCGCGACGAAAACCTGCGTCCGGAAAAGACCGCGTTCATCTCGGGCATCGGCTGCTCGAGCCGCTTTCCGCATTACATGCGGACCTACGGCTTCCACGGCATCCACGGCCGCGCCCTGCCCATCGCCGAGGGCGTAAAGATGTCGCGCCCCGACCTCAACGTGTTCGTCAATACCGGCGACGGCGACTGCTGCAGCATCGGCGCGGCGCACTGGATCCACGCCCTGCGCTACAACATGAACATGACGATGATGCTGCACGACAACCAGGTCTACGGCCTGACCAAAATGCAGGCCTCGCCGACCTCGCCCAAGGGCACCAAGACCAACACCTCGCCGCGCGGCTCCTACCTGGACGCGCTCAATCCGCTTACCGTGACGCTCGGGGTGCAGAACGTGTCCTTCGTCGCCCAGGTCGTCGACTGGATCCCCGAGGTCCTGTACGACGTGGTCAAGGCCGCGTTTCACCACAAAGGGTTCTCGTTCATCCGCATCGTGCAGCGCTGCCCGGAATGGCTGCCGCGCATGTTCGAGCCGGTGCTGCACGACACCAACAGGGTCCTGCTGCTGCACCACGAGCAGGGGCTGCAGCTGAGCGACGGGCTGGCCAGGACCTACCGCAAGCAGCTCGAGCACGATCCCGCGGACATTCACCGCGCGCGCGAGATCGCGAGCGGCACCGACCCGATTCCGGTCGGCATCCTCTACCGCAATCCCGAGGTGCCCTGCTACGAGGAGACGCGGAACGCGGGGCAGCTGCAAACGGCCGGGCACGCTCGTAGCGCGCTGGAAACCGAACTCGACAAGTACACAGTGTGGCCGCAACAGGCATAGCATGAATATGAACGCTGAACTGCAGACGCAAATCGCCTTTCACCTTGCCGGCAGGAAACCCGAGGCCGCAGCCGAGGGCGCGGCCGGGGCCGATGCACGCCCCGCCCTGCTCGCGCGCTACCGCGACCTCAGCGCCCTGCGCTACGACTTCCCGCTGCTGCTGTTGCGCAATGCGGGCGATCGCGACTACGTGCGATGCCTGTCCGGCGTCATCGACGAGGTGGTCCACGGCCTGGCGGGCGGCGACGGCGGCGAGCGCCTGACCCGGCACCTGCTCGGGCTGGAGCGGGAGATCCGCGTCCTGCTGGCGGGCGGCGCGCGCGGGCCGCTCTCGGCGCTGTGGGACGATGCCGCCGGACGGCTCGCCCGCGGCGACGAGTCGCTGCAGGACAGCCTGCGCCGCGGGCGCCGGGCGCTCAAGGCGGACGGCGATCTGGTCGACTGCGACGAGTCGCTGCCGACGCTGCTGCTCAAGCACGCCTGGGGCGTGGTGCGCGAGCGCAAGACGCGCAAACTGGGCGAGGATCTGCGGCGCCTCGGCATCAGCCTGGCGAACATCCTGCAGGCCGACGCCGCGCGCTCCGAGGCGGGCCGCAGCCCCGACAGCCTCAAGGCCTCGATCGGCGCCGGGCATGCCGAGGTGTTCGATTTCGCCGCCATGTCGCGCCTGCTGGCCAAGGCCTCGCCCAAGGACGGCCTGCCCGCCAGCCGCCGGCGCCGCATCGAGTCCCTGCTCTCGGTGTTGAATGCGCAGCGCTTCGTGCCGGTGCCGGGCGAAAGCCAGACGCAGGACCGCTGCTACGCGTTCACCTTCGGCAGCTGCGCCGAAGCGCTGGCGGCCTACCGCGAGCGGCTGCCCAAGGCGATCGAGCTCGCCAAGTCGATCGCGGTGGCCGAGCTCGAGGTCAAGGGCGAGTACCGCGAAGCCGTGCATGACCCGCTGTTCAAGGAATTCGCCGAGGGCAGTCTGGGGCAGGAGGAGCTGGCGTATTTCCCCGATTACCTGATCTGCATGTCGGCCGACACCCTGCAGGGCGCCGAAACCGACCGCCTGATGGAACTGCTCTCGGCGGGGCTGCCGGTCAAGATCCTGGTGCAGACCGACGACCTGCTGGAGGAATCGACCATCGCCCGCGACGGGCACTTCGCCCTCGGCATGCGCAGCAAGCAGCTGGCGAACATGGCGCTGGGCCTGAACGACGTGTACGTGCTGCAGTCGAGCAGCTCGAACCTGTTCCAGTTCCGCGACCGTATCCTCGCCGGCATGTCCTACGCCGGCCCGGCGCTATTCAGCGTCTATTCGGGCGCCTCCGACGGAAGCGGCAGCCTGCCGCCCTACCTGCTCGCCGCCGCGGCGATGGAATCGCGCGCCTTCCCGGCCTACAGCTACGACCCCGCCGCGGGGCCGAACTGGGCCTCGCGCTTCCATCTGGAGGCGAACTCGCAGCTCGAGGCCGACTGGCCGGTGCAGGAATTCACCTACGAGGACGAGAACCATCAGCGGGTACGCACGACGCCCGCCTTCACTTTCGTCGATTTCATCGCCTGTGACCCACGCCACGCGCGCCATTTCGCCCGTGTCCCGCGCGCGGAATGGAACGACAAGATGATTCCGATCGAGGAAACCCTGCGCCGCGGCGCCGCCAACGCCGGCGATTCGGTGCCGTTCATCATGCTGGTGGGCGGCGACAACGTCCTGCAGCGCGCCATCGTCGACGAACGCCTGCTGCGCGCCGCGTTGCGCTGCCGCGAGTCCTGGCACAGCCTGCAGGAGCTGGGCGGCATCCACAACTCGCACGCCGAGCGCCTGCTCGCGCGCGAAGCCCAGGCGCGCGAGCAGAAGCCTCAGCCGACACCCGAGGCCCCCGTTCAAGCCCCCAGCGCTCCGGAAGCGGTCACAGAGCCAGAAGAAAAGAAAACCGGTGACGACCCGTACATCGA
>DATFMS010000155.1:0-9760 GCA_035266805.1 Burkholderiales bacterium | reverse complement strand
GGCCTCGCCGATGACGAGGTCGATCATCGCCGCGCCGGCGCGCAGATGCGACATGCCGAGCTTCGGCCGCCAGGCGACGTGCTCGGCGCCCAGCACGTCGCAGTAGAAGCGGCGCATGGCGTCGATGTCCCTGACGCGCAGAACCAGATGGTCGACGGCGCGGATCTTAAGCATGTGCGGCCAATATTACGCCGCGCAAGGCCAGGCAAGCGGCTAGTGCGCCGCGCGGTAGGCGTGCACCTCGGTGTTGTTCATCGGCTTGGCGCGTGCTTTCTTCACCGCGGATTCGTCGACGTCGACGAACCCGGCCGGGCGCAGCTCGGCGTTTTCCCACGCCGCGCGCACGTAGCCGATCACCGCCGCGATCTCGGCGTCCGACAAATGGTCGAACGGCGGCATGGTGCCGTTGTATTGCGCGCCCTTGACCGTGATCGCGCCCGTCAGGCCGTTGAGCACGACGTAGACCGGGAACATGCGGTCGCGGTAGAGGTCGGTGTTCCCGGCCAGGGGCGGAAAGGTGTTCGCAATGCCGCCGCCATGGGCCTGGTGGCAGGCCGAGCACTGGCGCGCGTACATGGCCGCGCCGTCGATCGCCGGCGAAGGCGAGCCGGCCGGCGCGGGGGCCGGCGGGTTGGGGCCGAGGTAGGTGACGAGATATTTGACGATCTTGTCGCGCTCCGCGTCCGGGATGCGCAGGCCATACTGGCCCATGTCCTCGACCAGCGCCTGCCAGTTGTCCGCGGTAATGCCCGCCGACTCCTTGACGTATTGCAGGTCGTGGCAGGTGCGGCACTTGGCGTAAACCAGGTCGCGGTTCGGACCCGCAGGCAGCTCGATCCGGTCCGCAGCAAGGAGCGCCGCCGGCGCGAGCGCGATCGCGACGGCGGCGATGAATCGGCGCAGCACTATACGGTGATGACGACGCGGTCGGCGCCGTTCCACTCGTAGCCGCGCGGGTTCCAGCGCGTCAGGCCGTCCAGCGGCTGCGAGCGTCCGAGCGCATCGGTCGCGAGCGACATGAGCGTGTTCTGCCCGGGCCGCAGGCTCGCCTTGGCCGACCAGTGGTACCAGGCCCACGGGCTCTCGGCCGCCTTTAGCGTGGCCGCCTGCCAGCTCTGGCCGCCGTCGGCCGAAACCTGCACGCTGGTGATCGGGGCGGTGCCGTCGTTGAACGCCACGCCGGTGATCTCGACCGCTCCGCTGCCCGGCTTGTCTTCCGGCAGCGGCGAGAAGATCACGCTCTTGATCTGGTGCGCGTAGGTCGGGCGGCTGTTCTCCAGCGTGTAGTCGTTGGCCTTGAACTGGCCTGGCTCGACCGGCCGGTTCGGGAAGCGGTAGCCCATCGACTGGAACACGCTCGGCGACTGCTGATCCATCAGCATGAGCTTGCTCAGCAGCTTGACGTTCATGTTGCCGTAGTAGCCCGGGATGATCAGGCGCAGCGGCCCGCCGTGCGCAGCCGGGATCGGCTCGCCGTTCATCTTGAGCGCGAGGATCGCGTTGTCGAGCGCGCCGTCGTCGATGTGGTAGCTCTTGGAGAAGTCCGAGCCCTCCGGCGTCGCCGGCTGGTCCCAGCCCTCGGCGGTCAGCCACTTGACGGAGGCCGCCGGCAGCACCTTCATCTCGGCCAGGAAATGCCGCAGCGGCACGCCTTCCCACTCCACGTTGCCCATGCCGCCGTTCTTCCATTGCCCGCCGCCGACCTTCTGCTTGGCGGCGTAGAACGAGCGACCGTTGCCGGCGCACTGGATGACCGAGACGCGCTTGACCTGGTCCATCTTGGCGATGTCCGCCAGCTTGACCGTGCGCGGCCGCGCCACCAAGCCGTCGATCTCCAGCGTCCAGTCGTCGCGCTGTGGCGCATTGAGGCTCGCGTACCACGCCGCGTTGCCTTCATGCGGGTAGTGGAAGCGGCAGAACAGGATTTCCTTCGGCGTGTGCGCGTACTGGCGCAGCAGCGTGAGCGGGGTTTCCATCACGCCGAGCTTGGCGTTGTGGATCAGCATCTGCGCCGACTTGCCGGGGATGATCTGGTCGGCGGTCTGGGCCGCCAGCGCGCGCAGCGCGTAGCCCGGCAGTATGGTGCCTGCGGCCGCCGCGCCGGCGAGCTTGCCGAATTGACGCCTGGATAACTGACTGAAACCTGACTTCTTTTCCATCGAGTCCTCCTCCCTGTTCGTCATTGGTTAGTATTTGACGATAATCAAATATAGCCTCTGGCCGGGCAGCGCGAAGCATGACTTTTGAATGAGCCGGTCAACTCAGCTTATGTCTCCTAAGGCGCCGGACAGCGGCCAGAATTTCGCCACATTGTGGAAGTAGAATCGCCCCGATGGCCCGCCGTAGAAGGTTCTGGCCCTACCTCCGGGCAGGGTTGCTTACGCTTGCGCTGCTCGCGGCGGGCTACACGCTCTACCTCGACTTCCGCGTGCGGCACGAGTTCGAGGGCCGGCGCTTCGCGCTGCCGGCGCGCATCTACGCCGCGCCGCTCGAGCTGCACGTAGGGCTCAAGGTGCCGGAGGACGACGTGGTGCGCGAGCTGCGCGAGCTCGGCTACCGCCCGACGGCGCGCGCGGACGGCTCGGGCTGGTACCTGCGCAACGGCGCCGAGCTCGAGATCGCGCTGCGCCCGTTCGTGTTCTGGGACGGGCCGCAGCCGGCCAGGCGGCTGCGCGTCGCCTTCGAGGCCGGCGCGGTCACCGCGCTCAGCGACGCCCAGGGCGGCGAGCTCGCGCTGGCGCGCCTGGAGCCGCTGCCGATCGGCGGCATCTACCCCACCAACAACGAGGACCGCCTGCTGGTGCGGCTGAGCGACGTGCCGAAGACCCTGGTGAAGGAGCTGATCGCGGTCGAGGATCGCAACTTCTACAGCCACTGGGGCTTCGACCCGCGCGGCATCGCGCGCGCGGTGCTCAGCCTGGGCTCGGGCCACGTGCAGGGCGGCAGCACCCTGACGCAGCAGCTGGTGAAGAACTTCTTCCTCAGCCCCGAGCGCACGATCCGGCGCAAGCTCACCGAGCTGGTGATGGCGGTGCTGCTCGAGCTGCACTACAGCAAGCAGGAGATCCTCGAGACCTACCTCAACGAGATCTACCTCGGCCAGGACCGCGACCGCGCGATCCACGGCGTCGGCCTCGCGGCGCAGTTCTACTTCGACAAGCCGGTGGGCAAGCTCTCGCTCGCCGAGAGCGCGCTGCTGGTCGGCCTGGTGCGCGGCCCGGCCTACTACGACCCCTACCGCCACCCGCGGCGGGCGCTCAAGCGGCGCAACCTAGTGCTGCGCGAAACGCGCGACGAGGGCTTCATCAGCGCGGCGCAGTACCAGGCCGCGCGCGCGACCGGGCTGGGGCTCAACCCCAGGCCTTCGACCGGCACCACGCCCTACCCGGCATTCGTCGACCTGGTGCACCGGCAGCTGCGGCACGACTACGACGAGGCCGACTTGCGCTCGGAGGGGCTGCGCATCTTCACCACGCTCGACCCGCGCGCGCAGGCCGCCGCCGAGCACGCCCTCGCCGACCGCCTCGCCGCGTTCGACCGCCAGGGCCGCTTCGGCAAGCCCGGGCTCGAAGGCGCGGTGGTGATGGCCGACCCGCAATCGGGCGAGGTGCAAGCGCTGGTCGGCGGGCGCGACCCGCGCTACCAGGGCTTCAACCGCGCGCTCGACGCCGAGCGCCAGATCGGCTCGCTGTTCAAGCCCGCGATCTACCTCACCGCGCTCGAGGACCCGTCGCGCTATACGCTGGCCACGCTGCTCGACGACAGCAAGTTCGTCTGGCAGCCGCCCAATTCCGAGCCGTGGCGGCCGGAGAACTACGACAAGCAGTACCACGGCCAGGTGCCGCTCTACCTCGCGCTGGCGCATTCCTACAACGTCGCCGCGGCGCGCCTGGGCACCACGCTCGGCCTCGAGCGCGTGATCGCCACCGCGCGCAAGCTCGGCATCGGGCGCGAGCTGCCGTCGTACCCCTCGACCCTGCTCGGCGCGGCGAACCTGAGCCCGTTCGAGATTACGCAGATGTACCAGACCATCGCCAGCGGGGGCTTTCGCTCGCCGCTGCACGCGATCCGCGACGTCACCACCATGGACGGCCGTCCCCTCAAGCGCTACCCGCTCGCGGTGGCGCAGGTCTTCCCGCCCGACCCGATGTACCTGCTGACCGCCGCGCTGCAGGACGTGGTGCGCGAGGGCACCGCGCAGTCGCTTTCCAACTGGCTGCCGCCGCTCGGCGCGGCGGGCAAGACCGGCACCACCAACGAGCAGCGCGACGCCTGGTTCGCCGGCTTCAGCGGCGGCCGCGTCGCCGTGGTCTGGGTCGGCTACGACGACAACCGCCCGGCGCGCCTGCTCGGCGCGACCGCCGCGCTGCCGGTGTGGGGCGAGATGATGGCCGCGCTGGTGCCCGAGCCGGTCGCGTTTCCGCAGCCCGAGGACATCGAGCAGGTGACGATCGACCCGCAAAGCGGCCTGCGCGCCGACGCCGCCTGCCCCGGCGCGCTCGCGCTACCGTTCGTCAAGGGCTCGGCGCCGCAGGAGCGCGCGCCGTGCGCCGGCAACCCGGTGGTGGATAATGTGAAGGGCTTCTTCCAGCGCCTGTTAGGACAATGAGACTTCTGTTTCTGCTCGCAACGCTGCTCGCCGGTTGCGCCACCGCGCCGCCGCAGGCTCCGTCACCGCTGCCGCCCGCGCCGGTCGCAGGCGCGGCGCCCGCCGTCCCCGCCGTCCCGGCCGCCCCCTCTGCCCCCTCAGCCCCGGCGGCGAACCCGGCCGTCGAGCGCCTGATGGCCAGCGCGCGCGCCGACCAGGCCGCGAGCCGCCTCGGCAGCGCCGAGGCCACCATCGAGCGCGCGCTGCGCATCGCGCCGCACGACGCGCGCCTGTGGCAGCAGCTGGCCCGCATCCGGCTGCAGCAGGGCCAGTACGCGCAGGCCGAAAGCCTCGCCGCGCGCTCCAACACCTGGGCCGGCGGCGACAACGCGCTGCGGGCCGAGAACTGGAAGCTGATCGCGCAGGCGCGCGACGCGCGCGGCGACGACGCCGGCGCGCGCGCCGCGCAGCGGAACGCCGAGCGCTACGGCCGCTGACGGCCGGCCGCGCCGGGGTTGCCGATCAGCCGCGTGCCGCTCACCGCGGCGGCGAGGAGCGCGATTCCCGCCCCGGCACCGAGCGCCCAGTAGGTCGCGTGCGCGCCGGCGAGGCCGAACATCAGCGCCACCAGCGCCGCGCCGGTGGTCTGGCCGAGCAGCCGCGCGGTGCCGAGCATGCCGCTCGCGCCGCCGCTGCGCTCGGGCGGCGCCGAGGTGAGGATGGCGCGGTTGTTGGGCGACTGGAAAAGCCCGAAGCCCGCGCCGCACAGCGCCATGCGCCAGACGATGTTGGCCTCGCCGGCCGACGCCGGCAGCAGCGCGAGCAGCGCGAGGCCGGCGGCGAACGCCGCCAGGCCCAGCGCGCCGAGCAGTCCGGGGTGGTGGCGGTCGGCGAGCCGCCCCGCGATCGGCGCCATCACCGCCGCCGCCACCGGCCACGGCGTCATCAGCAGCCCCGTGGCCACCGCGTCGCGCCCGAGCACGTCCTGGAAATAGAACGGGATCGCGACGAAGGCCAGCATCTGCGCCACGAACGAGCAGACCGAGGTCCCGATCGAGAGCGCGAAGAGCGGGATCCGCAGCAGGTCGACCGGCAACAGCGGCGACAACTGCGGCAGCTGGCGCGCGACCAGCGCGACCCCCGAGAGCGCCGCGCCGGCGAAGGCGAGCAGCACCACCGGCGCGCGCGCGCCGTGGCCGACGCTGTCGATGGCGACGATCAGCAGGCCGAAGAACAGCGCGTTGAGCAGCGCGGAGAAATAGTCGAAGCGCCGCGCCGCGCGCGGCGTGCGCGGCAGCGCCCGCGCGGCGACCAGCGTCGCGATGCCGATCGGCACGTTGACCGCGAACAGCCAAGGCCAGGTGGCGACCGACAGGATCGCGGCGGCGACCGTCGGCCCGACCGCCGCCGAGACCGCCACCACCATGGCGATGATGCCGATGCCGCGCCCGAGCCGCTCGCGCGGATAGATGAAGCGTACCAGCGCCGCGTTGACGCTCATGATCCCGGCCGCGCCCACCCCCTGCACCACCCGCGCCAGCGTCAGCGCGAGCAGCGAGTCCGACAGCGCGCAGGCGAGCGAGGACAGGGTGAACACCGCCAGCCCGATGCGGTAGATGCGGCGGTAGCCGACGATCTCGCCCAGCGAGGCGAGCGGCAGCATCAGGATCGTGATCACCAGCTGGTAGGCGTTGACCACCCAGACCGAATCGGCCGGGGTCGCGTTCAGGTCGCGCGCGATCGTCGGCAGCGCGACGTTGGTGATCGTGCCGTCGAGCACCGCCATCATAATCGCGAGCCCGATTGCGAACATCGCCCAGCGGCGCTGCGGCGGCGGCAGGCCGTCGAAGACTTCCGAGGCGGCTGCGTTGTGCATGCCGCATCTTAGCCGCTGCGACCAGGCGATTACGGAAGCAACACTACCTTGGCTGAAGCGATGTTGCCTTTTGCGATGTCAGCAAACGCCGTGGGGCCTTCTTCGAGCCTGCGCGTCTCGATCCAGTCCAGATTGCCGAAGGCGCCTTCCTGCAGCAGGCGCACCGCCGCGCGCAGATCGGCGGTTGCATAGGTATAGGCGCCGAGCAGGGCGATCTCGGCCAGCGTGAGCTTGCGCATGTCGATTTCGCTTTCCCAGTCCTGCAGGCCGATGTGCATGATCACGCCGCCGGGCTTGACCGCTTTCAGCGCGCTGACGCGCGTGATCTTCGAGCCCACCGCGTCGATCACGTAGTCGAAGGCGCCCTCCTGCGGCGCCGCCTCGCGCGGATCGAGCGTCGTTGCGTCGGCGTGGGCTTCAATCGCCTTGCGCCGCTTCGGATTGACTTCCGTCACGACTGTTCCGCGCGCGCCGTGATGCTTGAGCAGCAGCGCCGCCAGCATGCCGATCGCGCCGCCGCCGAGCACCAGTACGCGGCATTCGAGCAGCGGGCGGCTCAGGAACGGGAGCGACCGGTTGATGGCGTGGATCGCCGTGGCCGCGGGCTCGGTGAGCGCGGCTTTCGCCGCCGGCAGGTCCTGCGGAAGGTCGATCAGCGACGCCCCCGGGATGGACATGAATTCGGCGTAGGCCCCGGGCCGGGTCATGCCGACCATGGTCCGGTTCTCACACAGGTTGTTGCGGCCGGTGACGCAGTAATCGCAGCGGCCACAGGTGATCAGCGGATTGCCGGTGACTCTTGCGCCTACCGAATGAGCGGCCGAGCGACTCTCGACGATCGTGCCGGCGAATTCGTGGCCCAGCACCAGGCCCGGCTTGCGGCGCGGGTCGTGGCCGTAGTAGGCGTGCATGTCGGAGCCGCAGATTCCCACCGCGTCGATCTTCAGCACGACCTCGTGCTCGGCCGCGACCGGCTCGGGCTGCTCCCGCATGAGAATTTCGTCCGGTTTGGTATAGACGAGTGCTTTCATTTTGCCGTGTATCCTCCGTCGATCATCAGCGTCTGGCCGGTAATGTAAGCGCTGGCGTCGCTGGCGAAGAAGACCGTCGCGCCGTACAGGTCGTCCAGCTCGCCGTTCCTGCCGATGCATGTTTGCGCCGCGTGCTGCCGCGAAAGCTCCGGGTCGTTGAACACCGGCGCGGTAAGCGGCGTGGGAAAGAATCCGGGGCCGATGGCATTGCAGGTGATGCCGCGCGGCGACCATTCCCGGGCGATGGCCCGGGTAAGCTGGACGATGCCGCCCTTGCCTGCGCCATACGGCGCGCTATGGTCGAAAGCGCGATAGCTCTGCAGCGAGGCGATATTGATGATTCGCCCCCACTTGCGATCCGCCATCCCGGGCGCGAGCGCCTGGGTGAGAAAGAAGGGCGCGCCGAGATGAAGGTTGAGCTGCAGATTCCAGGACTCGGCCGTGACGCCGGCGAACGGCTGCCTGAGGTTCACGCCGGCGGCATTGACGAGGATGTCGATGCCGCCCATCCTGGCGACGGCCTTCGCTCCGACCTCCTGCAACGAATCGAGCGCAGAGAGGTCGGCCGACATCCCGTGCGCGTCGATCGCGTCCTTTTCCAGGCGCCCGACCGCGGCCTCGAGCGCGCCTTTGGCGCCGCGGGCCACGATCAGCACCTTCGCCCCCGCCAGCCCCAGGGCGCGAGCCATGGCTTCGCCGAGCCCCGAGCTGCCTCCGGTGACCAGCGCCCGCCGGCCCTCGAGCGAAAACAGTGGAAGCTGCCTCACACCTTTACGTGCTCGCCCAGATTGAACTTCTTGTCCGGGAAATACTTGGCCAGGCGCTCGTCGGCGGTGCGGGCGTGCGCCTCCATGCCCTCGAGCCGCGAGATGCGCGCCGCGACTTCGCCGATGTCGCGCGCCGCCTCGCGGGTCATCTTCTGCCAGGTGAAGGTCTTGAGGAACTTGTGCACCGAAAGTCCACCGGAATACCTCGCCGCGCCCTTGGTGGGCAGGACGTGGTTGGGGCCGCTCGCCTTGTCGCCGTAGGCGACCGTGGTTTCTTCGCCCAGGAAGAGCGAGCCGTAGCAGCTCAGCTGGTCCAGCCACCAGTCGAGATCCTTGGCGTGCACTTCCAGGTGCTCGGCTGCGTAACGGTCCGAAACCTCCACCACTTCCTCGCGGCTGTCGCAGACGATCACTTCGCCGTAGTCGCGCCAGGCGGCGCCCGCCGCGTCGCGCGCCGTCGGCGGCAGCGCGTCGATCAGGCCCTCCATGCGCGCCATCACCTTGCTCGCGAGCTGCTTGCTGGTGGTGAACAGCCAGACGGGCGACTCGTGCCCGTGCTCGGCCTGACCCACCAGGTCGCTCGCCACGATCGCCGCATCGGCGGACTCGTCGGCGATGATGGCGATTTCGGACGGGCCGGCGAAGACGTCGATGCCCACCTTGCCGAACAGCGCGCGCTTGGCCTCGGCGACGAACTTGTTGCCCGGGCCGACGATGACGTCGGCCTGCTTGCCGCTGAACAGGCCGAAAGCCATGGTGGCAATGGCCTGCACGCCGCCGAGGGTCATGATGACGTCGGCGCCCGCCTTGTTGAACGCGTACATCAGATAGGGATGCATCGGCCCGCCGCGAAACGGCCCGGAACAGGCGATGATGGTTTTCACCCCCGCGGCCTTCGCGGTCGCCGTCCCCATGTAAGCCGAGGCGATGTGCGCGTAACGGCCGGCCGGCGCGTAACAGCCGGCGACGTTCACCGGCAGGACCTTCTGGCCGGCCCTGACGCCGGGATGCAGCTCGGTCTCGAAATCCGTCAGCGACGCGCGCTGCGCGACCGCGAATCGGTACACCTGGTCGATCGCGAAATCGATGTCCTTCCTGACCTGCGCCGGAACGCTTTTGGCGTTTTCCGCGAGCTGGGCCTGGGTGACCACGAAATCGCCTTCCCACTTGTCGAGCTTTTTCGCGTACTCGCGAACGGCGGCCTCGCCGTTCTTCTCGATCTCGGCCAGCATTTCGCTAACGACTTTTTGCGCGGCGGCGGTCTCGGTTTCGGGGGTCTTGCTCGCTTTCTTCAGGTAGGTTGTCATGGATGGGTCGTCAAAAGTTGATGGTTGTCGGTGCCGTGCCCGCTCACTTATAGGCGGCGGGCAGCAGGAAGGTCGTGATGGCCGGCACGTAGGCGATCAGCAGCACCACCGCCAGCATCGACAGCATGAACGGCACCGCGCGCCTCGCGATCTTCAGGATCGATTCGCCGGTCAGGCCGGAGACGACGAAC
>DATFMS010000154.1:0-2373 GCA_035266805.1 Burkholderiales bacterium | reverse complement strand
GAGATCGTCGACCTGGCGCCGCGCTTTCGCCAGCACGGTCGGCTGTTCTGCCCGATGACGCTGGTGCGCCAGCTGCGCCCGATCGCCGGCAGCCCGCGCGTGCGGGTGCGGCTGCGGCCGGCGTCCGACTACGGCGAGGTGCGCCCGACCGTGACCTGGGGCAGCAACCACGTGCGCTACGTCGGCGCCGAGTTCGTGATGCGGGTGACCACCGACTGCTCGATCAGCGCGCTGGTGGACGAGGTGCCGTTCGTGCTGCAGCGGCCGGTGGCGTTCGTGCTGAGCGCGGACGAGACGCTGCAGGGCGCGGTGGCCGAGGTGGCGCGGCGCTTCCTGGAGGAGACCGCCGACTACTGGGTCGACTGGGTGCGCGGCCTCTCGATCCCGTTCGAATGGCAGGACGAGATCATCCGCGCCGCGCTGACGCTCAAGCTCTCGTCGGTCGACGACACCGGCGCGATCGTGGCGGCGATGACCAGCTCGATTCCGGAGGCCGCCGGCAGCGGGCGCAACTGGGACTACCGCTACTGCTGGCTGCGCGACGCCTACTTCACGGTCAACGCGCTCAACCGGCTGAACGCGACGCGCACCATGGAGCGCTACGTCGGCTACATCATCAACATCGCCGCCGGCGCCGACGGCGCGCGGCTGCAGCCGGTGTACCGCGTCAACGGCATGGCCGAGATCGACGAATTCGAGGTGCCGGCGCTGCCGGGCTATCGCGCCATGGGCCCGGTGCGCATCGGCAACCAGGCCTACCGCCAGGTGCAGAACGACGTCTACGGCTCGGCGGTGCTGGCCTCGATGCACGTGTTCTTCGACCAGCGCGTGGTGCGCGCCGGCAACCAGGCGCTGTTCGTGCAGCTCGAGGCGCTCGGCGAGCAGGCGGCCAAGCTCTGGGCGACGCCCGACGCCGGGCTGTGGGAGCTGCGCGGCAGCGCGCGCGTGCACACCTTCTCCAGCGTCATGTGCTGGGTCGCCTGCGACCGGCTGGCGAAGATCGCCCAGCGCCTGGGGCTGGACGAGCGCGCGAGCTACTGGCGCGAGCGCGCCGACCGCATGCACCACGGCATCTGCGAGCAGGCCTGGAACGTAAAGCGCAGGAGCTTCGCCGCCGCCTTCGGCGGCGACGGCCTCGACGCCAGCCTGCTGCTGCTGGCCGAGCTCGGCTTCCTGCGCGCCGACGACCCGCGCTTTTCCGCCACCGTGAGCGCGGTCGAGCGCGAGCTGCGGCGCGGCGACTTCGTCTTCCGCTACACCGAGCCGGACGACTTCGGCGCGCCGTCGAACGCCTTCGTGGTGTGCAGCTTCTGGTTCGTCGACGCGCTCGCGGCGCTCGGCCGGCGCGACGAGGCGCGCTCGCTGTTCGAGAGCCTGCTGCGCTACCGCACCCGCCACGGACTGCTCGCCGAGCACGTCGACCCGGCCACGGGCGAGCTGTGGGGCAACTTCCCGCAGACCTACAGCATGGTGGGCCTGATCAACTCGGCGACGCGGCTGAGCCTGCCGTGGGACCAGGCGTTCTGAGCGTCAGGCCGCGTCGAGCGGCTTGAGCTCGGCCTCGAGCGGCGGCGGCAGCGCCCCGCCGCGGCGCACCGCCGGCGCGCCCATCATGTCGGCGACTTCCTCCAGCGCGGCGATGAGGGCGGCCTGGCGCGCGGCGTCCGCCTTGGCGAAGCCGGAGACGAAGCGCTCGTGCAGGAACGGCGGCGCGCCGTCGAGCATCTGCGCGCCGCGCTCGGTCAGCTTCGAATGCACCACGCGCCGGTCCTCGGCGTTGCGGTAGCGCACCACCAGCCCGCGCGCCTCGAGCTTGTCGAGGATGGTGGTGACGGTGGCGGGGCTGAGGCTCGCCGCCGCCGAGAGCTTGCCGGTGGTGACTTCGCCCAGCATGCGGATCGCGCGCAGCACCACCAGCTGCGGCAGCGTGATGCCGAGCGCGCGCTCGAGCTCTTTGGAGTGGCTGTCGACCGCGTGTACGATGCGGCGGATCGCCGACAGCACCCGGGTTTCGGATTCGTTCATGGCGTTAGTTTGACATCAAATCATATGTACTGTAAACTTATGACTTGAAATTATATCATAAGCCATTGAAATAATGTGTGGAATTTCAGGTTCGGTTACTTTTGACGGGGCGTCGGCTTCGGTTTCGGCGCTCCAGAGCATGAACGCCTCGATGGCGCCGCGCGGTCCCGACGGCGAGGGCGTCATCGCCCGCGGCCGGGTCGCGCTCGGCCACCGCAGGCTCAAGATCATCGACCTGTCGGAGCGCGCCGAGCAGCCGATGAGCGACCCGCTGCTCGGCCTGACGCTGGTGTTCAACGGCTGCATCTACAACTACCGCGAGCTGCGGCGCGAGCTCGAGGCGCTCGG
>DATFMS010000153.1:0-21165 GCA_035266805.1 Burkholderiales bacterium | reverse complement strand
ATCTCGTTGTGGTCGACCACGTCGTAGCCGTGCGCGCTGCCCGGGCGCGCGCGCAGGATCGGCGAGCAGTAGACGTGGCTGACGCCGAGCTTGGCCAGGTAGGGCACCAGGCCGACGGCGTCGAGAAAGCTGAAGTCGCGGTTGAGCTGCAGCCGGTAGGTCGCGCGCGGCACGTGCGCGCTGGCGCCCACCACCGCCGCGGCCTCGCGCGTGGGGTGCGGACGCAGCCGCGCGAGGGTGCCGGCGAGCGCCTCGATGCCCGGCGCGCTGGCCATGTCATCGAGCGCCACGGGCAGCTTGCGGCGCCAGTTCGGGTGCTCTTCAGTGGTGCCGGGGAGGTTGGCCTGCTCCCTGACGCCGAGCGCGTCCTCGAGCTGCACCATCATCACCCGCGACGGCGCCGCGGCGACATAGGCGTGCACCGCCTCGGCCAGCCCGCGCCCGATATCGCGCGGCGCGAGCTGCTGGCGCTCCAGCGCGCGCAACAGCCGCGCGCGGTCGGTGGCGCGCTCGGCGAGCTGGGCCGCGCGCACCGACTCGTCCGGAAAGAGGCCGAGGCGCGCGCGCAGCGCAAGGTCGTCTCCTTCCCACCAGCCGGCGAGCGTCGGCAGGTCGTGGGTGCTGACCGCGACCAGCGCCTCGCGCGGGTAGTCCGCGGGCGGCTTGAATTCGCCCGCGGCATCGCGCTCGAACCACAACAGGCGATACGACAGCACGCCGGCCCGCGCCAGCGCGGCGCGCATCTCGTCGGCCACCGTGCCGAGGTCCTCGCCGATCACCAGGCACTTGTTGCGGTGGCTCTCGAGCGCCAGGATGGCGAGCATCTCGTCGAGCGCGTAATGGACGTAGGCGCCGCTATCGGCGGCGGCACCGCGCGGGATCCAGAACAGCCGCATCAGCCCCATCACGTGGTCGATGCGCAGCGCGCCGGCGTGCGCCATCGCCTCGCGCAGCGCGGCGGCGTAGAGCGCGTAGCCGGTCCGGCGCAGGCGGTCGGGCCGCAGCGGCGGCAGGCCCCAGTCCTGTCCCTTGAGGTTGAAGTCGTCGGGCGGCGCCCCGACGCTCGTGCCGAGCGCGTAGACGTCCTGCTGCGCCCAGGCGTCGGAGCCGGCGCGGTCGACCGACACCGCGAGATCGAGGTACAGCCCCAGCCCCATGCCGAGCGCCGCGCAACGCTCGGCGGCGCGCGCGAGCTGGCGCTCGGCCTGCCACTGCAGGTACTCGTAGAACTCGACCCGCTCGAGCTGCTCGGCGGCGAAGCGCGCCGCGGCCTCGCCCGCCGGGTCACGGTAGGGCTCGGGCCAGAGCGGCCAGCCCCACACTCCGGGGTCCTCGCGGTGGAAGCGCTCCTGCAACGTCTCGTACAGCGCGTGCCGGCGCAGCACCTCGCCGCGCGCGGCCTGGAAGGCGCGGAACTGCTGCGCGCGCGTGCTGCCGCGCTCGAGGTGGCGCGCGCGGAAGTGGGCGTAGAGCAGCTCGAGCAGCTCGAACTTCGCCTCGCGCACGCCCGCATAGTCGACCAGCGGCGCTTCGCGCAGGGCGGCGAGGCGCGCCTGGAAATGCGGCGCGCGCAACATTTGCTGCGCCGGCTCGCAGTCGCGCAGGTCGTCGATCGCCTCGACGTCGACGTACAGCACATTCAGCATCAGGCGCGAGGAAGGGCTGTAGGGGCTGGCGTGCGCCGGGTTGTGCGGAAACAGCGCGTGCAGCGGATTGAGGCCGATTACGCCCGCGCCGCGCGCGGCCCACTGCTCGACCAGGTGCAGCAGGTCGGTGAAGTCGCCCATGCCCCAGTTGCGCCGCGAGCGCAGCGCATAGAGCTGCAGCGACGGGCCCCAGACCGGGGCTCCGTCCTCGAGCGCGCCCGGGCGCCAGCAGCGCTCGGGCGCGGCGACGAGCAGCGTCTCGCCCGCGGTGCCCTCGAGGGTGAAACGGTGGTAGCCGGGCGCGAGCTCGAGCGCGAGCTCGATGTCGTAGGCGGCGTAGCGCCGGCCGTCGATCTCCGCCGTCTCGATCGTGTCGAGCGCGCCGGTGTCGATTTCTCCCTCGTGGTGCGCGCCGTCCTCGGCTTCGATGCGCCAGCGCAGGTGCGCGCCCTCGGGCACCCGCACCCGCTGGCGCCACGGCGCCGATCCCGCGCGCAGCGCCGCCACCGGCGGCAGCGCATCGCGCCAGTGCGCTGCGTGCGCGTCGCGCTCGGCCTCGGCCGCGCGTTCGGGCGTGGCGCAGTCGACGCCCAGCTCGGCCAGCAGCGCGGCGAGGCCCGCCTCGGGCACCTCGTGCGCCTTGCCCCAGATGTCGTGCCAGCTCACGGCGATGCCGGCCTGGCCGCACAGCCGCTCGATCAGCGCGCGCGCCTCGCTCACGGCGCCCGCTCCAGCGCTACGCTGATGCCGTCGGCGCCATAGAGGAGCTCGCCCCGCGCCGGCGACAGCGCGCCGCCATCGAAGCGCAGCTGCATGTGCAGGCGCGAGCCGTCGCCGAGCGGCCAGCTGAGCAGCAAGGTTTGATTCGTGACCGCAAAAGAACCGCTCTTCGCTCCCGCGAGCCGCGGCGCGAGGTGGCGCTGCCTGATGGCGAGCAGCTCGCGCACGAGGGAAAGTCGCGCGGAGTCGCGCTTGCTCCAGTCGAGCTTAGAGCGCAGGAACGTGGCCTCGGCGTTCGGATCGGGGATGCGCGCCTGTGCGGCCGGATCGCGAAAGGCGGCGAAGCGCGCGAATTCCCCGCGCCGGCCGCGGGTCACCGCCGCGGCGAGCTCGGGACCGAAGTCGCAGAAGAACTGGAACGGCGTCGCGGCGGCGAACTCCTCGCCCATGAACAGCATCGGCACGTGGGGCGAGAGCAGCACGGCGGCGAGCGCGGTGCGCATCGCGCCCGGCGCGGCGAGCGCGTCGAGGCGCTCGCCGAAAGCGCGGTTGCCGACCTGGTCGTGAGTCTGCAGGAAGGAGACGAAGGCCGACGGCGGCAGGCCGGCGCTCGGCTCGCCGCGCAGCTCGCCGTCGCGGAACGCCGACGGCTCGCCCTGATAGACGAAGCCTTCGGCCAGCGCGCGCCCGAGCCGCTCGAGCGGGCGCTCGGCGTAGTCGGCATAGTAGCCGTCGACCTCTTTCGCCAGCAGCACGTGCGCCGCGTGGTGCAGGTCGTCGTTCCACTGCGCGCTGGCGCAGGGCCCGAGGTAATGCGCCTCGTTCTTGTCGTTCTCCAGCACCACATGCACATGTCGCTCGCGCCCGGGGCCTTCGCGCAGCGCGCGCCCGATCTCGCAAACGATGTCGGGCCTGGAATCGTCGCGGATCGCGTGCACCGCGTCCAGGCGCAGGCCGTCGAAATGGAACTCCTCGAGCCAGTACAGCGCGTTGTGCACGAAAAATTCGCGCACCGTGCGGCAGTCGGCGCCGTCGAAGTTGATTGCCGCGCCCCAGGGCGTCTGCTGCGCCGGATTAAAAAATTCCGGGCAGGTGGCGTGCAGGTAGTTGCCTTCGGGGCCGAAGTGGTTGTAGACCACGTCGAGCAGCACCATCAGTCCCAGCGCGTGCGCCTCGTCCACCAGCGCCTTGAGCTCGTCGGGCGTGCCGTAGCAGGCGTCGGGCGCGAACGGCAGCACGCCGTCGTAGCCCCAGTTGCGCCGGCCGGGGAAATCCGCCACCGGCATCAGCTCGATGGCGGTGATGCCGAGTGCGGCCAGCTCGGCAAGCCGGCCGCGCGCCGCGGCGAACGTGCCCTCGGGCGTGAAGGTGCCCAGGTGGAGCTCGTAAACCACCGCCTCGTGCCACGGCCGGCCGCGCCAGCCGGCATCGCGCCATGGGTAGGCCAGGGGGTCGATCACCTGGCTTGTGCCGTGCACATCGTCGGGGTTGGCGCGCGAGGCGGGGTCGGGCACCGCGAGCCCGTCTTCCAGGACATAGCGGTAGCGCGAACCTGCTTGCGTACCCCCAACGAAAAGCTCGTGCCACCCCCCTGGCAGGGCGTTCATGCCGTGGAGGGAGCCGTCGAGCTCGAGGGCGACGCGCGTCTGCGCCGGCGCCCAGAGGCGAAAGCGCACCCCGCCGGCGCCGGCCTCGGCGCCGAAGGGCATGGCGTGGGCGCGCTTCACGCCGGCTCGGCCGGGCGTGTCAGCAGCACCAGCGAGCGCGCCCGCAAAGTATAGGTCTCGCCCGCGGCGTAATGCTTGCGCGCGTCGGGCGTGGCGGGCTCCTGCGCGGTGTCGAACAGCGCGCGCCAGGCCTCGCCGGGGATCGCCGGCATCACGAAGGCGGCGTCCTCGTGGTGCGGGTGGAGCAGCAACAGGAAATCGTCGTCGCGCTTGGTCTTGCCGTAGCGGTCGACGTCGGACAGCCCGGCGCCGGAGAGGTACACGCCGAGGCTGCGCGCGGACTGGTGCTCCCACTCCTCGTCGCTCATCTCGGCGCCGTCGGGCTTGAGCCACTGGATGTCCTTCACCCCGCCGCCGTGCAGCGGCCGGCCCTCGAAGAAGTCGCGCCGGCGAAAGCTCGGATGCGCGCGGCGCAGGGCCGTGAGGTGGGCGACGAAGCGGATCAAATCGCTCTTTTCCTGGCTCGGCGTCCAGTCGAGCCAGTTGAGCTCGTTGTCCTGGCAGTAGGCGTTGTTGTTGCCTTGCTGGCTGCGCCCGAGCTCGTCGCCCGCCAGCAGCATCGGCGCGCCCTGCGACAGCAGCAGGGTGGCGAGGAAGTTGCGCCGCTGGCGCGCGCGCAGCTCGAGGATCGCCGGATCGTCGCTCGGGCCCTCGACGCCGCAGTTCCACGACAGATTGTTGTTGTGGCCGTCGCGGTTGTCCTCGCCGTTGGCCTCGTTGTGCTTGTCGTTGTACGACACCAGGTCGGTCAGGGTGAAGCCGTCGTGCGCGGTGATGAAGTTGATGCTGGCGTGCGGCCGGCGCCCGGAGCGCCCGTACAGGTCGGACGAGCCGGTGAAGCGGCGCGCGAACTCGCCGATCTGGCTTCCGTCCCCCTTCCAGTAGGCGCGCATGCCATCCCGATATCGGTCGTTCCATTCCGCCCAGCCGAGCGGAAAGTTGCCCACCTGGTAGCCGCCGTGGCCGAGGTCCCAGGGCTCGGCGATCAGCTTCATGCGGTTGAGCACCGGGTCCTGGCGCACCACGTCGAAGAACGCCCCCAGCGGCTGCACCGCGCCGCCCTCGCGCGCGAGCGCCGTGGCGAGGTCGAAGCGGAAACCGTCGACGTGCATCTCCTCGGCCCAGTAGCGCAGCGAGTCCATCACCAGCTGCAGCGCGCGCGGGTGGTCCAGGTTCACGGTGTTGCCGCAGCCGGTGTAGTCGCTGTAGTGCCGCGGGTCGTTGGGCTCGAGGATGTAGTAGGCGGCGTTGTCGATGCCGCGCAGGCTGAGCGTCGGCCCGAGGTGGTTGCCCTCGCAGCTGTGGTTGTAGACCACGTCCATGATGACCTCGATGCCCGCCGTGTGCAGCGTCTTCACCATGGTCTTGAACTCCTTCACCTTGCCCGAGGCCGAATAGCGGGTTTCGGGGGCGAAGAAGCCCAGGGTGTTGTAGCCCCAGTAGTTGCGCAGCCCCATCTCGAACAGGCGCCGGTCGTCGATGAAGGCATGCACCGGCAGCAGCTCGACGGTGGTGACGCCCAGGCGCTGCAGGTGCTCGATCACCGGCGCGGTGGCGAGGCCGGCGTAGGTGCCGCGCAGCGCCGGCGGCACCTCGGGGTGGCGCATGGTGAAGCCGCGCACGTGCATCTCGTAGATCACCGTCTCGTGCCACGGCACGTCCGGGCGGCGGTCGTCGCCCCAGGTGAACGCGGTCTCGAGCACGCGGCACTTGGGCATGAAGGTCGCGCTGTCGCGCCTGTCGAAGGCGAGGTCCTCGCGCTTGTGGCCGACGGTGTAGCCGTACAGCGCGTCGCTCCAGCGCAGACTGCCGACGAAGTCCTTGGCATAGGGGTCGGCCAGCAGCTTGCTCGGGTTGAAGCGCAGCCCCTGCTCGGGCTTGTAGGGGCCGTGCACGCGGTAGCCGTAGACCAGGCCGGGGCGCGCCTCTGGCAGGTAGCAGTGCCAGACGTGGTCGGTGCGCTCGCGCAGCTCGATCCGCTGGCGCTCGCGCCGCCCGGCGTCGTCGAAGATGCACAGCTCGACCTTCTCGGCCGACTCCGAGAACAGGGCGAAGTTGACCCCTTCGCCGTCCCAGCTCGCGCCGCGCGGGTACGGCCGGCCGGGCCAGACCGCGCCGATCGGGGCGGCTGTCGAACTCGAACTGGTAGGGGTCACTGCAGGGTATAGCCGTGAAAGGGCGCAATCATAGCCGAGTCACGGGCAAAGAGCGCCTCCATCACGGCTCGGCATCTTTCCTCTGCTTCGGCCACCAGCGCTCGAGCCGGCCCGCCGCCCAGTCCTTGCCGCCCAGGCCGAACGCGAGCGCGAGGGCGAACACCACCCCGGCCAGGATGATGAGGAAGCTCTGGCGGATGATGTCGCCGCCGACGTTGACCTGGTCGAGCGCGATCAGCACCACGAAGGCGACGATCGCGTACTGCGCCAGCTTGCCCAGCAGGTCGGCGTCCTGGATGCCGACGTTGCGGCAGTAAGCGATGATTGCGCCGGCGACGAAGCGCGCGAAGTAGGCGCCGAAGGCCAGGATCAGCAGCGCGACGATCACCTTCGGCACGAACAGCATCGCCACCCGCAGCAGGTCGGTGATGTAGGTCAGGCCGAGGCCGTTGAAGGCGATGATCAGCGCGGCGAGGATCACCAGCCAGTACACCAGCATGCCGAAGATGTCGGAGGTATCGGAGTCGATGCCGCCCTGCTTGAGGAAGCCGTCCATGCCGGCGCGCTCGGTGAGGACATTGAAATTGATCGCGCGCAGCCCCTTCACCAGCGCGAAGCGCGCCACCTTCGCCAGCAGCCAGCCTGCGATCAGCACCGCCACCGCGAGCGCCAGGCGCGGCAGGAAAGCGCCGATCTGGGTCAGGAATACGCGCACCGGCTCCAGCATCACATCGACTTTGTCCATTGTCGCTCCCCCTCGGTTTCAGCCGGCCAGTGCCAGAATTCCCAGCAGCGGGGTGCGAACCCAGCCCGGTCGGTTGTTGATCTCGTAGCGCAGCTCGTAGAGCGCTTTCTCCAGCTCGAACAGCTCGAGCAACCCGCGCACGTCGTCGAACCACTCGTGCAGCCCGCCGCCGCGCGCGGCTTCGTAATAGGCACCGAGGAAGGCGCGGCGCACCTCGGCTTCCCAGCGCCGCGCCAGCGGCTCGAGCCGCGCGTCGTCGCCGCTGGCCTGCGCCGCCTGGCGTAGCGCGGTCCACTGCGCGTAGTTGAACGAGCGCAGCATCCCGGCCACGTCGCGCAGCGGCGAGTGCTTGATCCTGCGCTCGGCCAGCGGCCGCGCCGGCTCGCCCTCGAAGTCGATGATCACGAAGTCGTTCTTGTTCAGCAGCACCTGGCCGAGGTGGTAGTCGCCGTGGTAGCGGATCTTGGCCGCGCCGCGCCCCGGCGGCGGGCAGGCGTCGACGCGCGAGAGGAGCTTGTGGCGCCGCTCGAGCAGCGTGTGCATCTCGTCGCGCGCCGGCGCCGGGAACTGGCTGCGGCGCTTCTCGACCAGATCGAAGGTGGCCGCGGCCTCGTCGCGCACGCGCTGCTTCCACTGCGCCAGGTCGTCGGCCGCCACCGGCTCGGGGTCGAACGCCGGGTCGCCGCTGCGCTGCGAGAGCGCGCGGTGCAGCTCGGCGGTGCGCACGCCCAGCGTATGCGCCAGTGACAGGTAGGCGCCGTGCACATCTTCGGCCGGCGCCTCGGCCGCGCCGCGCTGAGCCTCGAAAAAGCGCTCGAGATAGGCCAGGGTGTAGCTCCAGCCGTCGCCCTGGTTGGCGACGTAGGCCTGCAGCAGGGCGAGGGTCATCGGTGTGCCGTCGGCGGCGGTGTACTCGATGGCGCCCGCCACCGGGACGCAGTTCGGGAAGCGCGCCACCTCGGTCAGGAAGCGCCCGACCTCGAGCTCGGGGTTGACCCCCGCGCGGATGCGGCGGTAGCCCTTGAGGAACAGCCGCTCGCCGAGCGTCACCACGGTGTTCGAGCTCTGCGCTTGCGGCCGGCCCACCGGCAGCGAGGCCACCTCCTTGCCGGCGAGCTCGGCGAAGGCGCGGGTGGGGGCGAAGCGCACCACGCCGCGCGCTTCGCCGTGCACGGTGGCGAGCTCGAAGCCGCGGCCGATCGCCTCGACCGCGGCGCGGCAGAAGGCCTCGTCGGCGAGCGCGTCGGCCAGCAGACCGACGTTGGCCTGCTGGCGTACCTTGGCGATGGCCGCGGTGGAAAGACTGCGCGCGCGCTCCTCGTCACCGTCTTCCCAGGCCAGAGCGAGCGGCACGAAGTAGCGCGCCGGCTCGCCGCCGCTATCGACCTCGAGCAGCGCCAGCATCCAGCTGTTCCGTTTCCCTTCCCACAGCGCGTGGTCGGCCAGCCGCGCGTGCGCGATCTTTTCGCCCTTGGCGCCGTACCAGCGCTGGGTTTCGATGTAGCGCGCCAGCACCTCGTTCTCGAGCTGGGCACGGGTCTTCTCCGCCATGCGGATGCGCCACGGCACCACGCGGTCGCGGAAGAAGCTGGTCCAGCCGTCGAACAGCACCAGCATCGGCAGGTCCTCGCGCGACAGGCGCTCCTCGTGCCAGTGCGGCACGTCGGCGTCCGAGGCGAGGCGGAACCAGTAGAAGCCGCAGGCCGGCAGAGTCAGCAGGTAGGGCAGCTCGCCGATCGGCGGGAAGGGCGTGCGACCCATCATCTCGACCGGCACGCGTCCCTTGAAGCGGGAGAGGTCCAGCTCGACCGGCTGCGCCGAGCGCCCCAGGTTGGCCACGCACAGGATCGCCTCGTCGTCGACCTCGCGCAGGTAGGCGAGGATCTTGCGGTTGCCGGGGCGCAGGAAGGTGAGCTTGCCGCGGCCGAAGGCCTGGTTCGACTTCCTGACCGCGAGCAGGCGCTTCATCCAGTTCAGCAGCGACGCCGGCTCGCGCAGCTGCGCCTCGACGTTGACCGCCTCGTAGCCGTAGATCGCGTCCATGATCGGCGGCAGGTACAGGCGCTGCGGGTCGGCGCGCGAGAAGCCGGCGTTGCGGTCCGGGGTCCACTGCATCGGCGTCCTGACGCCGTCGCGGTCGCCGAGGAAGATGTTGTCGCCCATGCCGATCTCGTCGCCGTAGTAGATGATCGGCGAGCCTGGCATCGACAGCAGCATGCTGTTCATCAGCTTGATGCGGTCCTGGTCGTTCTCCATCAGCGGTGCGAGGCGGCGCCGGATGCCGAGGTTGATCTTGGCGCGCGGGTCGGCGGCGTACATGCGGTACATGTAGTCGCGCTCCTTGCTGGTCACCATCTCGAGCGTCAGCTCGTCGTGGTTCCTGAGGAAGATCGCCCACTGGCAGTTGTCCGGGATTTCCGGGGTCTGCTGCATGATCTCGACCACCGGGTGGCGGTCTTCCTGCGCGATCGCCATGTAGATGCGCGGCATGAGCGGGAAGTGGTAGGCCATGTGGCACTCGTCGCCTTCGCCGAAGTACTCGCGCACGTCCTCGGGCCACTGGTTGGCCTCGGCCAGGAACAGCTTGCCCTGGTAGCGCTGGTCGAGCGCGGCGCGGATGTGCTTGAGCACCGCGTGCGTCTCGGGCAGGTTCTCGTTCGAGGTGCCCTCGCGCTCGATGAGGTAGGGGATGGCGTCGAGCCGGAACCCGTCCACCCCCATGTCGAGCCAGAAGCGCATGGTGCGCAGCACCGCCTTCATCACCTGCGGGTTGTCGAAGTTGAGGTCGGGCTGGTGGCTGAAGAAGCGGTGCCAGTAGAACGCCTTGGCCAGCGGGTCCCAGGTCCAGTTCGAGGTCTCGGTGTCGGTGAAGATGATGCGCGTGCCCTTGTACTTCTGGTCGTCGTCGCTCCAGACGTAATAGTTGCGCTTGGGCGAGCCCGGCGGCGCCCGGCGCGCGGCCTGGAACCAGGGGTGCTGATCCGAAGTATGGTTGACCACCAGCTCGGTGATCACGCGCAGCCCCCGGCGGTGCGCCTCGCGCACGAAGTTGCGGAAGTCGGCGCGCGTGCCGTACTGGGGATGGATGTTGTGGTAGTCGGCGACGTCGTAGCCGTCGTCCTTGAGCGGCGAAGGGTAGAACGGCAACAGCCATATGGTGTTGACGCCGAGATCCCTGACGTAATCGAGCTTCGAGCTCAGGCCCCTGAAGTCGCCCAGGCCGTCGCCGTTGGAGTCGAAGAAGGCCTTGATGTGCAGCTGGTAGACGACCGCGTCCTTGTACCAGAGCGGGTCGCTCGCCGCCGCCGCCGTCTCCTCGCGGGTACTGGTCTCGACGTTGCCGGTCGCGGGCGCGTTCATTGCGGGCCTTGCCTCACAGGAAGTAGTCGAAGTCCTGCTCGCGGCGCACGCGGCGGCGCAGGCGGAAGATGTGCGCCGGCGCGCGCTGCGGGTCGAGCTGCACGAAATTGCGCCCGCCCTGCCAGAGGAAGCGCTGGCCGCTCAACAGGTCGTGCATCTGGAACTGCTTGTCGGGCTCGATGCCGAGCGCTTCCGGGTCGAACTCGACCCAGCCCGATTGCGTGTTGCGCGGATCGAGGTTGACCACGGTCAGCACCACGTCGTCGTTTCCGGGCGCGGACTTGAGGTAGGCCAGGATCTGGTCGTTGTCGGTGGCAACGAACTCGAGGCTCCGGTCCCCTTGCAACGCCGGGTTGTCGCGCCGGATGCGGTTCACGCGCGCGATGAAGCCGCGCAGGCTGTCCGCGCGCTCGAGATCCCAGGCCCGAAGCTGGTATTTCTCCGAGTCGAGGTACTCCTCGCTGCCGGGCTCGCGCGGGGCGGCCTCCATCAGCTCGTAGGCCGGGCCGTAGATGCCGTAGCTCGCCCCGAGCGTGGCGGCGAGCACCAGGCGCGCCATGAAGATCGGCCGACCGCCGAACTGCAGGTTCTCGTTCAGGATGTCGGGCGTGTTGGGCCAGACGTTGGGGCGGAAGTACTCGCGCCCGGGGCCGTGCGCGAGCTCGCTGAAGTACTCGATCAGCTCGTGCTTGGTGTTGCGCCAGGTGAAGTAAGTGTAGGACTGCGAGAAGCCGATCTTCGCCAGGCGGTGCATGACCTTGGGCCGGGTAAAGGCTTCGGCCAGGAAGATCACGTCCGGGTGCTTGCGCTTGATCTCGCCGATCGCCCACTCCCAGAACGGGAAGGCCTTGGTGTGCGGGTTGTCGACGCGGAAGATCTTCACCCCCTCGCCGATCCAGTAGTCGAGCACGCTCTTCAATTCGGCCCACAGCCCCTGCCAGTCCTCGCTCTCGAAGTTGAACGGGTAGATGTCCTGGTACTTCTTGGGCGGGTTCTCGGCGTACTGCACGCTGCCGTCGGGGCGGATGCGGAACCACTCCGGGTGCGCCTTGACGTAGGGATGGTCGGGCGCGCACTGGTAGGCGATGTCGAGCGCGATCTCGATGCCGTGCTCGGCGGCCTTTTTCACCAGGCGGCGGAAATCCTCGATCGTACCGAGCTCGGGCAGGATGTCCTTGTGGCCGCCCTCCCTGGCGCCGATCGCCCACGGGCTGCCGACGTCGTCCGCTCCCGGCTTGAGGGCATTGTTCTTGCCCTTTCGCTTTTCGCGCCCGATGGGGTGGATGGGCGGGAAGTACAGCACGTCGAAGCCCAGCTCGGCGACGTAGGGCAGGCGCGCCTCGACGTCGCGGAACGTTCCGTGCTTGCCCGGCACCGGCGAGGCCGAGCGCGGGAACAGCTCGTACCAGGTGCTGTAGCGCGCGCGCTCGCGGTCGGCGACCAGCGGCAACTCGAGGGCGAAGGTCGCGGCGAGGCTGCGGTCGGGGTAGCGCGCAGCGACCACGGCCAGCGCCTCGTCGAGCGCGAGCGCCTGCAGCGCCCTGGCGTCGCCCGACTTCTTGCCCGCGCCAGCGCGCAGCCTGGCGGCCCAGTCGGCGAGCGATTTCAGGTCTTTGTCCGCGGCGCGCCCGGCTGCGGCCTCGATCAGCTCGGCGCCGGCCAGCGCCGCGCTGCGGATGTCCTCGGCGTCGACCCGGCGCTCGAGCTCGTGGCGCCAGGACTCGAAGTGATCGACCCAGGCCGTCACCGTATAACGGTAGCGTCCGGGCGCGGGCGGGACGAAGCCTGCGCTGTAGCGGTCGTTGCCCAGCTCCCGCATTTCGATCTCGTACCAGTCCTTTTCGTCCTCGGCGCGCCAGCGCAGCATCACGCGCGGCACGTCGTGCCCGTCGGTGAGGCAGTGGGCCTCGATTTCGACCCGCTCGCCGGCGACGCGCTTGGCGGCGAAGCGCCCGCCGTCGACGCACGGCAGCACCGCATCGATCACCGCGCGCACGCGGCCGTTCTCGGTCGAGGGTCGTTTCGGCTCAGGCATGGGGCTCGCGTTTCAGGATGAGAGTCGATAGGGGCGGCAGGGTGAGGCTGAGCGAATCCGGCCGGCCGTGCGCGCCAACCGGCGCCGACTCGGCGCCGCCGAGATTGCCCCAGCCCGCGCCGCCGAAGTCGGTCGCGTCGCTATTGACGATCTCGCGCCAGAATCCCGCCTGCGGCACCCCCAGCACGTAGTTAGTGCGCGGCAGCGGGGTAAAGTTGCACACCACCAGCAGCGTCGCGCCGGGGTCGTTCTTCGCCTTGCGCAGGAAGGCAATGACGCTCGATTGCGCGTCGCTGGCGTCGATCCATTCGAAGCCTTCCCAGGAAAAATCGACCTGGTACAGCGCCGGCTCGCTGCGGTAGACGCGGTTCAGGTCCTTGACGAAGCGCTGCACCCCGGCGTGCTCGGGGCGCTCGTTGACCCACCATTCGAGCTCGCCGTCGTGGGTCCACTCGCGGCGCTGGCCGAACTCGCCGCCCATGAACAGCATCTTCTTGCCCGGGTGGGCCCACATGTAGCCGTACAGCGCCCGCAGGTTGGCGAACTGCTGCCAGGCGTCGCCCGGCATCTTGCCCACCAGCGAGCCCTTGCCGTGCACCACCTCGTCGTGCGACAGCGGCAGGACGAAGTTCTCGTTGAAGGCGTAGATGAGCGAGAAGGTGAGCTTGCCGTGGTGGTACTTGCGGTTGACCGGGTCCTCTTTCATGTACGACAGGTTGTCGTGCATCCAGCCCATGTTCCACTTCATGCCGAAGCCCAGGCCCCCCAGGTACACCGGGCGCGACACCATCGGCCAGGCGGTCGACTCCTCGGCGATGGTGACCGCGTCGGGATGGTCGCGGTACACCGCTTCGTTCATCTTGCGCAGGAAATCGATCGCCTCGAGGTTCTCGTTGCCGCCGTAGCGGTTGGGAATCCACTCGCCTTCCTTCCTCGCGTAGTCGAGGTACAGCATCGAGGCCACGGCGTCCACGCGCAGCCCGTCGAGGTGGTACTTGTCGAGCCAGAACAGGCCCGAGGACATGAGAAAGCCGCGCACCTCGTTCCTGCCGTAATTGAAGATGCTCGAGCCCCACTCGGGGTGGAAGCCCTGGCGCGGGTCGGCGTGCTCGTATAGGTGGGTGCCGTCGAAGTAGGCCAGCCCGTGCGCGTCGGTCGGAAAGTGCGACGGCACCCAGTCCAGGATCACGCCCAGCCCCTGCTGGTGCAGGTGGTCGACGAAGTACATGAAGTCCTGCGGCGTGCCGTAGCGCGCGGTGGGGGCGAAGTAGCCGGTGGTCTGGTAGCCCCACGAGCCGTAGAACGGGTGCTCGGTGATCGGCATCAGCTCGACGTGGGTGAAGCCCATCCAGTTCATGTATTCCGCGAGCGCGTGCGCCAGCTCGCGGTAGGAGAGGAACTCGCCGTCCTTGCGCCGCCACGAGCCGGGGTGCAGCTCGTAGATCGCCAGCGGCGAGTCGAGCCCGTTCCTCGCCGCGCGCGTCTTCATCCACTCGGCGTCGTTCCACTCGTACTCGAGCGTCCACACGCGCGAGCCGGTCGCCGGCGGATGCTCGGAAAAGAAGCCGAACGGATCGGCCTTGTCGACCACGTGGCCGCCGACCTGCGAGTGGATGCGGTACTTGTAGGCCTGGCCGCGCTTGACGCCGGCCACCTTGCCCTGCCACACGCCGGAGCCGTCGCTGCGCGCAGCGAGCGGGTGCGCGCCCGGGTCCCAGCCGTTCCATTCGCCGATCACCGACACCGATTGCGCGTTCGGCGCCCAGACCGCGAACTGCGCGCTCTTGCCGTCGGGCGCGAGATGGCAGCCCAGCTTGTCGTACAGCCGGCTGTGCGAGCCTTCGCGGAATAGATAGACGTCGTGATCGGTCAACACGGTGCTTTGCTCCGTCGATGAGGTGGCCGCGTGCCGGGCCGGTTGACCGCCGTGCAGGGCGCGCGGGCGCTGCAGGCGTATGGGAGGAGCGCAGCCAACGCATGCGCTGCGCTCCGCTCGCTCGTGAATAACTTAACACAGCCTTGCTGACAAAACAAAACTCCTCTATGAATCATGGCGTTATCGATCGCGGGCGAGAGTACAACCGCAGCTCCGGCAACCACTTCATGCTCGAACACGCCGGCGGCCGGCGCGATTCGCTGGACGTCGGCGCGGGCACGATCGACAGCCAAGTCGGCTTGAGTTTCGCAGCGAACGAGAAGCGACTTGTGGCACCTTTTGCAGATAGGGGGTCGACGGTTCAATCGACTTTTCGCAAGCGGCGCCGTGTCGGATTGTTAAAGCAGAGTCTCAACATTAGACAGATTGCTTGCCCACATGATTGGCTTGCGCAATGTTGATGCAATGTTGTTTACAACGGCTGACGCGGTGAGTTAACTTGCACGCGCGTACGCGTTGAAGGGTTTGTGGCGCAAGGGAAAAGCTGCATTGACAAGCACGTAACACGGTCACGCGAAGTTGAAGTTGCACACGTCGTCTGACGGCGACGTCCGGTTGTCGAGCCGCTGGGGAGAGGCATGGCTGCAAGTAATAATTTCATCGCGGGCGTCACGCGGCGCCTCCCATGTGCGGCGTTGCGTGATCCCGGCACGCACAGCTAGCTCTCGCGATGAACGCCCCGTTCGAGAACCCTTTCAAGTCCCTGCGCAGGGCGCGCCCTCGACAGCGCAACTCCCCGCCGTTCCGTCGCAAGATTCTGTTCGAAGCGCTCGAGCCGCGGCTGCTGCTGTCGGCGGACGTCTCGCCGTCGCTCGCCGACGCGCTCGCGGCCTCGCTCGCGCCAGCGAACTCGCAGCAGCAGGAAACCGCGCTTCCGCTGCAGGACACGACCCCGGTCCTGATCACCAGCGCGCTCGACGCGTCGGCCGACGCGGACCCCACCGCTGCGAGCTGGATCATCGACCTGGATGACGGCACACACGCGCTGCAGGCGAGCGGCGATACCGACAATGAGTGGCGCATCACGGGAGCGGATTCCGGCACGCTCAACGGCGTCGCGTTCTCCGGCATCGGCACCCTGCTCGGCGGCGCCGGCAACCAGGACACCTTCATCCTCGAGCAGGGCGGCAGCCTGAGCGGCTACCTCGACGGCGGGCCGGGCGGCTTCGACAGCATGGTGATCGCCGGCGGCAGCGCCGAGACGGTGCAGTACACGGCGACCGGACCGGATTCGGGCTTCGTGCAGCTCGGCGAGACCACGATCGAGTACCGCGGGCTCGAGCCGATCACCGACAACAGCAGCGCGGTCAACCGCGTGCTGAGCGCTTCGGCCTCCAGCGACCAGATCACGCTGATGGACGGCCCCGCGAGCGGGCAGCTCACGCTCCAGGCCGACAACGGCACCTTCGAGAGCCACACCTTCGCCGCGCCGAGCGCGTCGCTGCGCATCAACGCGGGCGACGGCGACGACACGATCAATCTGCAAACGCTGCTCGAGTACTCGGGCGCGCTGTACGTCGACGGCGGCGCGGGCGACGACACCATCGACCTGAGCGGGCTCGCGGGTTCGTGGACCGTGATCGGTCATTCCGACGGCAGCTTCACGATCACCGACGGCTTCGACGCGATCGGCGCGGTCGACGTCGAGCTCTTCACCGGCCCGCACTCGGTGCTGTTCGAGAGCGGCGTGCCTTCCTGGCAGGAGCAGGGCCCGGGGCCCATCACCAACGCGCAGCTGGTGCTGCCGCCCAACAACATCGTCTCCGGCGCGATCCAGTCGATCGCGACCTACGGCTTCGATCCCAACCTGTTGTACGTGGGCACGGTGAACGGCGGGGTGTGGCGCACCAGCGACCGCACCGTGTTCTTCGACCACGACTCGACTGCCCTGTCGGCCGACGCGCAGGCGATCCTCGATCAGTACGCGGTCTTCCTGCTGAGCCGCCCGACGCTGGCGGTCGAGGTCGGCGGACACACCGATTCGAGCGGCGACGCCTCCTACAACCTGACCCTGGCGCACGACCGCGCCCAGGCGGTAGCTGACTACCTCACCACGGCCGGCGTGCCGGCCGCACAGCTCACGGTCGTCAGCTACGGCGAGACGCGCCTCATCGCCGACGATGGCACGGTCGCGGGCCAGGAGCTGAACCGGCGCGTCGAGCTGATCACGCACGACTGGCAGCCGCTCACCGACCAGTTCCCCTCGCTCGCCATCAGCTCGGTGGCGGTGAGCCCGCTCGACAGCGCGGGCGCCGCGGTCGCGGCCGGCACGCCGCTCGACGAGCTGGTGATCTACGCGGGCACCGGCAGCTTCAGCAACTACGGCTCGGAGGGCGGCGCCGCGGTCGGACTGCTGCGCTCGAGCGACGGCGGTGAGAGCTGGAGCCTCGTCGCCGGCGACGACCTCGGCGAGCTGCGCATCACCTCGGTGGTGCCGACCGCGCAGACCACCGTCGACGGCCAGGTGGTGCTGGTCTCGACGCTCAGCAAGGTGGTGAGCGGCGCGGTCGTCAAGACCGGCGGGGTCTTCCGCAGCACCGACGGCGGCGACAGCTTCGCGCCGATGCTGATCGGAGCGGCGACCGACCTCGTCGCCGATCCGGGCGACCCGATGCGCTTCTATGCGGCGGTGAAAGGTCAGGGCGTGTACCGCAGCGACGACGCCGGCGCGACCTGGACGCTCGTCAACACCGGCCTCACGCTTGCCGCCGACGGCGCCGACAACAACCAGGACGGCACCGCCGACAACGCCGCCGAGAGCGCGGCGGGCGCCAACCGCATCGTGCTCGCGGTGCAGCAGGACGCGGCCTCGGCGACGAACTCGGTGTACGCGGCGCTCATCGGCTCGAACCGGCGCCTCATGGGGCTGTTCCGCTCGACAGATTTCGGCGCCAACTGGGCGCCGCTCGGCGCGGTGCCCGCCGTGCCCTCGGTCGCGCCGGTCGCCGGCCAGGCAGCGCAGCCCCAGGTCAATATGGGCGGCCAGGCCAACACCAACTTCTCGCTCGCGGTGGACGCGGGCGGCAACGTGTTCATGGGCGGCGACGCCGACAACAACACCGGGCTCGCCGCGCTGTGGTGGCGCAGCAGCGCGACGGGGCTGTGGAACCCGCTCTTCGGCGCGGCGGCGAGCAATACCACGCCGCACGCCGACTCGCGCGACATGGCCTTCGACGTCGCGGGCCGGCTGCTGGAGTCGAGCGACGGCGGCATCAACCGCCTGGTCAACCCGCGCGGCCTGGCCGACGCCGACGGCAACGGCAGCGCCGGCCCGGCACGCAGTTGGGAGTCGATGAACGGCAACCTGCGCGTGAGCGAGGTGCTGTCGGCCGCCTACGACCCGGTGAACAACCTCGTGTTCGCCGGCATGCAGGACAACGGCTCGAACGCGCAGGCCGCCGGCCTTGGCGCCTGGGTCGACGCCAACGGTGACGGCCTGCCCGACGACGCGGCCACGCGCTTCGTCTGGAGCCAGGTACTCGGCGGCGACGGCAACACGCAGCAGGCGGTAGTCATCGACCTGAACAGCGACGGGCTCGACAACGACGGCATGAACGGCGTCGACGACGGCAACGAGTTCCGGGTCGAGCGCTTCTCCCTCGCCAACAACTGGGGCTTCTTCGACGCCGGGCCGGACGGCGTGCCCGGCAACGCCGACGACGTCTTCTACGGCGTGTACCGCGCCGCACTGTACGACGCGGCGGGCAACCAGATCTCGTCGACCAACCGGGGGCTGTTCGCGCCGGGGGCCGGCGCCGACGGCGTGCTCGGCACCTTCGACGACACGCAGACCGGGCGCGCCGGCAGCGGCCTCACCGACCCGGCCGACGCGAGCTTCAACAGCTTCTGGCCGATTCCCTACGTCGGCAACGCGGTCGATCCGAACAGCATGATCATCGGCCTGTTCGGGCTGTACGAGAGTCCGAACCGCCTGTCAACGATCAGCAACATCTTCAACTCGGGGCTCGGCGCGGGCGCGAACGTTACCGTACCGGGCAACACCTTCACCGCGCTTGCCTACGGCGGGCGAGAAGGCGCGACGCTCAAGCCGGACGTCATCTACGCGGCGCGCGGCAGCCAGATCCTGGTGCGCGAGACCAACTCGACCGGCACGCAGGCCGACTTCACGACGCGGCCGGTCCCCGGCGCGTCGGAGATCCGCGGCGTCGCGATCGACCCCGACGACTGGCACATCGCCTACGCGGTCGACAAGGACAAGGTCTACAAGACCATCGACGCGGGCGCGCACTGGGACGTCATCTCGGACCGCCTCGGCGCGACCGACCTCAAGACGGTCACGGTGGTGAAGACGTCGGGCGGCGACAAGGCGCTGCTGGTTGGCGCCCAGCTCGGCGTGTACCGCGCGCTCAATCCGGTGGTCGACGTCGAGTGGACCGAGTTCGGCAGCGGCCTGCCGAACGCGCTCGTGCGCGACATCGACTTCGCGCTGCAGCCGGCCTCCGGCACCGGCGTGCTGCTCGCCGGCACGCAGGGGCGCGGGGCCTGGATCACGGCGGGCGACGCGAGCACGATCCTCGGCGACCCGGGCGCGCTGGTGATCGGCGGCACGAGCGGCGACGACGAGGTGCTGGTACTCCGCGACGGCGCGAACACATCGCTGCTCGACGTCTACGTGAACAGCCTGCTTCCGGTGTTCACGCTGCCGATCGACAGCGTGAGCAGCATCACCTTCGCCGGCAGCGACGGCGCCGACACGCTCACCGTGGACAGCGGCTTCGGGCCGATCAGCGTGCCGGGCGGCATCCATTTCGACGGCGGCGACGGGCTCGACACGCTCATTCTCGACGGCGGCAAGGTGGTGAGCGACACGCAGACGACCGACGCGGGCGTCACCCAGGTCGAGACGGTCGACTTCGCGACCGGTGCGACGCAGCTCGTGTCCTACGAGAACGTCGAGACCTTCACCGACAACCTGCCGCAGGCGAGCGACCTGGAGAAGGTCGGCAGCGGGCTGGGCGACTTCTTCGACTGGCTCGACCACCTCGGCGACCCGGGCGAGGGCGCCGACCAGTCGCTCGCGGCGCTGGGCAGCTCGCTGCTGCGCGCGCTGATCACCGGTCCGGTGGAGCCGTCGGCCGAGCCCGCGGGCGGCCCGCAGGTCGCAGGCTCAGGGCCGGGCGAGGCAATGGACAGCCTGGAGGGCCTGCGCCGCCTCGTCGAGACCGGCACCGGCGCGTTCGACCTGGGTGCCATCGGCGGCGTGGACATCGCGACCTACGACGCCCTGCGCGACGCGCTCGACGCGCTCGACGCGACCGGCGGCAACGCCAGCTATACCCAGGTCGGCGACACGACGACCTTCACCGCGCAGGTCGTCAAGACGCTCGGCGGCACCGCCGACCTCGACGTCGGCTTCGACCTGTTCGGCGGCCGCGTCGACCTGCACGGGACGATGGACATCGGCGCCGACGTCGAGGTCAACCTGCAGTTCGGCTTCGACTCGCAAGGATTCTTCATCGACACCGGCGCCAGCGGCGAGGAGCTGCTGGTGCACAACATCACGCTCGACGGCGACGCAGAGGCCGCCGGGCGCTTCGGCTTCCTCGACGTCGTCGGCTCCGTCGATTCGCTGACCTTCGACAACGACGTGCAGCTCGCGGTCGACCTGCAGGAACCCGGCGGCGATGGCAAGCTGAGGCTCGCCGACCTCGGCACCTCGCTCGGCGCGAGCGTCGCCGTCAGCGTCGCGGGCGACGCGAGCGCCGACGACGTGACCTTGGTGGCGTCGATGAGCGCCGCGGCGATCATTCCGGGCATCGATGCGATCGACCTCGGCGGCGCCCAGGTGACCGTCGCCTGGGCCGACGTTACGCAGCCTGACACGGTCAGCGTGAGCGCGAGCGCGGGGCTGGGTCAGGACCTGCTCGATTTCCTGCGCGTCGACGTGCAGCAGGTCATCGATCAGCTCGACCAGGTCCACCAGCTCGCCGACACGCTCAACATCGACATCCCGTTCCTGTCCGACGCCTTCGATCAGATCGTCGGCTTCGTCGACGACTTCAATAGCCGCGTCATCCAGCCGCTCACCAGCCCGGTGAGCGGCGGCGCCTCGTTCTCGTCGGTGCAGAACCTCGCCACGCGGCTGGCGTCGAGCCTGGGCGTCGACCCGGCGGCGCTCGGCCTCGACTTCGACGCGGTCAGCAAGGAGCTCACCTACCACCTGCAACTGGCCAAGGACTTCTCGGTAAGCCAGCCGCTCGGCTCGGCGATCGACTTCGGCAACGGGCTGGGCGGCCTCGAGTTCAGCACCGACGCGAGCGTGGACGGCAGCTTCACCCTCGACGTCGACTTCGGACTCGACCTCGGCGCCATCGCGAGCGCCGCCGATCCGGGCGAGTGGTTCTTCATCCGCGATCCGCACGCCGTCGCGACGCTGGACGTCGCGGCGAGCGACGTCACCGCGGCCGCGCACATCGGCTTCCTCGCCATTTCGGTCGAGGGCGGCAGCGTTTCCGCCAGCCCGACGATCGACGTCACGCTGAACGACCCGGGCACCCACGCGGCGGACGGCCGCATCGACATCGGCGAGCTGCTCGACGGCCTCGCCAGCCCCGGCACCTTCATCAATGCCACGCTCGGCGGCGCGGCGAGCGCCAACCTGCCGATCGTGGTCGACGTCGGTTTGGGCGGCTTCCTCGACCCGAACATCGGCACGGTCGAGTTCAGCGCCAGCGACCTGTTCGATACCGGCACCTACTCGATCAACTTCGACGGCGATTTCAGCAACGCCTTCCAGTTCAACGATCTGTCGGCCACCCAGCTGCTGAGCATGATCGGGCAGCTCACCGACCAGCTCGACGCGCTGCGCAACACCGCGCT
>DATFMS010000152.1:0-8910 GCA_035266805.1 Burkholderiales bacterium | reverse complement strand
CGCGGATGTCGACGTCGAGCGCCACGTGCTCGACCAGGAAGGCGGGCGGGGCGTAATCCTTGAGGTAGATGGTCTGCGGTTGCGGCTCGCGCATGCGGGCAGTCTAATCGCGGCGCGGCGGCGTGCCGAGCAGGAAGGCGCGCTGCTTCTTGTGCGTCACCACCGGGCGGCGCGGCTCGCGCGGCGCCTGTGGCTCGGCCTGGCGCGGCGCGTCGTGGAATTCTTCGCGCGGCTCTTCGCGCGCGCGGCGGCGCGCTTCCTGCAGCTGTGCCTGGTACTCGTCGTTGGGGTAGGGGATTCCGCCGGGGCGCCCTCGTGGCCGCTCGTCGCGGCGCGGCTTGCGGCGCGCCTCCTGGCGCGGCTGGGGACGGGACTCGCGGCGGGGCTGTTCCCGGCGCGGCTGGCTGCGGCGCGGTTGGCCCTGGCGCGGGCGGCGCTCGGGCTCGCTCGGGCGGCTCGGCGCCGTTCCCGGCTCGAAGCCCGGGATGATCCGTTTCTCGACCTGGCGGTTCATCAGCCTCTCGACTGCCGCCAGCAGCGGCCGGTCGTCGTGGCCGATCAGCGACACCGCCTCGCCCTCGGCGCCGGCGCGGCCGGTGCGGCCGATGCGGTGCACGTAGTCCTCGGCCACGTGCGGCAGGTCGTAATTGACCACGTGCGGCAGTGCTTCGATGTCGAGCCCGCGCGCGGCGATGTCGGTCGCCACCAGCACGCGCAGCTCGTTGTCCTTGAAGCGCTTGAGCGCGCGGGTGCGCGCGTTCTGGCTCTTGTTGCCGTGGATCGCGTCGGCCTCGATGCCGTCGCGCTCGAGCTGCTCGGCGAGACGGTTCGCGCCGTGCTTGGTGCGCGTGAACACCAGCACCTGGCGCCAGTCGTTCGACTTCACCAGATGCGCCAGCAGCTCGCGCTTGCGCGTCGCGTCGACCGGGTGCGCCACCTGCGCCACCAGCTCGGCCGGAGTGTTGCGCCGCGCGACCTCGACCGTCGCCGGGTCGTGCATGAAGCCGGCCGCGAGCTTGCGGATCTCCTCCGGGAAGGTGGCCGAGAAGAGCAGGTTCTGGCGCTGTTTCGGCAGCAAGGCGAGGACGCGGCGGATGTCGGGGATGAAGCCCATGTCCAGCATGCGGTCGGCCTCGTCGAGCACCAGGATTTCGACCTTGCCCAGGTCGATGGTCTTCTGCTGCACGTGGTCGAGCAGTCGGCCCGGCGTGGCGACGACGATGTCGGCGCCGCGGCGCAGGGCGTCGATCTGCGGATTGATGCCCACGCCGCCGAAGATCACGGTCGAGCGCAGGGGCTGGTGAACGCCGTAGGTGCGCACGCTCTCCTGCACCTGGGCTGCGAGCTCGCGCGTCGGCACGAGGATGAGTGCTCTTACTGCACGGTGACTGGCTCCGCTCGCGCCGAGCCTTTGCAGCATCGGCAGCGTGAAGCCCGCGGTCTTGCCGGTGCCTGTTTGCGCGGCGGCGAGCAGGTCGCGGCCGGCGAGCACGACCGGAATGGCCTGAGCCTGAATGGGGGTGGGTTCGGTGTAGCCCTGGTCGGCGACTGCGCGCACAAGCTCGGCGGAAAGGCCGAGGCCTTCGAATGTCGTAGTAATGACGATCTCCTGACGATCGGCCTGCAGGGAACCGGCTCAGGCAGATCTGGTTTCAGGTTTTTTTGATTCGCAGCCCAGGACGGACCGGGAAACCACTGAGACGCTAACCGGAACACGCGCAACAGAAACCTTGGCGGGCATTATACGCTATCAGGCCTTCTTCAGCATGTCGGGATCGATCGGCAGGCTGCGAACGCGCTTGCCGGTGGCGGCGAAGATCGCCCCGGTGACCGCCGGTGCGAGCGCCGGCAGTCCGGGTTCGCCGATGCCGCCCGGCTTCTCGACGCTCGGCACGATGTGCACCTCGACCTTCGGCATCTCGTTGATGCGCAGCACCGGGTAGCTGTCGAAGTTGCCCTGCTCGACCTTGCCGTCTTTTAGGGTGATGCGGCCGTAGAGCGCGGCGGTGAGGCCGTAGACGATCGCGCTTTCGATCTGGCGCCGGATGATCTCCGGGTTGACCGTCATGCCGCAGTCCACCGCCGCTACCACGCGCTGCAACTTCACCTGTCCGTCGTCGCCGACCGATACTTCGGCGACCTCGGCCACGTAGCTGCCGAAGGACTGCGCCACCGCGATGCCGCGCTGCACGCCCGCCGGCAGCGGCGAGCCCCAGGCGGCCTTGGCCGCCGCCAGCTCGAGCACGCCCTTGTAGCGCGGCTGCTTGCCCAGCAGCGCGCGGCGGTACTCGAAGGGATCCTTGCCCGCGGCGTGCGCCATCTCGTCGATCAGGCTCTCGCTGAAGAAGATGTTCTGCGAGTGTCCGACCGAGCGCCAGAACCAGACCTGAACGCCCGGCTCCTGGCGCGAGTACTCGACCCGCAGGTTGGGAATGTCGTAGGGAAGATCCTCGATTCCCTCGAGCGCGAACTTGTCGATGCCACTGGGCGGGATCTTCATCGAGCCGCTGGCCGCCATGATCGAGGGCGAAGCGACCCTCGCGCGGAAGCTTACCGGGTTGCCGCCCGCGTCCAGCCCGGCGGTGAAGCGCGTCACCGAGGCCGGCCGGTAGTAGTAGGCGCGCATGTCGTCCTCGCGCGAATAGATCAGCTTCACCGGCTGGCCCGACATCTTGGACAGGATCGTGGCGTCGATCGTGAAGTCGGGCGCGAAGCGCCGGCCGAAGCCGCCGCCGAGGTACATCGTGTGCACCTTGACCTTGCCCGGGTCGACGCCCGCCACGTTGGCGACGATGGCCTTGGTCGGGCCGGGCGCCTGCGTCCCGGCCCAGATCTCCACCGAGCCGGGCTTGACCCAGGCGGTGCAGTTCATCGGCTCCATGCAGGCGTGCGCGAGGTAGGGCGCTTCGTAAATGACGTCGAGCGTTCGAGCCGGCTTCGCGGCGGCGAAGTCGCCGTCGTTACGCGCGACCTTGCCTTCCTGCGTGGTCGCGTCGGTGAGCGTCCTCGACACCACGTCCGAAGACAGCCCAACGTTGGGGCCGTCGTCCCACTTGATCTCGAGCACGTCGCGGCCCTTCTTCGCCGCCCAGTAGCCGTCGGCGAGCACGGCCACGCCGTGCGGGGTCTGCAGCACTTGTTTCACGCCGGGGATCGCGCGCGCTTTGCTGTCGTCGAACGACAGCGTCTTGCCGCCAAGCACCGGCGGGCGCGTGAGCACCGCGGTCAGCATCCCGCGCAGGCGCACGTCGAGGCCGAACTTGGCGCTGCCGTTGACCTTCGGCGGCGTGTCGAGCCGCTTCAGGTCGCGTCCCAGGATGATGAAGTCCCGCGGATCCTTGAGCTTCGGCTCGGCCGGTACGGACAGTTTCGAGGCCCTGGCGACGAGCCTGCCGTAGGACAGCCTTCTGCCGCGCTTGTGGATCACGACGCCCTTGTGCGTGCGGCAATCCTCCGGCTTCGCCTTCCAGGCCGCCGCTGCGGCCGCGACCAGCATCTCGCGCGCAGCGGCACCGGCCTTGCGCATCGGCTCCCAATGGCCGCGCACCGAGGTCGAGCCGCCGGTGGCCTGGATGCCGAACATCGGGTTGGCGTAGGCCTTGTCGGCCGGCGCCTGTTCGACGCTCACCTTGGTCCAGTCCGCGTCCAGCTCCTCGGCGACCAGCATCGGGATCGCGGTCAGCACGCCCTGGCCCATCTCCGACAACCCGCAGACCACGGTCACGCGGCCGTTGGAGGCGACGCGCAGGAAGGCGTTCGGTTTGAACTGCGTCGCGGCCTCGGCCAGGCGTCCGGCAGCGGGAAGCACGAATCCGATCACTAGCCCGCCGCCGCTGACGGCCGAAGCCTTGAGGAAGCTGCGGCGCGAGGGCTTGAACGTCGTTTTCATCGCCGCCCTCCCAGCGCCGCGGATGCATCCTTGATCGCGGCGCGGATCTGGTTGTAGGTGCCGCAGCGGCACACGTTGCCGCTCATCGCGGAGTCGATGTCGGCGTCGCTGGGTGACCTGTTTTCGGTCAGCAGCGCGGTCGCGCTCATGATCTGGCCGCTCTGGCAGTAGCCGCACTGCGGCACGTCGTTCTCAACCCAGGCCTTCAGCACCACTTTGCCGACGCGGGTGTAATGCAGGGCCTCGACGGTCAGCACGTGCTTGCCGGCGGCTGCCGACACGGGCGTGCCGCAGGAACGGACCGGCTGGCCGTCGATGTGCACGGTGCACGCGCCGCAGAGCTGCACGCCGCAACCGAACTTGGGGCCGGTGATACCGAGAGTGTCGCGCAACACCCACAGCAGCGGGGTGTCCGGGTCGACGTCGAGTCTCTTGTTCTTGCCGTTTACGGTCAGGGAGATCATTCAGGGGCCCGCAGCGAATGTGAATTGGGAATACCGGATTTTGCTCACCCCTGGGGGGCGATGTCGAGATGCCGGCTCGAAATCGTGGCCGTCAGGGCGCGGCAAGGACGCGGAGTTGTCGGGGATCGCCGACAATTCACTTCGCGGCGGCGGCGTCTTTCTTCTGGTCCAGGCGGGCGATCAGGCCCTCGATGCCGCCGTTGCGCACTTGCTGCGCGAACTCGCTGCGATAGGTGGCCACCAGGCTGACGCCGTCGAACACGATGTCGTAGATCTTCCAGCCGTCCGACTGCTTCTCCATCCGGTAGTCGACCTGGACTGCCGGCCGACCGGGACTGAGGTAGCTGTTGCGCACCGTGACGTCGGTGTCGCCGGGCGCCATGCGCGTCGGCTTGACCTGCATCTTCTGCCCCTGGTAGGCGCCGATCGCGTTGGAATAGGTTCTTATCAGCATGCTGCGGAACCCGTTCACGACCTGCTCCTGCTGCGCGGGCGTGGCCTTGGCCCAGTTGCGGCCGAGCGCGAGCTGCGTCATGGCGCGGAAGTCGATGTGCGGCAGGATCTTCTCTTCCGCCAGCGCGAGCGCCTTCTGCTTGTCGCCCGCCTGCAGCGCCTTGTCCTTGTGGATCGCGTCCATCACGTCGTCGGTGATCTGGCGCACCAGCGCTTCGGGGCCGGGGGCGGCGGCGCCTGCGGCCTGCACGGAGAAGAAAACGGCCAACAGAAACGTATAAGCGAGTCTCATGCGGGCACCTTACACCGGGTTCGACCGTTCGGCGAGGAACGCGGACAGCACTTGTGCGGTATGCGACCCCGCAAGTGTGGAAAAGTTCTCGGGCGCGCCCTGCAGCACCACGCGCCCGCCGCCTTCGCCGCCCTCGGGGCCGAGATCGACGATCCAGTCGGCCTCCGCCATCACGTCCAGATTGTGCTCGATCACCAGCACCGTGTTGCCGGCGTCGACCAGGCGGTGCAGCACGCGGAGCAATTTCTCGACATCGGCCATGTGCAGCCCGACCGTCGGCTCGTCGAGCACGTACAGGGTGTGCGTCTCGGCGCGCACCTTGGCGAGCTCGGTGACCAGCTTGATGCGCTGCGCCTCGCCGCCGGAGAGGGTCGGGCTCTGCTGCCCGAGCGTGAGGTAACCCAGGCCGACGTCCTGCAGCAGCACGAGCGCATGGTGGATCGACGGCTGCGCGGCGAAGAACCCGGCCGCTTCGTCGACGCTCATCGCCAGCACTTCGCCGATATTCCTTCCGCGCCATTGCGGCGCCAGGGTCTCGGGGTTGAAGCGCTGGCCGCCGCAGGCCTCGCAGGTCACCCTGACGTCGGGCAGGAACGACATTTCGATCTTCTTGATCCCCTGGCCCTCGCAGGCCTCGCAGCGGCCGCCCTTGGTGTTGAACGAGAAGCGGCTCGGCGTCCAGCCGCGCATGCGCGCCTCGGCGGTGTCGGCGAAAAGCCTGCGCACCTGGTCCCAGAAGCCGACGTAGGTGGCGGGGCAGGAGCGCGGTGTCTTGCCGATCGGCGCCTGGTCGACCTCGAGCACGCGGGCGACCTCGCCCTTGACGCTGCGGCAGCCGACGGGCGCCTCTTCCTGCAGGCTGCGCAGCAGCACGTCGCGCGCCAGCGTGGACTTGCCCGAGCCGGAGACGCCGGTGACGACCGTCAGGCGCCCGAGCGGCAGGCGCAGGTCGACGTTCTTCAGGTTGTGCAGAAAGGCGCCCTTCACCTCGAGCGCCGCGCCCCTTGCCGCGACCGGCCGGCGCGGCTGCAGCGGATGCTTGAGCGGCGCGGCGAGAAACCTGCCGGTCACCGACTCGGGCAGGCGCATCAGGTCCTCGGCCGAGCCGGCGCCGATGACCCGGCCGCCGAGCTTGCCGGCGCCGGGGCCGAGATCGATCACGTGGTGCGCGCGGCGAATCGTCTCCTCGTCGTGCTCGACCACCACCAGGGTGTTGCCCTTGGCCTCGAGCTTCTCCAGCACGTCGAGCAGGATGCGGTTGTCGCGCGGGTGCAGGCCGATGGTCGGCTCGTCGAGGATGTAGCACACGCCGCGCAGGTTGGAGCCGAGCTGCGCCGCGAGGCGAATTCGTTGCGCCTCGCCGCCCGAGAGGGTCGGCGCCGAGCGGTCGAGCGTGAGGTAGGCGAGGCCGACCTCGCGCAGGAAGCCGAGCCGGCTCTGCAGCTCGGCGACCAGGTCGCGCGCGATCTCGCGCTCGCGGCCTTCGAGCGCCACGTCGGCGAACAGCCGCGCCAGCGCTTCGACCGGCAGCGCGCCGTAGTCGGCGATCGACTTTTCGCGCCAGGCGACCGCCAGCGCCTCGGGGTTGAGGCGCTTGCCGCCGCAGTCGGGACAGGGCTCGTCGACCTCGAGCCACTCGATCCACGAGTCGAGCACGTGGTCCTCGGTGCCGGTGCGCGAGCGCTCCTCGTCCCAGCCGACGTCGGCCAGCTTGAGCCCGGTGCCGTAGCAGCCGGGGCACCAGCCGTGCTTCGAGTTGTAGGAGAACAGCCGCGGGTCGAGCTCGGCGAAGCTGCGCCCGCAGGAAGGGCAGGCGCGCTTGGTCGAGAACTGCGCCTGGTGCAGCGTCAGCTCGACGGTTCCTTTTGCCTTGGACGCGGCCTTCACCAGCGCATCGAGGTCGGCCAGCAGGTGTACCGCGCCCTTGCCGAGCTCGAGCGCGGTCGCCAGCGCCTCGCGCAGCGCGCGCTCGTTCGCAGGCAGAACCCGCAGGTCCGCCACCGGCAGCTCGATGGTGTGCTCCTTGAAGCGGTCGAGGCGCGGGAACGGCTCGAGCGGCAGGAAGGCGCCGTCGACGCGCAGGCTGGTGTAGCCCTTGGCCCTGGCCCACTTGGCGAGGTCGGTGTAGACCCCCTTGCGGTTGACCACCAGCGGCGCGAGCAGGCCGACGCGCTGGCCGCGGTACTCGCGCAGGATGCGCGCCGCGATCGCGTCCTCGCTCTGCGGCTCGATCGGCACCTTGCAGTCCGGGCAGTGCTGGGTGCCGAGCTTGACGAACAGCAGCCTGAGGAAATGGTGAATCTCGGTCAGCGTGCCGACCGTGCTCTTCCTGCCGCCGCGGCTGGTGCGCTGCTCGATCGCCACCGTCGGCGGGATGCCCCAGATCGCGTCGACGTCGGGGCGCGAGGCCGCCTGCACGAACTGGCGCGCGTAGGCGTTGAGCGACTCGAGGTAGCGGCGCTGGCCCTCGGCGAACAGGATGTCGAAGGCGAGCGTCGATTTGCCCGAGCCCGAGACGCCGGTGATCACGCTGAAGCGGTTGCGCGGGATCTCGACGTCGATGCTCTTCAGGTTGTGCTCGCGCGCATTGTGGATGCGGATGGCGTGCCCGAGGTAGCGGGCGGGGGGTTCATTTATGTTTTCTTTTCTTGTTTCCTGCAGAAATGCATTTTCATATTCCCTCAGGGCCTTCCCGGTGTGCGACGTCGCATGCCGCATTACCTGCGCCGGCGTGCCTTTGCACACCAGCGCGCCGCCGGCTTCGCCGCCCTCGGGGCCGAGGTCGACGATCCAGTCCGCCGCGCGGATGACGTCGAGGTTGTGCTCGATCACCACCAGCGAGTGCCCGGCGGCGAGCAGGCGGCGGAAAGCCTTGAGCAGCTTGGCGATGTCGTCGAAGTGCAGCCCGGTGGTCGGCTCGTCGAACAGGAACAACTTGTTCGCGCCCGGCCCCTTGTTCGATTCCGCCAGGTGGCCGGCGAGCTTGAGGCGCTGCGCCTCGCCACCGGACAGGGTCGGCACCGGCTGGCCGAGGCGCAGGTACTCGAGCCCGACCTCGGCCAGCGGCGCGAGGCGCACCTCGACCTCGCGCTCGCCGGCGAAGAACGCGAGCGCCTCGGAAACCGTCATCTCGAGCACCTCGGCGATACTTCGGCCGCGCAGCGCGATTTCGAGCACCTCGGGGCGAAAGCGCTTGCCGTCGCAGTCCGGGCAGCGCAGGTAGACGTCGGACAGGAACTGCATCTCGACGTGCTCGAAACCGTTGCCGCCGCAGGTCGGGCAGCGGCCGTTGCCGGCGTTGAAGCTGAACGTTCCCGGCGTGTACTTGCGCTCCTTCGCCAGCGGCGTGCGCGCGAACAGGTTGCGGATCGCGTCCCAGGCGCCGACGTAGCTGGCCGGGTTGGAGCGCGTCGTCTTGCCGATCGGCGACTGGTCGACCATTACCGCCTCGGACACCTTCTCCGCGCCGCGCAGCCCGCGGTGCGCGCCCGGCGCCTCGGTCGGCTTGCCCTTGGCCTTGAGCAGCGCGTGGTAGAGCACGTTCTGCACCAGCGTCGACTTGCCCGATCCCGACACCCCGGTCACGCAGACCAGGCGCTGCAGCGGAATGGAAACATCGAGGTTTTTCAGGTTGTGTTCGCTGGCACCTTCGATTGCGAGAAAATGAATGCTTGGCTTTAAACCTTCAAAACCCGCATCCGCACGCTTGCGTCCCGACAGGTATTCCGCCGTCAGGGTGTCGCGCTGCTTAAGCTCCTGCGGCGCGCCGAAGAACACCACTTCGCCGCCGCGCTCGCCCGGGCCCGGCCCCA
>DATFMS010000151.1:0-4337 GCA_035266805.1 Burkholderiales bacterium | reverse complement strand
CGATCACGGAAATTTGAGCCCAGGAACGCCGGGATTCCGCTCCGGCTCGCCGATACCGCTCTGACCCTAGGCCGGTGTTAACCCGAGTTGCGGTATTTTTTGTGGACCGGTGCCACGTTTGGAGCTAAATTCGAGGAGGTCTGCGATGCCGGCTCATCACATGACTCAATACAGCGACGACAATCTCGATCTGCATTACGACGGTGGCGCCGGCCGGGTCGCGGCGATCGCCCTGGTCAATGCTCTGCTGGGCTTGCTCACGCTCGGGTTCTATCGCTTTTGGGGCAAGACCCGAATGCGCCGCTACCTGTGGAGCCGGATTACCTTCGACGACGACCGCTTCGAATACACCGGCCGCGGCATGGAGCTGTTCCTGGGTTTCCTCGTGGCCCTGGCCGTGCTGATCCCCCTCGCGGGAATTTTTTCGGCGCTGCAGGTCGCCGCTACGGCGAACCCGGTGCTGCTCATGGCGAGCGGGATCCTGCAGACCGTAATCTTCGTCTACCTGGTCCAGTTCGCCATCTATCGCGCGCGCCGTTATCGGCTGACCCGCTCCCAGTGGCGCGGCATCAGAGGCGGGCAAACCGGCTCCGCCCTGGCCTACGCCGCCGGCGCCCTGGCGTGGCTCGCGGCGACGGTCGTGACGCTCGGGCTGGCCTATCCGGTAATGCGTACACGGCTTCAACGGTACCGGACGCGGAATACCTGGTTCGGCGATCGGGCGCTCACTTTCGAGGGGCGCGACTGGGCCCTGTTCGGGCGCTGGATTCTGGTCATGCTCCTGCTGATTCCGACGCTCGGTGTCAGCTATGCATGGTATCGTGCCGGAGAGTTTCGCTACTTCACCGAACAGACCCGCTACGGTGACGTTCGCTTCCAGTCCGATTTGAGCACGGGACGTCTTGTGCTGATCTGGCTGCAACTCTTCGCGACCTTCGTCGCCATCCTGATCGTCGTGACCCTGGCGGCGACGCTGCTCGTTCCCGGCCTGATGCAATCCGTACAGTTGGCAATCAGCGATAAGGCCGCCGCCGAGGCGTTCGGTCCGATGTTGATGGTCGTTCTCTTCTTTGCCTTTCTGACGGTCGCCATCCTGTTCGGAGTGGCGCGCTTTGCTGTTTTCGTGCATCCGATGCTGAACGCGATCTGCGACTCCCTGACGATCCGCGGAAGCGTCGACTTCGGTGCCATCCTGCAAAGCCAGCAGGCGATTCCGACGCGTGGCGAAGGCTTCGCCGATGCCTTGGATGTCGGGAGCATATGACGTTTGCGCAGATGTCAGGGCAGCTTCAACGACGGCCATTCCGCCGCGCGCCACGACGTCACCGTCGAGCTCGGTCCCGAGGCGCTCGCCATCTCGAACCAGGATGGCGGCGAGATCGCACGCTGGCCCTATGACGAACTGCGCCTGATCGACGAACGGCCCGTCGGCGGCGCCCTGCGTCTCAAACGCGGCGACGACGGAGCCGCACGGCTCAACGTGGACGAGCCGCAGATCGCTTCGCAGATCATTGCACTGGCGCCGAAGCTCACCGCCAGTGACTCCGTCGACCACAGCACGTGGCGCTGGCTGTTCTACGGGACGCTAGGCATCGCCGCCTGCGTGGCGCTCCTCTGGGTCGCCTTGCCCGGCATGGCCGGCTGGGCGTCGCGCCGCTTTCCCGTGGCCTGGGAGGAGGCGCTCGGCGAGGCCGTGTGGCAACAGATGCGTCAGATGTTGGCCGTGGCGGACAAAGGCGAGGTGCGGATCTGCGCCGCACCGCGAGGTCAGGCCGCGTTGGACCGCCTCGTCGCGCGGCTCGTCGGCGCGTGGCCCGCAGCCTACCGATATCGCGTCGCAGTCATCGATTTCAAGGCGGCCAATGCCTTCGCCCTGCCCGGCGGGCGGATCGTCGTGCTGCGCGGACTGATCGATTCCGCGCAGCGGCCCGAAGAGATCGCCGGGGTCCTGGCCCATGAAATGGCGCACGTCATGCGGCGGCACGGCACGCAGGCCCTGCTGCGCAACATGGGGCTGCGCGCTCTCTTCGGGCTCGTGCTCGGCGACATCTGGGCGGGCCCGCTTGGCGGCATGAGCGAAACCCTGCTGCGCCTGTCCTATAGCCGTGAGGCCGAGGCGGAAGCCGATTCCAAGGGGCTCGAGATTCTGGCCGCGGCGAACATCCGCGCCGACGGGCTTGCCGACTTCTTCGAGCGCCTCGCCCGGCACGGTGGCGATCTGCCGAAAGGTCTGCGCTTTCTGGGCAGTCATCCCAGCTACGACTCGCGGGCCGAGCTCTTCGCCGCCGCGCGCGGCCCCGGCGGACCGGCGATGGACGCCGGCGATTGGGCGGCGCTTCAGGCCATCTGCGCCCAATAAATTCCGGCGAATCCCGGCGCCGACCCCGTGACTCGGTCGAAGGTCCCTCGGCCGAAGGTCCCCTACTCGAAGGCCTCCTCCCAGGTGCCGCGGGTGGCGGCGCGGGAATATTCGGTCGCCCGGTTCTCGAAGAAGTTCGTGTGCTCGACGCCGTTCAGCATGGCGTCCAGCCACGGGAGCGGATTGCGCCTCGAGCGGTAGATCGGCTGCAGGCCGAGCTGCGTCAGGCGCCGGTCGGCGATGTAGCGGATGTAGCGCTTGACCTCCTCGGCCGCGAGGCCCTCGATGCCGCCGAGCTCGAAGGCAAGATCGATGAAGGCATCCTCGTGCGTCACGATGGTCTCGCAGGCGCGGTACAGGTCGCGCTCGAGCGCCTCGTTCCACACCTCGGGGTTCTCGGCCACGAAGCTGCGGAACAGGCGGATGATCGACTGGGTGTGCAGCGATTCGTCGCGCGCCGACCAGGAGACGATCTGGCCCATGCCCTTCATCTTGTTGAAGCGCGGGAAGTTCAGGAGGATCGCGAAGCTGGCGAAGAGCTGCAGGCCCTCGGTGAAGGCGCCGAACACCGCCAGCGTGGTGGCGATGTCGGCCTTGGTGGCGACGCCGAAGCTCTGCATGTAGTCGTACTTGTCCTTCATCTCCCTGTAGTGGAGGAAGGCCGAGTATTCGGTCTCCGGCATGCCGATGGTGTCGAGCAGGTGCGAATAGGCGGCGATGTGCACCGTCTCCATGTTGGAGAAGGCGGCCAGCATCATCTGCACCTCGGTCGGCTGGAACACCCGGGCGTAATGCCGCATGTAGCAGTTGTTCACCTCGACGTCGGCCTGGGTGAAGAAGCGGAAGATCTGCGTCAGCAGATTGCGCTCTCCCGCCGTCAGCTTGTGCTGCCAGTCCTTGACGTCGTCGGCCAGCGGCACCTCCTCGGGCAGCCAGTGACTGCGCTGCTGCATGAGCCAGGCATCGTAGGCCCAGGGATAGCTGAACGGCTTGTAGACGGGATTGGCTTCCAGCAATGACATTTCCAGTGGTCCCTGCGATCGCTTGTTATGGGTGTTGGCCGCCTCGTGCCGTCCGGTGGGGCCGGCCCCCTACGTGGAGCCCGGCCCCCGGCAAGCCCGCCCTTATTGACAGGCGAGGCATTCCTCGTAGTCGGTCGTGCCCGCGTCGTCGGTCGCCGCGCCGTCGCGCGGGCGCTCGCGCCCGTTGACCCGGCCGAGGTGCGGGATGGCGCCGCCGCGCGCGGGCGCGGCCTCGGCGCCGCCCGCCTCGGCACGCTGCATCGACTTGGAGCGGCAGTAGTAGAGGCTCTTCACGCCCTTCTTCCAGGCCAGCAGATGGATCTGGTGCAGGTCGCGCTTGTGCACGTCGGCCGGCAGGAAGACGTTGACCGACTGCGACTGGCAGACGAAGGGCGCACGGTCGGCCGCGTGCTCGATCAGCCAGCGCTGGTCGAGCTCGAAGGCGGTCTTGAACACGTCCTTCTCGTCGTCGTCGAGGAAATCGAGGTGCTGCACCGAACCGCCGTTGATGGTGATCGACGACCAGGTCTCCTCGTCATTGTGGCCCTTCTCCGCGAGCAGCGCCTCGAGATGCTTGTTGCGCACGTTGAACGAGCCGCTCAGCGTCTTGTGCGTGAAGCTGTTGGCGGCGATCGGCTCGATGCCGGGCGAGGCGCCGCCGCAGATGATCGAGATCGAGGCGGTCGGCGCGATCGCCAGCTTGTTCGAGAAGCGCTCCCGGATGCCGAACTCGGCGGCGTCGGGGCAGGCGCCGCGCTCCTCCGCCAGCTTGCACGAGGCGGCGTCGGCTTCGGCGCGGATCTTCTTGAAGATGCGCCTGTTCCACACCTTGGCCATGACGCCCTCGAGCGGGATGCGGTTCATCTGCAGGAAAGAGTGGAAGCACATCACGCCGAGCCCGACCGAGCGCTCGCGCATCGCCGAGTATCGCGCCCGCGCCATGCTGTCGGGCGCGC
>DATFMS010000150.1:0-3460 GCA_035266805.1 Burkholderiales bacterium | reverse complement strand
TGCTGCAGCAGCGCGGCGAGGCCCGCGGCGCCCGCGCCCTCGGCAACGGTCTTCTCGATCTCGATCAGGGCGACGATCGCCTGCTCGATGGTGTCCTCGGCGACCAGCAGCAGGTCGTCGACCAGCTGCCCGGCGAGCGCGAAAGTGAGCTCGCCGACGTCGCGCACCGCGAGGCCCTCGGCGATGGTGTCGCCGCCGACCTCCACCACCAGACCGTTCAGGCGCTGGTACATCGCGCACCAGGTTTCGGACTCGACGCCGTACACCCGGATGCGGGGCTTGAGGGTCCGCGCCGCGGCCGCCATGCCGCACAGCAGGCCGCCGCCGCCCACCGGCACCAGCAGGGCGTCGAGCTCGGGCATGTCTTCGAGCATCTCGAGCGCGACCGTGCCCTGGCCGGCGATCACCGCCGCGTCGTCGTAGGGGTGGATGAAGGTGAGCGCGTCGCGCGCCTCGAGCTTGCGCGCGTGGCGCGCGGCGTCGGCCAGCGTGTCGCCCTCGAGCACCACCTCGGCGCCGTGCACCCGCGTGTTGGCGACCTTGGAGTTGGGCGTGCCGCGCGGCATCACGATCACGGCGCGGATCCCCAGCCGCGCGGCGTGGTAGGCGACGCCCTGCGCGTGGTTGCCGGCGCTCATCGCGATCACTCCGCGGCGGCGCTCGTCCTCGCGCAGCGACAGCAGCTTGTTGAGCGCGCCGCGCTCCTTGAACGAGCCGGTGAACTGCAGGTTCTCGAACTTGAGCCAGACCTCGGCCCCGGTCAGGTGCGACAGGGTGCGGCTGTGCAGCATCGGCGTGCGCTCGAGCGCGCCGGCGATGCGCGCTGCCGCGGCCTTGACGTCCTCGAACGAAAGCGCGCTCATGGGCCGGGCTCGGCGTCGACCAGCAGCGCCGCGGCGGGGAAGCTCGCAAACGCATGCGCCAGCGCGATCCTGCCGTCGCGCACCGTGACCGACTCTCCGCTGAGCAGGTTCTTCAGCCGCGTGCCGTCGGCCAGCCCGCCGGGCGCGACGTGGGTGTCGTGCCATACCGCTGCCCCGAGCGGCAGAGTGCCGGGGTCGCCCAGCAGCTTGGCGTACAGGCGCCCGGCGATCACCACCAGCGTGCCCGTTTCGTGGCGCCGGGCGTAGGCGAGCAAGTGCGCGGCGTGCACCCCGCCGGCCTCGAGCGGCTCGTAGCTGCCGTCGGCGAACAGCGCCGGCAGCTCGCAGCGCAGGTCGAGCAGGCGCCAGGTCACGAGCAGCTTGGCGCGCCCGTCGAGCGGGTGTTCCGCCAGCGCGCGCGCGGCGGGGGCGAAGCCGGGGCGCTGGGCCATGTCGCGCACCTCCTCCAGCAGGCGCCGGCGCAGGACGTAGTCGACCGGGCGCCGGTTGTCGGGGTCGACCAGGCTGTAGTCGATCAGCTCGTTGCCCTGGTACAGGTCGGGCACTCCGGGCGAGGAGTACTTCACCAGCGCCATCGACACGCTGTTGAGCGCGCCGAACCACGCCACCGTCGCCGCCTGCGCGCGCAGGTCCTCCAGGAACGGGTTGTGCTGCGCACGCCCCAGCAGCGCGCGCACGAAGCCGGCCAGCGCTTCCTCGTACTCCTCGTTGGGGCTGATCCAGCTGGTGCGGTCCTTCGCCTCGCGCGCCGCCTTGAGCATGTAGCGCTCGATGCGGCCGCAGTACTCCTCGAGCGCGGCGTCGTCGAGCTCGCCCGCAGGGAAAGTGCCGAGCAGGGTCTGGTACAGCAAGTACTCGTCGTTGCGCGACGGCGCCGGGCGGCCCTCGCGGGTCTTGCGCCGCAGGCGGTTGAGCGATTTCCAGCGCCGCAGCAGCAGGCGCCAGGCCGCGGGCATCTCTGAGATCACGTCGATGCGCAGGCGCACGTCCTCGGAGCGCTTGTTGTCATGCGTGGAAGTCGCGAGCAGGGTGTGCAGCCAGCGCGCGGCGCGGTCGGCGCTGGCGCCGTGGAACGCGCTCGGCGCGAAGCCGTATCCCTCGGGGTCGGAGCCGACCTCGTTGAGCGACACCAGGCGGTTGTAGAGGTAGTGCGCGGTGTCTTCGACGCCTTTGGCCGTGACCGGGGAGGTGAACTGCTGGAACTTCATGGCGAAACCGAGCGCCTTGGCGTGCAGGCTGCGCGGCGCGCCGCTGGGCGCGCGCCCGAGCAGCGCCTGGCGCACGAAGCCGAAGATGCTGGTGTCGGCGGCGCGGCTGCGGCGCGTGGCGCGCGCTACCGCCCAGTCGACGTAGCGCCGGTCCTGCGCCGAGGGCTTGCCCGCGATGTAGGTGCGGTACACCGGCATGCAGGCGGCGACCTCGGCCAGCGCGCGGCGCAGGGTGTTGAAGGTGTAGTCGCGCGTGCGCCGGTCGGCGCGCGCGATGCGCAGCAGCTCGCTGGCGAGCACGGTCAGCTCGGAGGCCAGGGCGCCGCGCATGATGGCGTGCTTGCCTTGGTAGGCCGCCTCCTCGAAGTCGTAGGACTCGCCGCTGAAGGTGCGCCAGGTGCGGTCGAGCCGGGCGCCGGTCGCGGGGTCGACGAACAGTCCGTTCACCACCGCGCCGAAGCGGTAGCCGGTGGTGCCGTGCACCGCCCAGCTCTCGGGCACGTGCTCGTGGCGCGCGGTGATCTTCTCGGCCACGACGTACAGCGGCCGCGGCGGGCGCCCGCCGGCGGGTTCGGGCGCCGGCAGCGCGATCCCCGCGGCGCGCGCGTAGCCCTGCTGCAGCCGCTCGAAGTACTGCTTCGGGTCGTACAGGCCGTCGGAATGGTCGATGCGCAGGCCGTCCGCCTCGCCGTCGGCGGCGAGCGCGAGCACCAGGGCATGGGTGGCCTCGAATACCGCTTCGTTCTCCATCCGCAGCGCGGCGAGGTCGTTGATGTCGAAGAAGCGCCGGTAGTTGATCTCGTCCGAGGCCACGCGCCAGAACGCGAGGCGGTAGTGCTGCACTTCGAGCAGCCGGTGCAGCGCGTCTCCGGGCGGGGCGTTGATCTCGGCCAGCGCGGCCTCGATCGCGCGCGCCACGTCGGGCTGCATGCGCGCCAGCCGCAGCAGGCGCTCCTTGAGCGCGGGCACTTCCTGCGCCGGGCCGGCGCCGAAGGCGACCCTCAGGCCCGCCAGCTCGTCGCGCGCGGCGCGGGTCGCCGGCTGCGCCTCGAGCGCCCTCTCCGCCCCGGCCAGGATCGAGGGATACTCGCGCGGCGCGACCGGGAAGCGATGCTGGTGGTAGCGCACCGCGAAGCTGCCCGCGTCGGGCTCCCAGTTGAGCGCCAGCTCGCCGCGCTCGAGCGTGATGCCGTAATGCTCGCCCAGCACCGGCACCAGCACTTTGCCCTCGAGCTCGACGTTGACCGGGTGCCAGTCGATGTCGAAATAGCCGGCGTAGGCCGAGGCCTCGCCGTTCTCGAGCACGTCCATCCACCAGGCGTTGTCGGCGCCCATGACGCCCATGTGGTTCGGCACGATGTCGAGCAG
>DATFMS010000149.1:0-4432 GCA_035266805.1 Burkholderiales bacterium | reverse complement strand
GCGGTCACCGTCACCGCCACCCGCACCGAGCGCCCGAGCCTCGAGGTTCCGGCCTCGGTCGACCGCCTGTACGGCGAGGACATTCATTTCGGCCGGCCCGAGGTGAACCTGTCCGAATCGCTCGGCCGCGTACCCGGAATCGTGGCGCAGAACCGGCAGAACTACGCCCAGGACCTGCAGATCTCGTCGCGCGGCTTCGGCGCGCGCTCGGCCTTCGGCATCCGCGGCCTGCGGCTGCTGGTCGACGGCATCCCCGCCAGCATGCCCGACGGCCAGGGCCAGGCGTCGCACATCGACCTCGGCTCGGCCGACCGGATCGAGGTGCTGCGCGGTCCGTTCGCGGTGATGTACGGCAACGCCGCGGGCGGCGTGATCAACGTGTTCACGCGCGACGGCTCGCAGGCGCGGGGCATCGACGCCGGGCTCGAGGCGGGCTCGTTCGCCACCCGGCGCGCCTCGCTCGAGGCCGGCGCGCGGCGCGGCGACATGGACTGGCTCGCGAGCGGCGCGCATTTCGAGACCGACGGCTACCGCGATCACAGCAAGGCGCGGCGCGAGCAGGCCAACGCCAAGCTCAGGTTCGGCCTCGGCGGCGACAACACGCTCACCCTGACCGCCAACGCCTTCGACAGCCCCGACACCCAGGACCCGCTCGGGCTGACCAAGGCGCAAGCCGAGGCCGATCCGAGCCAGGCGGTCTCGCGGGCCTATACGTATGACACGCGCAAGAGCGTGCGCCAGAACCAGGCCGGGGCGACGCTCGAGCACCGCCTGCAAGGCGGCGGCACCCTGAGCGCCACCGTCTACGGCGGCATGCGCAACGTCAACCAGTTCCTCGCCTTCGACGGCGCGGCGGCGGCCAGCGCGGGCTCCTACGGCAGCGCGGGCGGCGTGATCAACCTGGCGCGGACCTTCGGCGGCGGCGGATTGCGCTACACGCGCGAGGCCGCGCTCGCCGGCCGCCCGCTCACGCTGACGCTCGGCGGCGAGTACGAGACGATGGACGAGCGGCGCAAGGGCTTCGTCAACGACTTCGGCATCTTCGGCGCGCTGCGGCGCGACGAGGACGACAAGGTCTCGAGCAGCGCCGTCTACGCGCAGGCCGAGTGGCGCTTCGCCGGGAAGTGGATTGCGCTCGGCGGAGTGCGCGCGAACAGGGTGTCCTTCAGCTCGACCGACTACTTCATCGTGCCGGGCACGCTCAACCTGGACGACAGCGGCAGCCGCGACTTCAACGCCACCACGCCGGCGATCGGGCTGCTGTATCGCCTCGCACCCGCGACCAGCCTGTACGCGAACTACGGCCGCGGCTTCGAGACGCCGACTTTCGCCGAGCTCGCCTACCAGCCGAGCGGCGCGACCGGCCTCAATTTCGCGCTCGAGCCGGCCAGGAGCCGCAGCATGGAGGCCGGCGTCAAGACCCTGATCGGCGCGAACCTGCGCCTCAACGCCGCGCTGTACGACGTCGAGACGCACGACGAGATCGTGGTCGACAGCAACAACAACGGCCGCACCACCTACAAGAACGCCGGCCGCACGCGGCGGCGCGGCATCGAGCTGGGTGCCGACGCGAGCCTGCCGTACGGCATCGAGGCCTCGCTCGCCTGGACCGTGCTCAACACCGAGGTGCTCGACGGCTACACCAGCTCGAGCGGCGACGTCGCCGCCGGCAGCGTCCTGCCCGGCGTGCCGCGCGCGAGCCTGTACGGCGAGCTGCGCTGGCGCCACCCGGCGAGCGGCTTCAACGTCCTGTTCGAGGCGCAGTACCGCTCGCGCGTCGCGGTGAACGACGTCAACTCGGACTACGCCGACGCCTATACGGTCACCAACCTCGCGCTCGGCTTCGCGCAGCGCGCGCAGAGCTGGCGCCTGTCGGAGTTCCTGCGCATCGACAACCTTGCCGACACGAAGTACATCGGCTCGGTGATCGTCAACGCCGCCGCCGACCGCTTCTACGAGCCCGCGCCCGGGCGCAGCGCGATGCTCGGCGTGCAGGCCAAACTGCCCTTCTAGCCTCAGTTGTAGTGCAGCCCGCCGTTGACCGCCACGGTCTGGCCGGTCATGTAGGCGTTGCCGGCGAGCATCACCACCACCGCCGCCACCTCCTCGCCGGTGCCGAGGCGCCCGACCGGAATCCTGGCTTCGCTCTCGGCGCGGTGCGGCGCGGTCATGTCGCTCTCGATGAGCGAAGGCGCGACCGCGTTCACGGTGACGCCGTCCTTGACCAGCCGCGCGGCGTAGCCGCGGGTGAGCCCCTCCATGCCGGCCTTGGAGGCGTTGTAGTGCGCGCCGACGATTCCCGCCCCGCGCGCGGCGCCGGAGGAGATGTTGACGATCCGCCCCCAGCGGCGCTCGCGCATGCCGCGCCACACCGCCTGCGTGCAGAGGAACGCGGATTTGAGATTGACCGCGATCGTGCGGTCGAAGTCGGGCTCTGTGAGATCCTCCAGGCCGCGCCGCAGCGCGATCCCGGCGTTGTTCACCAGGATGTCGACCGGGCCGAGCGTCGACTCGACCGCCGCCACCATGCGCGCCACCTGCGCGCCGTCGGCCACGTCGGCGCCGAGCGCGACGCTCCTGCGCCCGAGCGCGCGGATCGCCGCCGCGACCGCCTGCGCCTCGTTGTTGCGCGCGCGGTAGTTCACCGCCACGTCGGCGCCGGCCCGCGCCAGCGCGAGCGCGATCGATTTGCCTATGCCGCGCGAGCCGCCGGTCACTAGCGCCACGCGTCCGGACAAATCAGATTCATGGGGCATCGCAATTCCTCCTCAAAATCGGGGTCAGAGTCACATTTTCCGCCTGGCGAAATAATCGACTCTGACCCCGATTATTCATCGGGCCGCGAGGCGGCGGCGGAATTCGAGCGCCAGCAGCGGCAGGCCGAGCGCGGCGACGGCGAATACCGGGCGCGTGCCCCAATGATCGACGATGCGGGCCGAGATCCACACTCCGGCCGACTGGCCCGTGAACAGCGCGAGCGCGAACAGCGACACCGCCGCGCCGCGCGCCTCGGGCGCCATCTGGGTCGCGTGCACCTGCAGCGTGTTGTGCAGCATGTAAAGGCCGGTCCCGGCGGCCATCAGGCAGGGCACGGCGAAGGCCGCGCTCGGCGCGGCGATCATGCCGAGCCAGGCGATGCCGAGCAGCGCGCCGCCCGCGAGCACCAGCCCGGCCTCGCCCAGGCGCGGCACGACGCGCCCGGCCAGGGCGGCGTAAAGCAGCCCGCCGGCGGCGAACGAGGTCACCAGCGCGCCGCTCGCGCCCAGGCTCACGCCGAGGCGCTCATGCAGGTGCAGCGCGACGAAGGCGAGCGCGCCGTAGAACAGCAGCGCCTCGGCGAACACCGTCACCAGCATCACCCGCACCCAGGGGCCGCGCAGCAGCCCGGCCATGCGCCGGAACGCGTCGGGCACCGACGCCGCGGCGCCGCCCGTGCGCCGCGTGAGCGGATTGCCGCGCAGCTCGAGCGCGAGCAGCGCGGCGATCGCGAGGTAGAGCACGCCCAGCACCACGAACACCGCGCGCCAGCCGAAGGCCTCCCCCAGCACCCCGCCGGCGGTGGTGCCGAGCGCGACGCCGGCCATCTGCCCGATCAGGAAGCGCGCCAGCACCGGCTGGCGGCGCTCGTACGGCACCACGTCGCCGATCCAGGCCATCGAGACCGGGATCAGCGCCCCCACCGTCGCGCCCGCGACGAAACGCGCCGCGACCAGCCAGCCGAGCGACGGCGCAGCCGCGCAGGCGAAGGTCCCCAGCGCCGAGAGCGCGGTCGCCGCAGTGACGACGCGGTACTTGCCGATGCGGTCTCCGATCGGCCCGTGCACCACCTGCAGCAGCCCGTAGGCGACCGAGAAGCCGGTGATCACCGCCGCCGCGGCGCCGGGCGTGACCCGGTACTCGGCCGCGATCAGCGCCAGCAGCGGGTCGGTGACGCGCAGCGCCGCCGCGCTGGCGAGCGCGGCGAGCGAGAGCAGGACGATGGCGCGGCCGGTCATGAGGCCGGCAAGTATCCGCGATTCCCGTGCCGTTATCGAGACTTAAGTCAGTCTTAATGTTCCGCGCTGCAGAATCGGTCCGCTGGTCACGACCGGAATCCCGTTGAGAACCGCCTTTCGCATCGTCCTCGCCGCCTTTTGCGCCGTATCCGCCGGATGCGCGAGCTACCGCCCCGAACCGCTCGGCACCGCGCCGCACAGGGTGCGCAACGTCGCGCGCATCGAAGTCGACGCGGCGCGCATGCCGCTGCCCGCGCTGCGCTCGCACCGCTTCGATCCGGCCGACGGCCTCGACATCGACGAGGTGGCGATGCTGGCGGTGGCCAACAACCCGCAGCTCAAGCTCGCGCGCGACCGGCTCGGCGTGGCGCGCGCGCAGGCCTTCGCCGCCGGCCTGCTGCCCGACCCGCAGCTCGCCCTGACGCGCGACGTTCCGA
>DATFMS010000148.1:0-6104 GCA_035266805.1 Burkholderiales bacterium | reverse complement strand
GTTCGCAGACGCGTTCGCGCGCGCCTGGTTCAAGCTCACGCATCGCGACATGGGACCAAGGGTGCGCTACCTCGGCCCGCTGGTGCCGAAGGAAGAGCTGATCTGGCAGGATCCGATCCCCAAGGTCGACCACAAGCTGGTCGGCGAGAAGGAGATCGCCGACCTCAAGAAGAAGATCCTCGCCTCGAAGCTGTCGGTCTCGCAGCTCGTGTCGACGGCCTGGGCGTCGGCCTCCACCTTCCGCGGCTCCGACAAGCGCGGCGGCGCCAATGGCGCGCGCATCCGCCTCGCGCCGCAGAAGGACTGGGAAGCCAACCAGCCGGCGCAGCTCGCCAAGGTGCTGAAAGTCCTCGAGGGCATCCAGGCCGACTTCAACAAGAAGGCCAAGGGCGGCAAGAAGGTGTCGCTCGCAGACCTGATCGTGCTCGCCGGCGGCGCGGGCGTCGAGCGGGCCGCGAAGAAGGCGGGCGTCAACGTGAAGCTGCCGTTCAGGCCCGGACGCATGGACGCGAGCCAGGAGCAGACGGACGTCGAGTCCTTCGCGGTGTTCGAGCCGATCGCCGACGGCTTCCGCAACTACCTGAAGGGCAAATACCCGGTCGGCGCCGAGCAGTTGCTGCTCGACCGTGCGCAGCTGCTGACGCTCACGGCGCCCGAGATGACGGTGCTCGTCGGCGGTATGCGCATGCTGGGCACCAACGTCGGCGGCTCGAAGCACGGGGTCCTGACGTCGAAGCCGGAGACGCTCTCCAACGACTTCTTCGTCAACCTGCTCGACATGCGCACGGAGTGGAAGCCGGTCTCGGACGCGAAGGACGTGTTCGAGGGGCGCGACCGCAAGACGGGCAAGGTCAAGTGGACCGGGACGCGCGTCGATCTCGTCTTCGGCTCGAACTCGCAGCTGCGGGCGCTGGCCGAGGTCTATGCGAGCGCGGACGCGAAGGAGAAGTTCGTGCAGGACTTCGTGGCGGCGTGGACCAAGGTGATGAACGCGGATCGCTTCGAGCGGGCCTGATTGCGTCGGGCGCGGCGCGCCTCAGAGCATCGCCCCCGGCTGGTCCATGGCGCCCTCGCTCAGCCGGGCGACGATCCAATCGTAGGCGTCGTCGACCGAGTCGGTGCGGTGCACCAGCCCGACGTCCTTGGCGTCGATCGTGCCGTGCGCGACCAGGGCGTCGAAATTGATCACCTCGCGCCAGTAGCGCGTGCCGAACAGCACGATCGGCATCGGCTTGGTCATCTTGCGCGTCTGCACCAGCGTCAGCAGCTCGAACAGCTCGTCGAGGGTGCCGAAGCCGCCCGGAAACACGATCACCGCCTTCGCCAGGTAGGTGAACCAGAACTTGCGCATGAAGAAGTAGTGAAAGTGGAACGCGAGCTCGCGCGTCACGTAGCGGTTGTCGAATTCCTCGATCGGAATCGAGATCGTCAGGCCGACGTTCATTCCGCGCGCGTCGGCGGCGCCGCGGTTGGCGGCCTCCATGATGCCGGGGCCGCCGCCGGTGCAGACCACGAAGCGGCGCTCCTTCGAGTCGAGTCCCTTTGACCATCCGGTGAGCCGGAACGCAAGCTCGCGTGCCGCCTCGTAGTACTCCGACATGCGCAGCTCGGCCTGCGCCCGCTCCGGGTCGCCTTCGCCGAGCTGGGCCTGGCGCAACGCCGCCTCGGCCTGGTCGCGCGGCTTGATCCGCGCCGAGCCCATGAAGACGATGGTGTCGTCAACCTTGTGGTGCTCGAAGCGGCTCTTCGGCTCGAGGTACTCGGCCAGGATGCGCAGCGCGCGCGCATCCTTGCTGTTGAGAAATGCCTGGTTGCCGTAGGCCTTGACGCTGTGGCGCCGACGTTCGGTCATGCCGCGGGTCCTCCGTGGCGCCGGATCAGTCGTGCCAGGTCGCCCTCAGCAGATTGTCGGCCTTGTTGTAGTGGAACTCAAGCGCGCCCTGGTACGCGTCGTGCGCGTGCTCGGCGATTTCGCGCGCCAGGTGCGTGCCGGTGGTGGTGATCAGCACGCCATCGGCGCTTTCCTCGATCGTCATGATGCGCTCGAGCGGGTGGCGCGATTTCTCGTTCGCCTCGCAGTGGCGCGCCAAGCTCATGACCTCGTCGCGGTGGGCGGCGAACAGCTTGCCGCCGAGCGAAACGAAGCCGGCGGGGAACTTGTCGCGCGTGCGGTGGCAGGCCGGGCAGAGCTGCTCATGGGCGCCGGCGGGCGCGGGCTCCCAGGTCCAGCGCCCGCGATGGTAAGTGGCGCCGCAATCCGGGCAGCGCGTCGGCTCGGGCAGCTTGCCCTTGCTCTTATAGCTGTCGTGCACCAGCTCCTGGCGCAGCTCGTCCCTGCGCAGCAGGCGAAAATTTCCGTGATCCGGTTTCATGACTGACCTTTCGTTGCGGATGATCCTTCGGACATCTCAGGGCAGCGGCCCGTGCTTGCCGACGCTGACGCGCTTCGCTTGCATCCCTTCGGCCGCCGGCTCCTCGATGAACTGCACCGCGGCACCGACCTCGAGATTGTCGAACGAGGGCTCGACCACGTTTTCCCGGCTGAAGTAGAGCTCGCGTCCGTCCGGCGTGGCGATGAAGCCGTAGCCTTCGTCGGCGAGCAGCCGCGCGACGCGCCCGTGCTGCGGGACCTCGTGCAGCTTGACCTCGCCGCGCTTGACGCGCGCGTCCTCCTCGAGCTGGCGCGTCACCGCGGCGAACGCGTCGCGCAGCGCGACGTACACGTCCTCGTGGTGGTCGCGGCTTGCGGCGATCTCCCGCCCCGGCACATGCGCATCGATGCGCACCTGGAACTGCCGCCCCTGTTGCTGGTGGCGCGCGATCTCCTCGACCGTGACCCGGCAGCTGATCAGATGAGGGTGGAATTCCTCGAGCTTCGCGGCCTGGTCGCGGATTCGCGCCTCGAGCGCGTCCGAGGTCGGCATGTGACGCACGGTGATCTGGAGGGGGATTTGCATGAGGTCCGGTCCTTCGTGCTGCATGACGCTTTCACGATATCCGTCGCCCCGGGGCTGGCATTGACCTTGATCAAACCGCCCTCCTCGGCCGCCGCGAAGGCGCCCTTGCCGAACGCGGGGTCCCAGCGGATCCGGTGCAGCAGCTCCTGGATCGGGGTCATTCGTCGTGATGCAGGCGCGTGATGCTTTCGACCACGCCGGCCACCTCGGCATCCGCCAGCGGCGGCCGGCAGCGCGCGCGGTTCCACGCCAGCAGCAGCTCCATCACAACCTCCGGATCGACCTCGTGCCGCAGCAGGTGGCCCGCGAGCGAGGCGAGCGTGGCGTTGCGCTCGCCTTCAGCAACGCCCTCGCGCACCAGCCGGCGCCAATGCTCAGGCGAGTGGCCGGCGCGCTTGGCGCCGCTTTCGTGCAGCAGCCAGGCCGGCAGCGGCGCAAGCTGCGCCTCGTCGGGCGAGCGCGCGCGCGCCCAAGCGTAGCGGCGTCCGCTCGGGTGCAGCGACGGCGGTGCGACCACGCAGCCGCCGTCGCCGCGCAGGTCGACGCCGGGGAACAGCCCGACGCGATTGCCGACCCGGCCGCCCGGGTAGGCGAAGTACAGATGGCGACCGCCGCCGCCGGTCAGCGCCTCGAGGGTGGCGGGCAACGGGCCGTGCCCGGACTCCAGCCGGGCGATGCTTGGTTCGCCGCCGTGCCCGGCATCGACGTCGATCACCACCAGCGCGGAGATGCGCCCGGTGACGATTCCGACGTTGGCTTCCGGCCAGCGCGCGAACCAGCCGTCGACCTCGCGCGCCGAGGCGCAACGGCTCTGGAACTCGAGCCACGCCACGAGCGGACGCTTGGCGCGGTGCTCGATCGGAATCACCGACCAGCCGCGGCTGAGATAGCCCAGCGCGGCTTCGCGGGCGCTGAGCGGCGAGGCGTGGGACGTTGCGTCCTCTCTGCGTTCGGAACCGGCCGTGACGATATTGTTGGCGCGCGCGCGAACGGCCCTTTGACGCAAGTCAAGCCGACCTGCGGTGGCGGCGCCAGCATGTCGGAAAAGCCTGGAGGTCGTCGTGACAACCGACCCAATCCGCGCGCGCGCCGTCACTCTGTTTCTGGCCGGAGACGTCATGACCGGACGCGGGATCGACCAGATCCTGCCGCGGCCGGGCGACCCCCGGCTGTTCGAGCCGTACCTGCGTTCGGCGCTCGAGTACGTCGCGCTCGCCGAGCGCGCGAGCGGCGCGTTTGCGCGGCCGGTGGGGTTCGATTACATCTGGGGCGACGCGTTGGCGGAGCTCGAGCGCGTGAACCCGGACGCGCGCATCGTCAATCTCGAGACCGCCGTGACCGCGAGCGACGAGGCCTGGCCGCACAAGGGCATCCATTACCGCATGCACCCGGGCAACGTGCCGTGCCTCGGCGCCGCCGCGCTCGACTGCTGCGTGCTCGCCAACAACCACGTGCTGGACTGGGGCAGGGCGGGCCTGACGGAAACGCTTGCCACGCTTCACGCTGCAGGGTTGCGCACCGCGGGTGCGGGGCGCGACGCGGCCGAGGCGCAGGCGCCGGCGGTGATCGAGTGCCGGCAGGGTGGCCGCGTGCTGGTGTTCGGCCTGGCCAGCGAGACCAGCGGCGTGCCGCGCGACTGGGCCGCCGCAGCGCGGCGCCCCGGCGTGAGCCTGCTCGAGGATTTGTCGGCGCGCAGTGCCGAAGCGGTCGCACGGCGTATCGCCGCGCACCGGCGCGAAGGCGACATCGTGGTGGCCTCGATCCACTGGGGCGGCAACTGGGGCTACGACGTCGCGCCGGAGCAGCGCGTATTCGCGCGCGCGCTGATCGACGCCGGGGTAGTCGACGTGGTGCACGGCCACTCTTCGCACCACGCCAAGGGCATCGAGATGCATCGCGGTCGCCCGATCCTGTACGGCTGCGGCGACCTGATCACGGACTACGAGGGAATCGAGGGCTACGAGGCGTTCCGGCCGGAGCTTTCGCTCATGTACTTTCCGACGCTCGATGCCGACAGCGGCCGGTTGCTGGAATTCGCGCTGACCCCGATGCGCCTGCGCCGCATGCGTCTCGAACGCGCCGCGCACGACGATGCGGCGTGGCTGCGCATCGCGCTCGGCCGGCTCGGCACCCGGCTCGAGGCGCGGGGTGACGGCCGCCTGGTGCTGCGCTGGGGAGAGTCCTGAATGCACGAGCACAACGCGGCGAAGATCCTGCAGCTCGCCGAGCGCGTGTTCGGCGACGCGGCCAAGGCGCGCCAATGGCTCGAGCGGCCGAGCGTCCAGCTTGGCGGGCGCACGCCGCGCGACGTGCTCGGCAGCGAGGACGGCGCGCGCCGCGTCGAGGAGCTTCTGGCCCAGATCGACGACGACGACCGGCTCGGCATCGACTAGCGCGTCGTACCTCGCCTTGGCACGACTTCCTATGCCTTAGGCGCTCGCACGAGCATGACGGGAACCGACGCCGTTCGCACGATCTGTTCTGCATCGCTGCCCATAAGCAGCCGCTTTACCCCGCGCCGGCCGTGGGTGCCGATGACGATAAGATCGGCGCCCGATTTCCTTGCTTGCCGAACGATCAGGTCCGCCGCGGGAGCGGTCTGCGCTTCAAGCAGGACGGTCGTGCATTTCAGGCCCTGCCTTCGCACCAGCGCTTCGGCGGTGCGCAGTACTTGGCTTCCCCACTTTCTCAGCACGAGCATCAGGTTCGTCATGTAGGGGCCCACCTCCGCGCCGCTCACGAACACGGTGTGCTCGTCCACGACGTGCACGAGCTGCAAGCTCGCCTTCTGCCCCTTGGCCAGCCGGATCGCCTCGCGCAGGCCACAATTCGAAGCCCGGCTTCCGTCGACCGGTACGAGAATGCGTTTGTAGGTCACGATATTTTGTCCTCTCAACATTTCCACGTGGGCACACGATACCGCGGTTTCGGCGTTCCGATCGGATCACCACACCTGCTGCGGTCCTTCGAGCAGCTCGCGCCACAGAATCGTCACCCCGGCGAGCTGTGAGCGCGCCACGTCTTCGACGCGCGGCCGCAGCGCCGCGAGCGCGGCCGGATCCTCGAGCCGCAGCTTGAGGTCGATCAGCTGCGGCTCGGTGATCGGCTGGCCGATGCGGCTCACCAGGTAGCAATAGGCCTCCTGTA
>DATFMS010000147.1:5000-20035 GCA_035266805.1 Burkholderiales bacterium | reverse complement strand
GTGGCGTTCGTCGTGACCAAGGGGCCACGGCCGAACGGCGAAGAGGCGAAGAAGGTGGCTCAGGAGCTGCGCGACTGGGTGGCGAAGGAGATCGGGCCGATCGCGCGACCGAAAGAGATCCGCTTCGGCGACAACCTGCCGAAGACGCGCTCGGGGAAGATCATGCGTCGCCTGCTGCGCTCGCTCGCCAAGGGCGAAGAGATCACGCAGGACGTCTCGACGCTCGAGAACCCCGCGATCCTCGATCAGCTCAAGCAGGCCACCTGAGGCTAGGCGCCAGGGGGCGGGGTTTGGGACGCCATCACGGCCTCGGCGTCGAGGTCGCGGCGCAGCTCACGGCGCACCTGCTGCCAGCGGAAACGCACCGAGTTGCGCACGATTGCGTCGTCGAGCTGCTTGAGCTGGTCGACGATGGGCGCGCACTCGATCAGCGTGCGCGGGCTTTCGCTGAACGCGGTCGCGTCGTCCGGCACCGATGCCCAGTCGCATTGCGCCAGCCGCGTGCGCACGCGATCGGCGCCGGCAGCGTCGTTGCCTGCCTGGTTGGCGGCGAGGATGGCTTCCAGCATGGCTCCCATCAGCGAGGCAATCGCCGGCTTGTCGGCGCGGCTGCGGCGCGCGAGCAATCCGCCTGCATAGACTGACAGATCTGACAGGCAGGCGAGCCACATCTGCCACTTGGCGGCATCGACCGCCCTGGCGAAGTCGTCGTTGGAAAACAGCTCCGGGTAGCGCAGGCCGGCGCGCGTCCTGAGGTAGCCGTAGAGCGAGATCTGGGTGACGAAACTGGAGCGCGACTCGAGGAAGCGGCGCAAGCCGTCGCGGTCGACGATCGGCGTGCCGCGCTTCCAGCGGATGGCGCCGAGATAGCCGTGGATTGTTCTCCAAACGCTCGCGGGACGAGCCAGGTTTCGCCAAGAAGCCGCCATCTGGATTCCTAAATTATTGATCCGACGCAAGATTGATAGATCTTGACTTTTCCCGAAATGAATTAGAGCATCCGACACAGACTGCGGCCGGGCTTGGAGGGAGGCGCGAGCGGGCAGGTGCGCCATCGTGGCCTCGGGCGTGGGCAAGTGCTATCCATCAATAACGACGATGTACAGAGGAGGAGGATAGTCGATGAGCGCCGATATATCTCAAAAAGTCGTCCACTGGCAGCGAACCAAGGGACTGATGATCGTGCATCTGGTCATCTGGTTCATCTTTTCCTTCGTGGTTCACTGGTTTGCCCCGCAGCTGAACAAGATATCGTTCATCGGCTTCCCGCTCGGCTTCTACATGGCCGCGCAGGGGTCGCTGATCGTGTTCGTCGTCCAGCTGTTCGTATTCGTACGCCAGCAGGACGCGATCGATCGCGAATGCGGCATGGCTGAAGAAGAATAGGGGGACACCATGAGCATGTTCAATATGAAAGGTTCGTTCGTCGAAAACCTGCCGAAGATCTACGGCATCTATACCGGCGGTTTCGTGGTCTTCATTATCCTCATGGCCCTGCTGGAAAAGGCGGGGGGCTCGGCGGATACGATCGCCAAGCTGTTCGTCGCGTTCACGATCGTCATCTACGCGCTTATCGGCTGGCTCTCGCGCACCATGCAGGTCGACGCCTACTACGTCGCGGGTCGCCAGGTGCCACCCGTGTTCAACGGCATGGCGACCGGGGCGGACTGGATGTCTGGCGCCTCGTTCATCGCGATGGCGGGCGGCATCTACATGGGCGGCCATCCTTACCTTGCGTTCGTCGTCGGCTGGACCGGGGGCTACGTGCTGGTGGCGGTGCTGATGGCGCCCTATCTGCGCAAGTTCGGCTGCTACACGGTGCCCGACTTCATCGGCACCCGCTACGGCGGCAACCTGGCGCGCTTCTGCGCCGTGGTCGTGCTGGTGATCGCCTCGTTCACTTACGTGACGGCGCAGATCAACGCCACGGGGACGGTTGCGTCATTCGTGCTGCAGATTCCGTTCCAGGTGGCGGTGTGGATCGCGCTGCTTGCGATTCTGCTGTGCGCGATGCTCGGCGGCATGCGGGCGGTGACCTGGACCCAGGTCGCGCAGTACATCGTGCTGATCGTCGCCTACCTGGTGCCGGTGTTCTGGATGTCCCAGAAGCAGGGCTTCGGCGTCTTCCCGCAGTTCGAGTACGGCGCGGCGGTGGACAGGTTGAAGGAGCTGGAGGTGCTGCAGCAGGTTGGGGTGCTCAAGCCCGAGGAGGTGGTCCCCCACATGAGCGCGCTGACAGTGCATCACTCGTTTGCCGGCAACGACCTGATTACTCACATCAAGTTCGTCACCCTGGTGGCCTGCATGATGATGGGCACGGCTTCGCTGCCGCACATCCTGATGCGCTACTTCACCACTCCTTCGGTGAGCGACGCGCGCAAGTCGGTGGCCTGGTCGCTGCTGTTCATCTTCCTGCTCTACTTCACGGCCCCCGCGCTGGCGACCCTGACCAAGCTGCAGGTGCTCGATCCGCACCTCGCGACCAGTATCATCGGCAAGTCGATCGCGTCGGTGAACTCGCTCGACTGGGTGCAGAAATGGGGCAACGTCGGCTTCCTCAAGATCATCGACAGCAACCACGACGGGATCCTGCAGATCAACGAGTTCTTCATGCGCGCCGATATCGTCGTGCTGGCGACCCCGGAGATCGCGGGCCTGCCGGCGGTGATTTCGGGCCTGGTCCTGGCGGGCGGCCTGGCGGCGGCGATGTCGACCGCTGACGGCCTGCTGCTGGCGATCGCCAACGCGCTGTCGCACGACCTGTACTACAAGATGATCGACCCCAAAGCCGAAACCAGGAGGCGGCTGATCGTGGCGCGGGTCCTGCTGCTGGCGATCGGTGCCGCGGGCTCGGCGGTCGCGGCGCTCAGGCTGACCGGGATTCTCGGTGCAGTGGCCTGGGCGTTCGACTTCGCCATGTCCGGTCTGTTCTTCCCGCTGGTCCTCGGCGTGTGGTGGAAGCGGGCGAACACACCGGGCGCGATTGCCGGCATGGTCATCGGGCTCGGGGTCGGGACTTGGTACCTGTACATGGTGCGTTGGGGCGGCATGACGCCGTGGCTCGGCATCGACCACCTGCGCTTCGGCATCATCGGCGCCGGCGCGAGCCTGATCGCGATGGTGGCCGTGACGCTGATGACCAAGGAGCCTGATGCGGAAACGCAGGCCATGGTCGACGAAGTCCGCATCCCGCGGGGTGCGACGGTACTGGCCTCGACTCACTAGAGTAAGAAGCCTCAAACCGAGCCGGGGCGAGTCGCTCGCCCCGGCTTTTTTTTTGCCGCAAAGTCTTAGAATGGAACCGGCTTGAAGGAGCGCAGATGACTGGTGCTTTTCCCGTCTGGGTGATCGCGATCGATTACGTCCTCGGGGCGATCATGTGGACCTTGATCGGGCGCTTCGGGATGGGAATCTTCCTGCCCGAAAACAGCAGCTTCTTCTTCATGCGCATGTTCGTGCGCACGACCAATCCGCTGCTCAGGCTGTTCGCGCCGATCACGCCTTCGTTCCTGATCCCGCCCCTGGTGCCGCTCTACGTGGCGTGGTTCTTCTTCATGATCCGCTTTTACCTCATGCCGTGGCTGCTCGGCTATTCGGTCATGGGCATGTTGTCGTTTCCTCTCGAGAGCGAGATTGCGACTGGTCTGAACCAGCTGTTCGGAGGCCTGCTGAGATAGGTCGGCGAGATTGTGCCGGGTGGTTGACAACCGCAGCCGGCGCGAACATATAGGCATTGGGCAAGCGGGGAGGGGCGCCATGGATCAGCTGGACCGCAGGGCACAGCGCCTGGTCGCGCTGTGCATGCTTGGCTGTGTCTTGTTCAATTTCCCGGTTCTTGCCGTCTTCAACGTCGACGGCTTCGTGCTCGGGATCCCGGTCCTCTACGCCTACATTTTCGCGGCCTGGGCGCTGCTGATAGCCCTCATGGCCCTGGCGGTCGAGCAAGGCGGTTGAGGGGCGCTGCGCCGTGCTTCAGGGCTGGGTAATCGTCGCCATTTCCTTCGCCTACCTCGGCCTGCTTTTTGCGATTGCCTATTACGCCGACAAGCGCGCGGACGCGGGCCGCTCGCTGATCGTCAGTCCCTACATCTACAGCCTTTCGCTCGCGGTCTACGCCACCGCGTGGACTTTCTATGGCAGCGTCGGACGCGCAGCGCGCGATGGGGTCGGTTTCCTGCCGATCTACATCGGCCCGACGCTGATGATTGCGCTTTGGTGGGTCGTTATGCGCAAAATCCTGCGCATCTCGAAAGCGAACCGCATCACCTCGCTTGCCGATTTCGTTGCATCGCGCTACGGCAAGAGCGCACTGCTCGGCGGAGTGGTGACGACGATCGCGGTGATCGGCATCGTTCCCTACATCTCGCTACAGCTCAAGGCGGTGTCAAACAGCTTCACCCTCCTGCTGCAGTACCCGGCGGTCGTGATGCCCGCGAATCTGGCCGCGGTTCCAGTGCTCCATGACACGAGCCTGTGGGTGGCGCTGATGCTCGCGGCGTTCACCATTGCTTTCGGCACCCGGCACCTCTATGCCGCCGAGCATCACCACGGCATGGTAGCGGCCATCGCGTTCGAGTCGCTGGTCAAGCTGCTGGCATTCGTTGCTGTGGGCGTCTGGGTGACGTACGGCATATACAACGGGTTCGGGGATGTCTTCGCCCGTGCCGCTGCCGACCAGACACTGCGGCCGATGCTCACTCCGCTGGACGGGGTGGCGGGCGGCTACTCGAGCTGGGTCTGGTTAACGATCTTGTCGATGTTCGCGATCATGTTTCTGCCGCGACAGTTTCAAGTCACGGTGATCGAGAACGTCGAGGAGAATCACCTGCGCAAGGCAATCTGGATATTCCCGCTCTACATGCTGGCAATCAACGTATTCGTTCTGCCACTCGCGTTCGGCGGGCTGTTGCACTTTCCGGCAGGCCATGTCGACCCGGATACCTTCGTCCTCACTTTGCCGATGTTCGAGAAGCAGGAATTTCTCGCGCTGCTCGTGTTCATCGGCGGACTGTCGGCGGCCACCGGAATGGTCATTGTCGAAACGATCGCCTTGTCGACCATGGTCTGCAATGACCTGGTCATGCCGGTGCTGCTGCGGCTGCGCAGCCTTCGCCTGGCCGAACGCCGCGACCTCACCGGCCTGCTGCTCGGAATCCGGCGCGGCGCCATCATACTGATCCTGCTATTGGGGTTCGTTTACTTCAGGCTTGCCGGGGAAGCGTACGCGCTGGTTTCCATAGGACTGATATCGTTCGCCGCAGTGGCCCAGTTTGCGCCCGCGATCCTGGGCGGCATTTTCTGGAAGGGCGGCACCCGGCGCGGTGCCCTGTGTGGCCTGCTTACCGGATTCGGGATCTGGTTGTACACGCTGCTGCTTCCGGCGCTCGAACGCTCGGGTTGGCTGCCTGTCAGCCTGCTCGAGCACGGCCCATTCGGGATCGAGCTTCTCAAGCCTCTCGAGCTCTTCGGGCTGTCGGGTCTCGACGAGACGACGCACGCCATGATCTGGAGCATGATCGGCAACGTGGGCGCGTACGTGCTGGCGTCCTTGCTCAGTTCGCCGACCGCCGAGGAGCACCGGCAGGCAACGCTCTTCGTCGACGTATTCAGGCGCGAATGGGAAAGCGCGCGATTCTGGCGTGGCACCGCCTCGGCGCAGGACCTATACGACGTGCTGACGCGATTCGTCGGTCCGGCCGCCGCGGCGACGGCGTTCGGGGAGTACGCGCAGAGCAAGGGATTGCGCTGGCCGGACCCGAACCTGATCGCCGATGCGGAGTTCGTGCATTTCGTCGAAACGCGCCTGGCGGGCGCGATTGGCGCATCCTCGGCGCGGATCATGATTGCTTCGGCGGTGCGGGAGGAGGCGCTCACGCTCGACGAGATGCGCAGGATCATCGCCGAGGCTTCGCAGCTGGTGATGTACAGCCACATGCTGGAGCAGAAGTCGAGCGAGCTCGAGGCGGCCACCGCCGAGCTGCGTGCGGCGAACGAACGGCTCACGGAGCTCGATCGGCTGAAGGACGAATTTATCTCGACGGTCACGCACGAGCTTCGTACGCCCCTGACGTCGATCCGGGCATTCTCGGAGATCCTGCGCGCAGACCCGAATATCGAGCTGGCGCAGCGGCGGAAATTCGTTGACATTATCGCCAAGGAGACGGAACGGTTGACCCGTCTCATCAATCAGGTGCTGGATCTGGCGAAGATCGAATCCGGTCAGGTCGAATGGGAGTTGAGCCGGGTTGACATGAAGGAGGTCGTTTCCGATTCAGTGGCAGCGATGAGTCAGGTCTTCAGAGAGAAGGGTATCGAGGTAGCGGTGCACGCGCCGCAGCAGGTGCCTGCCGTAAGAGCGGATCTCGATCGCATGATCCAGGTGCTGCTGAACCTGCTGTCGAACGCGGCCAAGTTTTGCCAGGCGGGCAGAGGCAAGATAGAGATTCGGGTGTCGTTCGGCGGCAGCTTCGTGCGGGTGGACGTGCGCGACAATGGCCCCGGCCTGAGCGCAGAAGAACAGGCGATGATCTTCGACAAGTTCAGGCAGGCAGGGGGGGATACCCTTACCGGCAAACCGCAAGGCACGGGTTTGGGGCTGTATATTAGTCGCCACATCGTCGAACATTTCGGCGGCCGCCTTTGGGTCGAGAGCCGGCCCGGCGCGGGCGCCTGCTTCTCCCTGAGCCTTCCCGTGGAGCAGGAGCGGGAAGGAGACGGCAGGCACTGAGACAACGGAGGTCACGTGGCGAAAAAAGTGCTGATCGTTGACGACGAACCGAACATCGTCGCAGCACTGGAATACTTGCTGCAACGCACCGGTTACGAGGTACAGGCCGCGTCGGACGGCGACGATGCATTGCGGCAGGTGGAGGACTTCGTCCCGGATCTGGTGCTACTCGACGTGATGATGGCGCAAAAAAGCGGCTACGAAGTGTGCCAGCGCATCCGCGAGCGCGAGGACTGGAGACGAATCAAAATCATAATGCTCTCTGCCCGGGGACGCGAAGCCGAGGTAAACAAGGGCTTGTCTCTGGGGGCAGACCTGTACATTACGAAGCCGTTCTCCAATGCGGAGCTGGTAGCGCGAATCGGAGATCTATTGGGCGAAGCAGGGCCGCCGCCTAACGCATGAGCCAGACGGGGAAGTTCATCGCTTGGGTCGCCGCGTTATACGTGGCTGTCTTGGCCGTGCCGCTGGCGGCGGGCGTACTCGTCGCCTTCAGGCTGTCTGACGGCGACGCCGCGGCGCTGGGCCGCATCCTGGAGCAGCGCGCAGCGGTTCTGATGCTGGGTGCGATATTTCTGCTGTTCTTGTGCGTCTTCGTCGTGCGCTGGTTCTTCGCCCGCTACCTTACCTCGGCGCGCGTGCTCGCCGAGCAGACGAGAGTAATTCGCGCCGCAAACGCGGATCTGCGCTTGTCGCCGGGCGAGGCGCGGGGGCTGGCCGAGGTCGCGAGCGCGATCAATGAGCTGGGGGAGGCGTACGGCGCACTTCGGCGCGACAGTGAAGCTCGCGCCGCAGAGGCGCGCTCGTGGCTCGAGCAGGAGCGCAATCGCCTGGCAGCACTCATGTCGGAGCTTACCCAGGGCGTCCTGGTGTGCAACGCGGAGGGCACTATCCTGCTCTACAACGAGCGCGCTCGCGCGCTCTTCACCGCGCCCGAGACGGCGTCGCCGCGTCCGCTCGTCGGTCTGGGCCGATCGCTGTTCGCTCTGGTCGACCGTGGCCAGATCGCCCACGCGGAGCAGAAGCTGCGCCGCAGTCTAGAGCGCGGGGACACCCTGCCCAGCGCGCGAATCGTCGCTGCGACGGCGGCCGGGCGTCTGCTCAAGGTGCAAGTCGCTCCGTTTCTCGATGCCGAAGCCCAGCTGGCCGGCATGGTCCTCGCGCTGGAAGACGTCACCGTCCTGCTGGACCGGGAGTCGCAGCGTCGCTCATTGCTTCAGACCATGGCGGCGAGTGTCCGGGCGCCGGCGGCGAACATACGTGCGGTGGCCGAGAACCTGGCGGCATTCCCCGAGATCGACCCGCAGCGCCGCGCGCAATTCGTCGAAATCATTGCCAGCGAATCGCGGGACCTTTCGGCCAGGATCAACGACGCGCTCCAGCAGTACGCTGACGCGCTGAAGGCGACGCTTACGCTGGAGGACGTTCGGGTGACGGATTTGCTCGAATTCGCCCGGCAACGCATTACTGATGCCCTCGGCATCGCGGTCGAGCTGGGGGGAATCGACGATGAACTGTGGGTACGGGTCGACAGCTTCGCGTTCGTACAGGCGATTCTGCACCTGGCGGCGCGCCTGCACGAGGACTATGGCGTGCGCAATGTGGGGCTGCTTGCCGGCGCGGCGAAGTCCTTTGCGGAGATCGATCTCGCGTGGAGCGGAGCGATCGTGTCGAGCGACGCACTGCCCCTGTGGGAGATGGAGCCAATGGAGTTCGGCAAGGAGCGCTCGCCGCTTTCCATGCGCGACGTGCTCGAGCAGCACGGTGGCGAAGTGTGGCTCCGCACCGGCGGCGTGGGCGGAGTGCGCACGGGCTGCTTCCGCTTTCTGATTCCGATTGGCGAGCCAGTTTCCGTCGCCGCACGCTCGGGTCGAGCTGCCGAGAGCAGGCCGGAATACTACGATTTCGACCTCTTCGAGCGGCGTGCCATCCCGGGCGGCCTGACCGAAACAAGCCTCGCGGCGCTCAGCTACACCGTATTCGACACGGAGACGACGGGGCTGGAGCCGTCGGCGGGCGACGAGATCATCAGCATCGGGGCGGTGCGGATCGTAAATGGCAGGCTGCTGCGGAGCGAGGTTTTCGAGCAGCTGATCAACCCCCGTCGGCCGCTCAATCCAGAATCTGTTCGGGTGCATGGGATCGATTCCGCTGCGCTCGAAGGGCAGCCGGTGATCGGCGAAGTGCTGCCTGTTTTCCATCACTTCTGCGAAGAAACCGTCCTGGTCGCGCACAATGCCGCGTTCGACATGCGTTTCCTGCAACTCAAGCAGGCCAGCACGGGCGTGCGCTTCGGGCAGCCGGTTCTCGACACTCTGTTGCTTTCGGCAGTCGCTCACCCCAGTCTGGACGACCACCGGCTCGAGGCGATCGCGGAACGTCTAGGCGTGAGCGTGATCGGCCGTCATACCGCACTGGGGGATGCGCTCTTGACCGGAGACGTCTTCCTGAAGCTGTTGCCGTTGCTTGCCGAGCGGGGGATCGTTACCCTCGGCCACGCGCTCGAGGCATCGCGGCGAACCTATTACGCCCGTCTGCAATACTGAGAAGCGCCAGGCCATGACCGAGAAATACGCCCATCTGGAACAACGCATTGCGAGCGAGCAGCAGACGTTCGCGCGTCCTTTGCGCTCGCTCGTGACGCGCGCGGCGGTGCTCTGCGAAGAAACGCAATCGATTTCGGAGGCAGCGGGGTTGATGCGAGCAAAAGGTGTCGGTTCGCTGATCGTCGTGGATGGCGGCGGGCGATCGGTCGGCATACTGACGTCGCACGACCTAGTGGGCGCCGTCGCTGCTGGTGCGAGCGGACAGTCCGTCGCCGAGCATATGACGCGCGAACCGTTCGAGCTTCCCGCGCATGCGCTCGCCTACGAAGCCGCGCTGGCCATGATTTCCAAGCGGATCCGCCACGTCGTGGTGACCGACGAAGGCCGCTTGCTGGGTGTGGTATCGGAACGGGATCTGTTCTCGCTGCAACGCCTCGGGCTCGGAGAGATCTCGATGGAGATCAGGCTCGCTCACGACATCGGCGTGTTGGCCGGTATCGCAGCCGAGATACGAAAGCTCGCGACGCGGCTCGTCGAGCAGGGCGTGGCGGCAGAGCAGTTGATGTCGCTCGTTTCGGTGCTCAATGATCGCATAACGCAGCGGGTGATCGAGATCGTGCGCAGGGACCGTGACCTGGAGCGGATCAGCTGGTGCTGGCTCGCTTTCGGCAGCGAGGGCAGGCTGGAGCAGACTTTCACTTCGGACCAGGACAACGGCCTGCTGTTCGAAACGCACGGCGGTACGGCTCCTGCCCGCGCACGGGAGCGGTTGTTGCCGTTCGCGCGCGACGTCAATCTGGCCCTGGACTCATGCGGGTTCGAGCTCTGCAAGGGAAACGTGATGGCGTCGAACCCTGAGTTGTGCCTTTCGCTCGACGAGTGGCGGGCGAAGATGAGCGGCTGGATCGAGGTGTCGATGCCGAAGGCCCTGTTGGACGCCGTGATCTGTTTCGACTACAGGGCGATCTACGGCGATGTCACGCTCGCCGACCGGCTACGGGGGTGGGTGCACGATCTGACGCGGAAACATCCGGTGTTTCTGCGGCACATGGCGTCGAACGCGCTCAAGGCCCAACCGGCCCTGGGACGGCTCGGGGGTCTCGTGACGGACGATTTTCCGGGAGCGGAAAAGACCATTGACCTGAAGCAGAACGGTGCGCGCATCTTCATCGATGTGGCTCGGATATACGCCTTGGCGCATGCAGTTCCGCAAACGAATACTGCCGAGCGGTTGCGCGTGGCGTGCGCCGCGATCGGCATGAAGGATGCAGACACGACGGCAGTGGTTGATGCCTTCTTCGTGGTACAGGCGATACGGCTCAAGAATCAGGCGCGTGCCCAAGGCATGGATTCAGGCCTGCATAACCGCGTCGACCCCACGCACCTCGGTCGAATCGAGAGCGCGGCGCTGAAGGAGGCGCTACGCATAGGACGTGACCTGCAGGAGCGGCTGGCGCTCGATTTCCAGCTTTGAGGCCGGGATCTTGGCCCGTTTCGAGGATTGAACGCACGGCAAGGTAGAATATTGTCCTGTCCTGAACAGCGGAGAGATGGCCGAGCGGTCGAAGGCGCACGCCTGGAAAGTGTGTATGCGTGATGAGCGCATCGAGGGTTCGAATCCCTCTCTCTCCGCCACTCCCAAAGGCGGGCTTGCGCAGGGTGTTTCGGGCATAATGGTCGTGTAGAGCGCGAAAGGCTACGGCGGGCCTCCCCGCATTGCAGCCTGGTGAATCTGGTCAGGTCCGGAAGGAAGCAGCCACAGCTGGTCACTGCAGGTGCCGGGGTTAAGGCTCGCCACCAATCGTCCCCTGCCCGGGCTGCGAGTCCGGGCAGGGGCGCCTGATAAAATGAATCCATGAGCTACCAAGTTCTTGCCCGCAAGTGGCGGCCCCGCGATTTCGGGAGCCTGGTCGGGCAGGAACACGTGGTGCGCGCGCTGCGCCACGCTCTGGAACACAAGCGCCTGCACCATGCCTATCTGTTCACCGGCACCCGCGGCGTCGGTAAAACCACGCTGGCGCGGATTCTCGCCAAGTGTCTCAACTGCGAGAGCGGCGTAACGCCGGACCCCTGCGGCAAGTGCGGGGCCTGCACGGAGATCGACGCGGGACGGTTTGTCGACCTGCTCGAGGTGGACGCGGCGACCAACACGCGTGTCGACGAGATGCGGCAGTTGCTCGACACCGCCCAGTACGCGCCGACCCGCGGACGCTACAAGGTGTACGTGATCGACGAAGTGCACATGCTTTCGAACTCGGCCTTCAACGCGATGCTGAAGACGCTTGAGGAGCCGCCCGAGCATCTGAAATTCATTCTCGCGACGACCGATCCGCAGAAGATCCCGGTGACGGTGCTCAGCCGCTGCCTGCAGTTCAATCTCAAGCAGATGCCGCGTAGCGCGATCGCGGCTCACCTGGAGCAGCTGCTGCAGGCAGAGGGCATCGCCTTCGAAGCCACTGCGCTGCCGCTGATCGGGCGCGCGGCGTCGGGAAGCATGCGCGATGCGCTTTCGCTGCTCGACCAGGCGATCGCGCACGGGGCCGGCAAGATCACGGCGGCAGACGTACGCGAAATGCTCGGCGCCATAGACGAAACCTACCTGTTGCGGCTGCTGGAGGCGATCGCCGACGACAAGCCGGCGGATGTGATGGCGATTGCGGCCGATATGCAGGCCCGCAGTCTGTCGTTTGATTCCGCGCTGGCAGACCTCGCAGGCGTGCTCCTGCGGGTGGCGCTCGCGCAGAGCGTAGCCGAGGCGCTGGACGACGACTTGCCAGAGCGCGACAGGGTTGTGGCGCTGGCCAAGCGGCTGGACCCCGAGTCGGTGCAGCTGCAGTACGAAATCGCGCTGCAAGGCCGGGAGGATCTTTCTCTGGCGCCCGACGAGCATTCCGGGTTCGTGATGACGCTGCTGCGCATGCTCGCATTCCGGCCGGAGGGCGTGGGGCTCGCAAACGAACCGAGCGCGGGCACTACATCCGGGCGGCGCCCCAAACCTGCGGCCTCTGCAGCCGCCGGCGGCTCGCGCCCGGAGCCCGGCGGGGAGGGATACTGGCCGGATTTGGCCCGCAAACTCCAGGTGACCGGCGCCGCGCGCGAGCTGGCGCGGAACGCCGAGATGGTGCGGCACGATGGCACCGTGTTCGAGCTCGTGGTGCCGAAGTCGAAAGCCTATCTGGCGGAAAAGTCGTACCAGGAAAAGCTCAGAGCGGCCCTCGAGCAGCATTTCGGTGCGCGCGCAACGGTAAAGGTCGCCGTCGGCGAGACCAAGGGCCTGTCCGCGGCCGCCATCGAGGCAGGCGAGCGCGAAATCAGGCAGTCGGAGGCGACGCGCGCGGTCGAAGGCGATCCGTTCGTGCAGGATCTGGTCAAACTTTGCGATGCCAAGGTCGTCGATACGTCGATCAAGGCCACACCGAAGAATTAGGGAACGCGGCCCCTCAGCGAGCCGCAATGCAGGAGAGCGCGATGCGAGGAAATATCGGCCAGCTCATGAAGCAGGCCCAAATGATGCAAGAGAACATGCGCCGCATGCAGGAGCAGCTTGCGAGCGTGGAAGTGGAAGGCCAGTCCGGCGCCGGGATGGTGAAGGTCGTGATGACCTGCAAGCACGATGTGAAGCGCGTCTCGATCGATCCTTCCCTGGTGGGCGACGACAAGGAAATGCTCGAAGATCTTGTGGCCGCGGCATTCAACGATGCGGCGCGCAGGGTGGAGACGACGGTGGCGGAAAAGATGAGCGGCATGACCGCCGGTCTCGGACTGCCGCCGGGATTCAAGCTGCCGCTCTAGACCAGAATAACGGTGGCGAAAGAATCGATACCGACTGCGAAGGGGGTCGAGCGGTTGGTCGAGGCGCTGCGCGTGTTGCCGGGGGTGGGACCGCGCTCGGCCCAGCGCATGGCCTACTATCTGCTGCAGCATGATCGGGCGGGCGCTGATCTCCTGGCGCAAGCCCTGGCCGCCGCGCTTGCGGGCGTCAGACATTGCGCGAAGTGCAACAATTTCACCGAGGACGAAATCTGCAGCCTGTGTCGCTCATCGCGGCGCGATCCTGCGCTGCTTTGCGTGGTGGAGACGCCGGCGGATCTGGCGATGGTCGAGCAGACACTGAGCTACTCCGGCATGTACTTCGTGCTGATGGGCCGCCTCTCGCCGCTCGACGGCGTTGGGGCACGCGATATCGGGCTCGACCGGCTGCTCGAGCGCGCCAGCGACGGCGAAGTGCAGGAGGTGATCCTGGCGACGAACTTTACCAACGAGGGCGAAGCAACGGCGCACTATATCGCCGAGATGCTGCGGGCGCGCAACATCAAGGCGAGCCGCATTGCGCGCGGCGTTCCCCTCGGCGGCGAGCTCGAATACGTCGATGTCGGCACGATTTCGCAGGCGATCCTCGATCGTCGCGGACTCTGATTTAGAGTAGATACTATTATCGAACAGCACAGGAGGAGGAAGCACATGCGTACCGTTGTCCGTTCAGCCGTCGTAGCACTTTCGCTCGCCGGATTCGCCGTCTGCGCCCAGGCCCAGAGCAAGCTGGAGAAGCCCGACGTCCACATTGCGGTCGGTGGCAAGGCCGCGTTCTACTACCTGCCGCTCACCATCGCGGAGCAACTCGGCTATTTCAAGGACGAGGGCCTGAACCTCAAGATCAGCGACTTCAGGGGCGGTTCGGCCGCCCTGAGGGCCGTGGTCGGGGGCAGTGCCGACGTGGTGTCGGGCGCCTACGAGCACACGATCAACCTGCAGAGCAAGAAACAATACTTCCAGGCCTTTGCGCTGGAAGGGCGATTGCCTCAGATCGTGCTCGGGGTGGCGACCGCCAAAGCCGCCAACTTCCATTCCTTCAAGGACCTGAAGGGCATGAAGGTCGGGGTCACCGCGCCGGGCTCGAGCACCAACAATCTGGTCAAGCAACTGCTGACCAAGGCCGGGCTCGATCCCAACAACGACGTCGCAATCGTAGGCGTCGGCACCGGCGCAACCGCGGTCGCGGCGATCAAGAGCGGCGAAATCGACGCGCTTTCCAACGTCGACCCGGTGATGACCAAGCTCGAGCGCGAAGGAGCGATCAAAGTAGTCGCCGACACGCGCACGCTGAAGGGCACCAAGGAAATCTGGGGCGCGCCGCTGCCCGCCGGATGCCTTTACGCGCCGCTCGAGTTCGTGAAGAAGAATCCGCGCACCGTGCAGGCGCTTACCAACGCGATCGTCCGTGCCGACAAATGGATCGCCAAGGCCAGTGCGGCGGACGTGGCCAAGGTGGTGCCGGAAGCGTATCTGCTGGGCGATCGGGACCTGTATATGTCGACCTTCAACAACGTGAAAGAGGCGATTTCGCCTGATGGCACCATCTCGCCCGCCGGCGCGAAGGCAACGCTGGCTGCCCTGCGGAATTTTGTGCCCTCGGTCAAGGCGGCGAATATCGAGCTGTCGAAGACCTATACCAACCGGTTCGCGAAGAAGGCGAACGCCAGGTACAAGTGACACCGGCCCTCGCGCTCGAGCGCATCACCTGCACGTTTGCCGCGCGCGAGGACCGGAGCAGGCGCTACACCGCGGTAAAGGACACGACGCTCGTCGTCGCACCGGGTGAGTTCGTCTCGGTCGTCGGCCCGACCGGTTGTGGCAAGTCGACCTTGCTGAACGTGGCGGCGGGGCTGCTGCAGCCCTCGGCAGGCAGCGTGACGGTCGACGGCGAGCCGCTCGCCGGCATCAACCGCCACGCCGGCTACCTGTTCCAGGCCGATGCGCTGATG
>DATFMS010000146.1:0-5500 GCA_035266805.1 Burkholderiales bacterium | reverse complement strand
CGATCAACGTCGGCCTGCTCGGCATCGGCACGGTCGGCGGCGGCACCTGGGAGGTGCTCGGGCGCAACGCCGACGAGATCCAGCGCCGCGCGGGGCGCGCGATCCGCATCACGCGCGTGGCCGACAAGGCGCTCGCGCGGGCGCGCTCGATCGTCAAGGGCAAGGCGAAGATCACCGCCGATGCGCACGAGGTCACGCGCGCCAAGGACATCGACATCGTGATCGAGCTGATCGGCGGCACCGGCATCGCGCGCGAGCTGGTGCTCGACGCGATCGCGCACGGCAAGCACGTGGTGACCGCCAACAAGGCGCTGCTCGCCCACCACGGCAACGAGATCTTCGCCGCGGCGCAGAAGAAGGGCGTCATGGTGGCGTTCGAGGCCGCGGTCGCCGGCGGCATCCCGATCATCAAGGCGCTGCGCGAGGGACTGACGGCGAACCGCATCGAATGGATCGCCGGCATCATCAACGGTACTTCGAACTTCATCCTGTCGGAAATGCGCGACAAGGGCCTCACATTTGCCGAGGTTCTGCGCGAAGCGCAGGACCTCGGTTACGCCGAGGCAGATCCGACCTTCGACGTCGAGGGCGTGGACGCGGCGCACAAGCTGACCATCCTCTCGGCGCTCGCGTTCGGCATCCCGATGCAGTTCAAGAAGGCCTACACCGAGGGCATCAGCCGCCTCACCCGCGCCGACATCGCCTACGCCGAGGAGCTGGGCTACCGCATCAAGCTGCTCGGAATCACGAAAAGAACCGCCAAGGGAATAGAGCTGAGGGTCCACCCCACGCTGGTGCCCGCGCGGCGCCTGATCGCCAACGTGGAAGGCGTGATGAACGCGATCCTGATCAAGGGCGACGCGGTCGGGCCGACGCTTTACTACGGCGCCGGCGCCGGCAGCTTGCCGACCGCGAGCGCGGTGGTGGCCGACCTGGTCGACGTCACGCGCCTGATCACCGCCGACCCCGGGCACCGCGTGCCGCACCTCGCGTTCCAGCCCGACCAGCTCTCGGACACCAGGGTGCTGCCGATCGGCGAGGTCGAGACCTCGTACTATTTCCGCCTGCGGGTGCTCGACCGGCCGGGCGTGCTGGCCGACATCACGCGCATCCTGGCGCAGGGCTCGATCTCGATCGACGCCATGGTGCAGAAGGAGCCGGGCGGCCAGAAGCAGGTCGATATCGTGCTGCTGACGCACCGCGCGCTGGAGAAGAACGTCGACGCGGCGCTGAAGAAGATCGAGAAGCTCAAGACCGTGGTCGGCAAGGCGACCCGGATCCGGCTCGAAGAGCTGCTTTAGTGCGCTACGTCTCGACCCGCGGTGTCGGCGCGCCGCAGCGCTTTACCGACATCGTGCTCGAAGGCCTCGCGCGCGACGGCGGGCTGTACGTCCCCGAGCGCTTTCCGCGCGCCGACCTCGCCGCCTGGCGCGGGCTCAGCTATCCCGAACTGGCCTTCGAAGTCCTCTCGCTCTTCGTCGACGACATTCCTCCCCGGGAATTCAGGAATATCGTTTTCAAAACCTACACCAGCTCGATTTTCGGCAGCGACGAGATCACGCCGCTGAAGACGCTCGAGCCGGGGCTGCACATCCTCGGCCTGTCCAACGGCCCGACGCTCGCCTTCAAGGACCTCGCGCTGCAGCTGCTCGGCAACCTGTTCGAGTACGTGCTCGAGCAGCGCGGCGAGCGGCTCAACATCCTCGGCGCCACTTCCGGCGACACCGGCTCGGCGGCCGAGCACGCGATGCGCGGCAAGAAGAACCTGCGCGTGTTCATGCTCTCGCCGCGCGGGCGCATGAGCCCGTTCCAGGCCGCGCAGATGTACAGCCTGCAGGACGACAACATCCACAACCTCGCGCTCGAGGGCGTGTTCGACGACTGCCAGGACATCGTCAAGGCGGTCGCCGCCGACGCCGAATTCAAGCGCCGCCACCGTATCGGCACCGTCAACTCGATCAACTGGGCGCGGGTCGCGGCGCAGGTGGTGTACTACTTCAAGGGCTACTTCGCCGCCACCGCGTCGGACGCCGAGCAGGTCTCGTTCGCCGTGCCCTCGGGCAATTTCGGCAACATCTACGCCGGCCACGTGGCGCGCTCGATGGGGCTGCCGATCCGGCGCCTGATCCTGGCCAGCAACGAGAACGACGTGCTGGACGAGTTCTTCCGCAGCGGGCGCTACCGGGTGCGCAAGGCGAAGGAGGTCAAGGCCACCTCGAGCCCTTCGATGGACATCTCCAAGGCCTCCAACTTCGAGCGCTACGTCTACGACCTGGTCGGCGGCGACGGCGCGCGGGTGAGGGAGTTGTGGCGCCGGCTCGAGGCCGAAGGCGCGTTCGACCTCTCGCACTCGGCCTACTACCGGAACGTTGCCGAAACAGGGTTCGTCTCGGGCTGCTCGGTCCACGCCGACCGCCTCGCCACCATCCGCAAGCTGTGGCAGCGCTACGGCACGATGGTCGACCCGCACACCGCCGACGGCATCAAGGTCGGGCTCGAATACCGCGAGACGGGCATGCCGCTGGTGTGCCTGGAGACCGCGCTGCCGGCCAAGTTCGCCGAGACCATCGGCGAGGCCCTGGGGCGCGAGCCCGCGCGGCCGCGCGGCTACGAGGACCTCGAGCGCCTGCCGCAGCGCTTCGAGACGCTGCCGGCCGACGCGCAGGCGGTCAAGCAATATCTGGCGGCACACGCCGCATGAGCGAGGCTGGCGTCAAGGAGAAGAACGTGCTCGGCGGCGAGCTGCTGGCGTGCAGTTTCGCGCCGCTCACCGGCTACTTCCGCGACGGCTCCTGCGCCACCTACGGCGGCGGCGACGTCGCCCACCTGGTGTGCGTACGCGTCACGGCCGAGTTTCTCGAATTCAGTACCGAGCGCGGCAACGACCTGGTGACGCCGATTCCCGAGCTGCGCTTCAGGGGCCTCAAGCCCGGCGACCGCTGGTGCCTGCACGTGCTGCGCTTCGTCGAGGCATGGAAAGCCGGGCGCGCGCCGCAGGTGGTTCTGCAGTCGACGCACGAGAAGGCGCTCGAGTACGTGCCGCTGGCCGCGCTCAAGCAGCACGCGCTGGACCTTAACTAGCGGCTCATGAGCGAGCCTCGCCGCTGGAGCGCCGTCGTCGTCTATGCGGTCGCGATGGCCCTGCTCGAGGCGGCGGTGGTGACCTATCTGCGGACCCTGATCGGCCGCATCGACCCCTACCAGCCGTCGCCGCTGCCGGTAGCGCAGCACCTGATGCGCATCGAGCTCGCGCGCGAGGCGGCGACGCTGGCGATGCTCGCGGCGGTGGCGTGGCTCGCGGGGCGCGAGCGGCGCTCGCGCTTCGGCTACTTCGTTCTCGCGTTCGGCGTGTGGGACCTCTTCTATTATGTGTTTCTCGCGCCGATGAGCGGCTGGCCGCGCTCGCCGCTCGACTGGGACGTGCTGTTCCTGATCCCCTTGCCGTGGTGGGGACCGGTGCTGGCGCCGGTGTCGATCGCCGCGCTCATGATCGCCGGCGGCACGCTGCTGAGCCAGTTCACGCGCGACGGCCGCGCGCCCTGGCCGCGCCGCTGGCCGCTCGCCGCGGGCGCCGCCGGCGTGCTGCTTGCGCTCTACACCTTCATGGCCGACGCGCTGCACGCGCCGCAGTGGAGCGCCCAGGCGCTCGGCCGCGTCCTGCCGCTGGCGTTCGACTGGTGGCTGTTCGCGCTCGCGCTGGCGTTGATGTGCGCGCCGCTCGCCGACCTGATCGTGCAGCTGCGACGGCGATGAAGCAGCAGGACTACGGCCCCTGGAACCCGGGCGTCGAGTCGGCCCTGCCGCGGCGGCTGCTGCCGCTGGCGACGCTGTACCGGCCGCAGAACGTGTTCGGCTCGCTCGCGGACGCGCTCGAGCTCGCCGACCTGACCGGGCTCGCGGCCGCGGAGCTGGTCGCCTTCCGGCCGCAGCGCCTGGCGCTGCACGAGCTGCTGGTGCGGGTGATGGCCGAGCTGTCGGTGCCCGACGGCCCGCGGGTCGAGGATCTGGGCATCAACTTCCGCGCCATGGCCTCGATCATCCTCGAGCGCTATGTCGAGCCGCGCATGAAGCATATCGAGCAGACCTATCATCGTCTCGAGCGCGAGGTCGCGGCGCTCGCCGGCGCCGAGCTCGAGGCCGCCTTCGCCGCGCGCGCTCTTGCCGACTGGGAGGGGCGGGCGGCCGGGGAGCGCAACGCGACGGTACGCGCCGCGCTGCGCGCAGTGGCGCGGGTGGCCGGGTCGGTGTGCGCGCGCCATGGCAGGCTGTGGGGCGAGCCGGCGCTGCTGTCGAAGGTCGCCGTGCGCCTGGCGTGCAACGAGCACGGCAGCGTCGAGATCGGCCGCCTGATCGAGCCGCTGATCGCCGAGGCGGTGCGCAGCGAGCGCTACGCGCTGCTTCCGGCGCAGCGCGAGCCGGTGGTGATGAACATCAAGGGCGCCTCGGCTTCCGGCAAGAGCACCATGCGCCCGCTGCAGAAGCGGCTGGCCGGGGAGATCGGCGTCGCCTGGGGCGACTTCGCGCTCATCAGCCCGGACATCTGGCGCAAGCAGCTGCTCGACTACGGCGCGCTGGGCGAGGCGTACCGGTACGCCGGCAGCTTCACCGGGCAGGAGCTGCGCATGATCGACCACAAGCTCGACCGCTACATGGCGGCCAAGGCCGGGCGCGGCGGCATCCCGCACCTGCTGATCGACCGCTTCCGCTTCGACAGCTTCGCGCCCGAGTCGGACGAGGCCGGCAGCAACCTGCTGACGCGCTTTGGCCGCATCGTGTATCTCTTCTTCATGATCACCCCGCCGGAGGCCACGGTCGAGCGCTCGTGGAAGCGCGGGCTCGAGGTCGGGCGCTACAAGGCGGTCGACGACCTGCTGGCGCACAACGTCGAGGCCTATTCCGGGATGCCCGAGCTGTTCTTCACCTGGGCCCTGCGCGGCGACAAGCGCGTGCATTTTCTTGACAACAGCGTGCCCGCGGGCGAGCGGCCGAAGAGCGCGGCCTTCGGCGCCGACGGCGAGCTCAACGTGCTCGACGTCGGGCGCATGCTCGACGTCGCGCGCTTCGCGCGCATCAACGTCGACGCGACCAGCCCGCAGCAGGTCTATCGCGACCGCGCCGCGATGGCGGCCGGCAACAGCACGGGCTTCCTCGCCACTTGCGCGCGCCGCCTGCCGGCGCTCAACTTCGTCGCGCGCGACAGCGGCCGCGTCTACCTGCGCATCGAGGCGGGCCGGCCGGCATGGATCGAGCCCGCCGCGCTCGCCGCCGCGCTCGAGGACGCCGAAACGCGGGCCGGGATCCTGGCGCTCGCGCCGCAGGCGCGCGAGGCGCCGCCGCGCCGCGCCGGCGAGGCGCCGCTGATCGAGCGCAGCCACACGCTCGGCGCGTGCTAATCTGGTACGCATCATGATGGAACAGCTTCGCGCGTTGTTCGCGGCGCCCTGGTTCGTGCTGGGCGACACGCAGGTCACCGCGGCACGGCTGATCGGCCTGGTGGTGA
>DATFMS010000145.1:0-12812 GCA_035266805.1 Burkholderiales bacterium | reverse complement strand
TCGAAGTAGTAGTTGGGGCCGAGGTGGCGCGGGTCGTCTTCCCTGGCCGGGGTGCGGAACGGCCCCAGGTGCGAGCCGTAGTACTTGGTTCCGGTCACCAGCACCACGCGCTCGAGGCCCGGCGCGGCCGCGTCCACGGCGGACACCGAGTTCGCCAGCATGTCGCGGTTGGCGGCAATGTTCCTGGCGTAGTCGGCGGCGGCGCCCGCGGCGGGCTGGAAGGCGCAGTAGAAGACGTGCGTCGCCTCCCGCAGGCCCTGCAGCTTGGCACCGGCGTCGGCGGGATCGAGCAAGTCCACTGGGATGTAGCGCACGCGCTCGCGGTCCTCGCCGCGGCGGCGCGACAGGCCGACCACCCGCCAGTCCGGCAGCGCCGCGAGACGCTCGACGATGTAGCGCCCGATCACCCCGAGCGCACCGACAACCACCGCGGTCTTCATGGTCGCGCGTAGGCCCAGCCTTCGAGCTCGCGCTTCATGACGTGGGCGAGCCCGGTCTTGACGAACTCGACCCCGCCCAGCATGTCGTTGCGGGTGAGCTTCATGGTCTTCATGGTGTTCTCGCAGGCGATCACCCGGATGCCCTCGTCGATGACCTGCGTCACGCGGTCGCGCCAGTCCGAGTCCATCTCGAGCATGCGGATCGCCGGCCCGTAGACCACGATCTCGATCTCCACCTTGTCGGGCCCGAGGTCGTGGCGCACGTTGCGCGCGTTGGCAAGCGCGAGCCCCCACACCTTCGGGTTGTAGTCGCTGATCTGGATCAGCAGGCGCTGCGGCTTGTCCTGCGCGAGAGCGGGGCAGGCAACGGCGGCGGCGAGCAGCGCGGCGGCGAGCAGGAATCGCATGGCGCAATCCTTTCTATGGAGCGAAGGACGCATTATCCGTCGTCGCCGATCGCCTCGCCGGTAATGCGGCGCAGCAGCGCCTTCAGCTCCGCGCGCGGGGCGATGAAGCGGCAGCCCGCGCGCCGCGCCCGGCGGCCATCCTTGAGCTGGACCGGCTCCGAGTACCTCACCTCCATATCGACGCTCAGCGTGCCGATCGAGGGATGCTCGATGACGCAGCCCCTGAGCACGGTGCCGGGCTCGAGCGTGATGCCGGGAGCGTAGAGCAGGACGGCGATTCCGCCCGAACTGATGTCGATCACGTGCGCGTCGAACGACATCACGCCGCCGGCGTCGGCGAGGCAACGCAGCGGCAGCTCGCGCCTGGGCGCCGCGCGGGGCTCCGACCTGCGCTGGTGGCCGGACATGAGCTCGGGAAAGCGCAGGCGGATCGCATCCTGCTCGCCGTGGCGGAACGGGCGCGGCTCCGCGGCGACGAACTCCACCTGCCAGGCGCCGAGGGCGCAGGTAAAGATGCAGCGCGGGCGCGCGAGCAGCGCGGAATCGGCCGCGGCGTCGGCGCTGCGGGCGACGACGATGAACTGCATCTGGGGGTCGATCCACAGCAGGCGCGACGCGAATGACGGCTTGCCGCTCTCAAGCTGCACCCTGATCGGCTCCCCGCGGTCGCGCAGCGCCACGAGCACGCGCATGATCTCGTACGGCGATTTCGAAAGCAGCCCGGCAGCGCCGGGCGGCACTCGATTCATGGCGCAACCTCCCGTGACCGGGTTTACGTAACTTTACGCCACGGAGAAGCCACGCTAACGCGCGCGGCGCAAACTTTCGGACGTCTGGACAACAAAGGAGCCGACATGAGTCAAATTGCACAAAACAAGCCGCGCCGGCGCTTTTTCCGGCGCGCTGCGGTCGCCGGCGCGTTCGCCGGACTTGCCGGCCTGGGCCTGGGCGCTTTTGCGCACTCGCGGCACGGTCCCGGCGGCTACGGCGGCGCGCCGTTCGACCCGGCCCGGCTCGACCGGCGGCTCGACCGCATGCTGAAGCACGTCTACGTCGAGATCGACGCCACCGAAGAGCAGAAGCAGAAGCTCGAGCCGATCGTCAAGCGCGCGGCGAATGATCTATTTCCGCTGCGCCAGCGCCTGCGCGAAGCGCGCCTGCAGGCGATGGATCTGTTCACCCGCGACCAGGTCGACCGCGCCGCGTTCGAGAAGCTGCGCGCGGAGCAGATCGAGCTCGCCGACAAGGCCTCGAAGCGCCTGACCAAGGCGCTGGCGGACGCCGCCGAGGTGCTCACGCCGCTGCAGCGCAAGCAGCTCGCGGAGCGCATGCGCCACATGCGCGGCCGCCGCTGGCACGAGCGGGGATAGGTAAACTGCGCGCGTGGCGGCGCGCATCCTGCTGATCGAGGACGACCCCCGCCTGGCCGAGATGGTGTCGGAATATCTCGGCCAGGCGGGGTTTCGCGTCTCCACGGCCGGTAGCGGCAATGAAGGGCTGGGGCGGCTCGCGCGAGAGGCGTTCGACGCCCTGGTGCTCGACCTGACCCTGCCCGACATCGACGGCCTCGAGGTCTGCCGCCGGCTGCGCGCGCGCGCCGACACTCCGGTGCTGATGCTCACCGCGCGCGGCGACGCAATGGACCGCGTGGTGGGGCTGGAGATCGGCGCCGACGACTACCTGCCCAAGCCGTTCGAGCCGCGCGAGCTGCTGGCGCGGCTGCGCGCGATCCTGCGCCGGCGCGGCGGCCCGGGCGACGGCGAGGTGCTGCGCTTCGGCCGGGTCGAGATCGACCGCGGCGCACGCGCGCTGCGGCTCGACGGCGCCGAGCGCCCGCTCACCGGCTACCAGTTCGCGCTGCTGCTGGCGCTGGCGGAGAACGCCGGCCGGGTGATGTCGCGCGAGGCGTTGATGGACCGGCTCAAGGGCGAGCCGCTGGAGGCTTTCGACCGCTCGATCGACGTCCACGTCTCGCGCATCCGCCAGGCGCTCGAGGACGACCCCAAGCACCCGCGCCGCATTCTGACGGTGCGCGGCGCGGGCTACGTGTTCGCCAAGGCGCAGGACTGATGCGCAGGCTGTACCTGCGCATCTACCTCGCGGTGCTCGCCAGCATCGCGGTGTTCGCGCTCGCCGCGGGCTTCCTCTGGCGCCAGTTCAGCGACGCCGGCATCGTGCGGCCGGCGACCGAAATGGCGGCGGTGCTGGCGCAGAACGCGCTGCCGCCGGCGCAGGCGCCGCTCGCGACGCAGCAGGCCGCGCTCGAGCGACTCGCGGCCGGGCTGCGCGCCGACGTCACGCTGTTCGGCGCCGACGATACGGCGCTGGCCTGGGTCGGCGCGCCGCTGCTGCCGCCTGCGGCGCAGCGGCGCGACAGCGGCTGGATGCGGCGCCGCGACGGCGCGCCGGCGTGGGGGGTGAGGCTCGCGGACGGGCGCTGGCTGGTGGCGCGGGTGCCGCGCAGCCGGCGCCATCCGGCGTGGGGGCTGTTCTTCACCCTGGCCATGCTCGCGCTCGGCGTCGGCGTCGGCGCCTATCCAGTGGTGCGGCGCCTCACGCGGCGGCTCGAGAACCTGCAGGCGGGGGTCGAGTCGCTCGGCGCGGGCGACTTCGCGGCGCGCGTCAAGGTCGAGGGCGGCGACGAGGTGGCCCGGCTGGCGCAGAGCTTCAACCGCGCCGCGGCGCGCATCGAGCAGCTGGTCGCCGCGCACAAGACGCTGCTCGCCAACGCCTCGCACGAACTGCGCACCCCGCTCACCCGAATCCGCATGGCGCTCGAGCTGATCAAGCAGGGCGCCGAGCCGAAGAGGACGCACCAGCTCGAGCAGGACATCGCCGAGCTCGACGCGCTGATAGACGAGATCCTGCTCGCCAGCCGGCTCGACGCGGTGCAGGCGCGCGAGGCCGATGAGGAGGTCGACCTTCTCGCGCTGGCGGCCGAGGAATGCGCGCGCTACGCGGGCGCCGAGCTGCACGGCGAGCCGGTCGCGCTGCGCGGCGACCCGCGCCTGCTGCGGCGGTTGCTCCGCAACCTGCTCGAGAACGCGGCGCGCCATGGCGCGCCACCGGTCGAGGTGCGCGTCGGGCGCAGCGCGCGCGGCGCCGAGATCGCGGTTTGCGACCGCGGGCCCGGCGTCCCCGAAGCCGAGCGAGAGCGCGTGTTCGAGCCGTTCATCCGCCGCGCCGGCGGCAGGGAGCGCGCCGGCGCCGGTCTGGGGCTCGCGCTGGTGCGCCAGATCGCCCGCCGGCACGGCGGCGAGGCGCATTGCCGGCCGCGCGAAGGCGGCGGCAGCTGCTTCGTGGTCGAGCTGGCCTGAGCGCGCTCGGCGCGCTCTGGTGAACTCGCGTCTTCAGCGCGCAGAGTCGAATTCGAAGTCCGCCACCAGCACGTGGTGGTCGGAGGCGGGCGTCGGGTGCACCGCATGGCTGACCGGGCGCAATGCGGAATTGTAGAAGATGTGGTCGAGCACGTAGGGGCGCCGGCGCCAGGTGTACTCCTGCGTCTGCACCGGACGGAAACCGGCGCGCGAGAACTGGCGCACCAGCGACTCCTGCTTCCTGACGTTGAAGTCGCCGCCGATCAACGCCGCGCCCTGCGCCTTGGCGATCTGCTCTGCCACCAGATTGCGCTGCACCTCGTGCATTTCGCTGCTCGAGTTGAGCATGAAGAAGGCGAGCAGGTGGGTATTGAAGACGAACAGCTTGCGGCCGTCGATCGCCGTGGCGGCGCCGATCAGCAGGCGGTCGGTCGGGGTCAGCGTCTTGCCCTGGAACTCGAACTCTATCGGCGGCGACGGCAGATCCCAGTGGCGCTGCTCGCGCAGGGGGGTCCTGGAAAGGATCGCCAGCCCGACGCCGAACGGCAGCTCGCGCGGATCGGGCTTCGGGTACTGAAAGCAGCCGTCGTAGTCCGGAAACTCGGCGCGCAGCCGGGTATAGTTCGGCGGCGGATCGGACTGGGTCCCGCCGGGCTGGGCCTGCTCGACCTCCTGCAGCAGAACGATGTCCGCGTCGCACTTGCGGATCTCGGCGATCGTTCGCTCGAGCTCGATCGGCGCGTGGTCCGGATCGCTGTCGCGCCAGATACGCCCGAACTGCATGTTGAACTGGATGACCCTGAATTTTCTCATTGGCTAAGGGGCCACCGGCCCAGTTTCGACTCACTGTACCAAACAAAATACGGTTAGCGAGACCTGATGCGATATTCCAATCTTGGCGGCCACTCGCTCGGCGCGAGCTTGTTCCGGATCCTGAAATGGAAGGCCGGCTGGCACGACGAGAAGCGCCCGCCGGCGCCGATGACCGGGGTGCCGGTACCGGCGCTGGCGAACGACGGCTGGGCGCTGCGCAAGGGGCTCGCCGACGCACTGACCTGGATCGGGCACGCGACCTTCCTGGTCCAGCTCGGCGGCAGGAGCGCGCTGATCGACCCCGTGATGTCGCCCTCGATCGCCGGCGGCCTGTTCAGGCGCAACGTGGCGCCGGGGCTCGCCTGGCAGGCGCTGCCGAAGATCGACCTGGTGCTGGTCAGCCACGATCACCGCGACCACATGGACGCGCCGACCCTGAGGCGGCTCGGCCCGGGCCCGGTTTACGTCGTGCCGCAGGGACTGGGGCGCTGGTTCGCGCGCGCCGGGCTGCGGCGAGTGGTCGAAATGGCGTGGTGGCAGCGCGAGCGCATCGAGGGGCTCGACGTCACCTTCGTCCCTTCGGAGCACTGGAGCCGGCGCGGGCTGCTCGACAAGAACGCGAGCTGGTGGGGCGGCTACGTGATCGAGCGCGGCGGGCTGCGCGTCTACCACTCGGGCGACAGCGCGTGGTTCGACGGCTTCGCGCTCATCGGCGAGAGCTGCGGTGCGATCGACGCCGCCATGCTGCCGATCGGCGCCTACGCGCCGCGCTGGTTCATGCGCTCCCAGCACATGGACCCGGCCGACGCGGTGCGCGCCTTCTCGGCGCTCGGCGCCAAGCGCTTCGTCGCCATGCACTGGGGCACCTTCAAGCTGACCGACGAAGACCTGCGCGAGCCGCCGCAGCTGCTGGCGCAGGCCTGGCGCGGCGAGAATCTGCCGCGGCAGCGCCTCGCCGTTCCCGCGATTGGGGAAACGATTCTTCTCTAGGACTTGAGCGCGCCGGGATTGACCACGTTGACCGGTGCGCCGGCGGCGTAGGCGAGAATCTGGTCGAAAATGTCGCTGAACTGGATCTGGTACTCGTCGCGCGTGACGTAGCCGATGTGCGGCGTGCAGACGACGTTGTCGAGCGCGAACAGGGGGTAATCCGGGTCGAGCACCGGCTCTTTCTCGTAGACGTCGAGCGCCGCCATGCCGGGACGGCCGGCCTTCAGCGCGGCGAGCAGCGCGCCGGGCTCGATCAGCGGCGCGCGGCTGGTGTTGACCAGCAGGGCGGTCGGCTTCATGCGGGCCAGGTCGGCGGCGGTGACGATGCCGCGCGTCGCGTCGACCAGCCGCATGTGCAGCGAGAGCACGTCGCATGCCGCAAAGAACGCTTCCTTGCTCGGCGCCGCCGCCCAGCCGTCGGCGCGCGCGCGCTCGAGAGAGCGCTCGCGCGCCCACACCAGCACCTTCATGCCGAACACCTTGCCGTAGCTCGCGACCGTGCTGCCGATCCTGCCGTAGCCGTAGATTCCGAGCGTCTTGCCGCGCAGGCCCAAGCCGACGCCGATCTGCCATTTGCCGGCCTTGAGCGCGGCCATCTGCTGCGGGATCTGGCGCAGCGCCGCCAGCACCAGCGCCCAGGTCAGCTCGGCCGCGGCGTAGGAGGGCGTTCCCGGATGCTGGCTGGACGAGACCACGATGCCGCGCCGGGTACAGGCATCGACGTCGATGTGCGGGTAGACGCTGCGCTGGCTGATCAGCCGCAGCTTGCCGAGCCGCTCGATCAGCGGCGCGCGGATCTCGGTGCGCTCGCGGATCAGCACCAGCGCCTCGGTGTCGTGCAGCCGCGCGGCGAGCGCGTCGAGGTCCTGCAGGTGGTCGTTCCAGATCTCGACCTGGTGGCCGTCGAGCTTGCGAAAGCACGCCAGCGTGCGGACCGTGTCGTGGTAATCGTCGAGGATCGAGATCTTCATCGTTTCGCAAATGAGGGGCAAATTCAGGCGCGAGTCTACGCCAGCCCGCGCAAAAGCCTCTAGACTCCGCCGCCATGCCTTCCGCCCGGACACGCGCCTTCGCGCTCTTGCTGCTTGCGCTGGCGAGCCTGTTCTGGGCCGGCAACTGGATTGTCGGGCGGGTGCTGCGCGACGCGTTCGATCCGGTCACCCTGAATTTTCTGCGCTGGAGCGGCGCCGTGATCGTCCTGGCGCCGTTCGCCTGGCGCGGCACCCTCGAGGCGCGGGCCGCGATCCGGCGCAGCGCCGGCGTGCTCGTGCTGCTCGCCCTCACCGGCGTGGCGCTGTTCCAGAGCCTGGTCTATCTCGGCCTGAGGACGACGACGGCGGTCAACGCCGTCCTGCTCAACTCGTCGGCGCCGCTGTTCATGCTGCTGTGCTCATGGGCGATCGAGCGCGAACGCGGCAGCCGCCGGCAGGTCGCCGGGATGCTGATCTCGCTCGCCGGGATCCTCGTCATCCTGTCGCGCGGTGAGGCCGCCAGCCTGCTGCGGCTCGACCTGCACGCGGGAGACGCCTGGATCCTGCTGGCGATGCCGGTCTGGGGGGTCTACTCGGTGCTGCTCAAGCGGCGGCCGCCGGAGGTCGGCGGGGTGGTATTCCTGTTCGTGATCTCGCTGATCGGGGTGCTGCTGCTTGCGCCCCTCGTCGCGCTCGAGGCGCTGCGCGCGCCGCCGCGCTGGCCCGGAGGGGCCGCGGCCGCCGCGGTCCTGTACACGTCGCTCGCCGCCTCGGTGGGCGCGTTCATCTGCTGGAACCGCGGGGTCGCCGTCGTCGGTGCGAACAGCGCCGGCTTCACCCTCCACCTGTTGCCGGCGTTCGGCACCCTGCTGGCGATAATTCTCCTCGGAGAGTCGTTCCACGCCTTCCACGCGGCGGGAATCGCCACCATCCTGCTCGGCGTGGTGGTGGCGACCCGCGCCCCGCGCACGGCGTGAATCGGGCGATAATAGGGCCATGAGCACAGAGCAACCGGATAACGAACAGCCCAAGCCCGAGCAAGCCAAGCCCGAGCAAGCGAAGCCCGATCAAGCGAAGCCCGAGCAAGCGAAGCCCGAGCAACCAGGAGCGGAGAACGCGGACGAGGCGCAAAAGGCCGAGCAGCGGCGCGGGCAGCCGCGCCTGCGCGAGCTGCTTGCGATCCCCGAACGCGACCGCAGCGATGCGGTCTGGGACGAGATCATCGAGCTCGAAATCTCGCTGGCGCCAGGCAACCGAGCGGTGGGGCCGCAGGGCGACGGCGGACGCCGTCACGATCCCGGCCGCGGACCGCAGCCCTCGGGCGGCGGCAGGCCGGGCAGGGGAGCGTTCAAGAAGTCGCGCCGCCGCCGCGGCGGATAGCCGGCGCGCCAGCGCATGACGCGTGACCCGGTGCGGGTGGCGGTGTTCGGCGCCGGCGCGGTGGGCTGCTTCTACGGCGGCATGCTGGCGCGCGCCGGGCACGACGTGGTGCTGATCGGCAGGCCGCTGCACGTCGAGGCGATCCAGCGGGCGGGGCTGCATTTCGAGGGCCTGCAGTTCGACGAGCACATCCCGGTCGCCGCGAGTACCGGGCCCGAAGCGGTGCGCGGCGCACGGCTGGTACTGTTCTGCGTCAAGTCGACCGACACCGAGCGGGCTGCGGCGCAGATGGCGCCCTTCCTGGACCCGGGCAGCATCGTGCTCAACCTGCAGAACGGGGTCGACAACACCGAGCGCATCCAGGCCGCCGTCTCGCAGCCGGTGATTCCGGCGGTCGTGTACGTCGCGACCGAGATGGCGGGACCGGGGCACCTGAAGCACCACGGCCGCGGGGAGCTGGTGATCGGGGCGCTAGAGGCAAGCGCCGAGTCCACGCTGCAAGAGCCGCTCGAGCAGGTGCAGCGCTGGTTCGCCGAGGCGGGCGTCAAGGTCACGCTGTCGGACAACGTCGCGGGCGAGCTGTGGGCCAAGCTGGTGGTGAACTGCGCCTACAACGCGATCTCGGCGATCTCGCAGCTTCCTTACGGCGAGATGATCAAGGGCGCCGGCGTGAAGGAGGTGATGCGCGACGTGGTCGCCGAGACGCTCGCGGTCGCGCAGGCGAGCGGCGTGCGCACCGCGCCCGAGCTGGTAGACAGCGTATACCGCATCGCCGAATGGATGCCGACCCAGTATTCGTCCACCGCGCAGGACCTGCAGCGCGGCCGCCCGACCGAGATCGACCACCTCAACGGCTTCGTCGTGCGGCGCGGCGACGAGCTGGGGATTGCGGTGCCCGCCAACCGGGTACTATGGGCGCTCGTCAAGCTGATCGAGTCGAAGGGAAAGCCATCATGACCAGGCATTTGCGCGGCAGGCGCTTCGGCGCAATTGTGCTGGTTCTGGTGGGGGTGATCGGCCTGCTTGCGAACTTCGGGCTGATCGAACGAGAGACCCTGCGCCAGCTGTGGAAGCTCTGGCCGCTGATCCCGCTCGCGATCGGCATCGGGATCCTGCTGCGTCCGCGCTCGGGCGGACAGTAGCTTCAGGGGCGCCCGCTCAGCGGCGCCGCGCCGGGCGGCTGATTGGCGAGGCGCTCAAGCACGGGAATGCTGGCCTCGAGCTGCTCGCGCATGCTTTGCGCGACGGCCCACGGCCCGATCAGGGGCGGAATCCAGAAATCCGGGACGCGGCTCGCCTCGTAGTGCAGGTGCGTGCGCGCGCCCTTCGCGGTCAGGTGCCAGGAGGACCAGCCGCTCTTGAAATTACCGCGCCCCGAAACGATGCGGGTGAGGATCGTCTGCGCGTCGGACTCGACGACGTCCTCGACCTGGACGATCTTCCTGCAGAACAGCCATATGCACGATTTCAGTACGATTCGCACGCGTTCGCCGCGGCTGTCGGGCGCCGCTTGCGCGCTCACCGCGACGATAGCGGGGTTCAGCGCAGGCAGACTGGAGTAGTCCGTGAGCACCTCGTACACCCTGCGCGGCGGGGCATCGATCAGCGCGTTGAACGTGACCGTGAAGCCCGCGCCATTGTGCTCGACGACGACGGGTTCGGTCGTTGCGGCGGTCGCGCAGGCGGGGCGCAGGACCGCGAGCAGCAGCGCGGCTGACACCGCCGTTCGCATGCAAGCGCATCGGCAAGTCACCTGTCGGCGAGCAGACGCGCCATCTCGGCGTCGAAATCCTGCAGCAGGTTCACGCCGGCGGCGCCGAAGCGCAGCGCGGCGGCGCGCGGCGCGGGGTCCTTGCGGTGCTCGAGCGACCACTGCGCCTGTCGCGCGAGCAGCGCCGCGGCGGTGACGCGCCCCAGCGTGAGCGCGAAGCGGCGCGCGCCGGCCTCGAGCGCCTGCTCGTCGCGCCCCGCGTTGGCGCCCAGCCAGGCCGCGGCGGCCTCGGCCGCCGCTTCCAGGCGCGCCGAGAGCGCGAGCAGCTGCGGCTCGCGCGCCTCGCCCAGAATGGCGTGGATCTCGCGCCGCCAGGGCGCGAGCCCGCTGGGCGCGATTGCGCGCACGGTGTCGAGCGCGAGCACGTTGGTGGTGCCTTCCCAGATCGGGAACACCTGGGCGTCGCGCAGCAGCATCGGCAGCCCGGTGTCCTCGACGTAGCCCGCGCCGCCGAACGCTTCCAGCACTTCCGACAGCAGCGCGACCGACTGGCGGCCGGTGGTCAGCTTGGCGACCGGGGTGAGGATGCGCAGCAGCGCCTGCTGCGCCTCGCCGGCCGTGCCCTGCTCGACGCGCCCGAGCAGCTCGACGACGAAGAACGTGAGCTGGAACGCGGCCTCGAACTCCGCCTGCAGGCCGGCGAGCGTGTCGACGTGCAACGCTTTTTGCGCCAGCGGCGCGCCGAAGGCGACGCGCCGCGCCGCGTAGTCGCGCGCCAGCGCCAGCCCGCGACGCATGTAGGAGATCGCGGAGACCGCGTTCCACACGCGGGTGATGTTGAGCACGGTGCTGATCGCGCGCACGCCGTTGCGGAGCTCGCCGACCGGGATCGCCGGCACGCCGTTGAGTGTCAGCTCGGCGGTCGGCACCTTGCGCGTGCCGAGCTTGTCCTTGAGCCGGTCGACGCTCAGGTTGTTGGGCCGGTCCTCGGCGTCGCGCGTCTCGAGGTAGAACATCGCCAGCCCCTTGCCGCCGGGCGGGTTGTCGCCGGGGCGCGCCAGCGTCAGCGCCATCTGCGACGCGATCGCCGAGGTGAAATACTTGCGCCCGTACAGCAGCCAGCCTTCGCCCGGCGCAAAGCGCGCCTCGGTCTCGGCCAGGCCGACGTCCGAGCCGCCGATCGGCTCGGTCATCCACTGGCCGCTGGTCCAGAAGCGCGCCGGGTCGCGGCTCAGCAGGCGCGGCAGCGCGCGCTCGATCAGCGCGCGGTTGCCGGAGCCGGCGATGGTGCGCGCCGCGCCGTCGCTCATCGCCAGCGGGCAGGCATAGACGTCGGTCGAGGGCGTGAACAGGTACACCAGCGCGAACTGCAGCACGCGCGACAGGGCGCCGAGCGGGGCCTCGTGCGGCAGCGCGATCAGCCCCTCGCGCGCCGCGATCTCCTCGGCGCGCCGCCACAGCGGCGTCAGCTCGATGCGGTCTACGCGGTTGCCCCAGGCGTCCCACTGCACCAGCTGCGGCTCGAGCTCGCGCTCGGCGAGCTGCTGCGCGTAGAGCTCGCCGCCGGCGAGCGCGCCCATGCGCTCGAGCTGGGGGTGCACCGACTCGAGCGCTTCCATGCCGAGCGCGCGCTCGACGTAGGCGCGCAGGACGCGGTCGTCGGAATACTGGTTGCCGAGGCTCGGCGCAGACTGGACGAATGCCATCGCTGCTAGAGGATACACGCTCCGCCGATCCCGTAAAATGCGCGCATGGCCCAATACGTCTACACCATGCGCCGGGTCGGCAAGGTCGTGCCGCCGCAGCGCGTCATCCTCAAGAACATTTCGCTCAATTTTTTCCCGGGGGCGAAGATCGGCGTGCTGGGGCTCAACGGCTCGGGCAAGTCGAGCTTGCTGCGCATCATGGCGGGCGAGGACAAGGACATCGAGGGCGAAGCGATCCCGATGCCGAACCTGCGCGTCGGCTTCCTGCCGCAGGAGCCGCATCTCGATGCGGACAAGGACGTGCGCGGCAACGTCGAGGAAGGGCTGGGCGAGACGATCGCGCTGGTCGAGCGCTTCAACGCCATCAGCGACCGCTTCGCCGAGCCGATGGAAGACGACGAGATGAACCGCCTGCTGGCGGAGCAGGGCGAGCTGCAGACGCAGATCGACGCCGCCAACGGCTGGGAGATCGGCCGCACGCTCGAGGTGGCGGCCGACGCGCTGCGCCTGCCGCCGTGGGACGCGGAGGTGAGCAAGCTCTCGGGCGGCGAGCGCAGGCGCGTCGCGCTGTGCCGGCTGCTGCTGTCCGAGCCCGACATGCTGCTGCTCGACGAGCCGACCAACCACCTCGACGCGCTCTCGGTGCAGTGGCTGGAGCAGTACCTGGAGCGCTTTCCCGGGACGGTGGTGGCGGTGACCCACGACCGCTACTTCCTCGACAACGTCGCCGGCTGGATCCTCGAGCTCGACCGCGGCACCGGGATTCCGTGGGAAGGCAACTATTCGTCCTGGCTCGAGCAGAAGGAGCAGCGGCTCGAGATCGAGGCCAAGCAGGAGGCCGCGCGCATCAAGACCATGAAAGAGGAGCTCGAGTGGGTGCGCTCCAACCCCAAGGCGCGCCAGGCGAAGTCCAAAGCGCGGCTGGCGCGCTTCGATGAGCTGTCGTCGCAGGAGTTCCAGAAGCGCAACGAAACCAACGAGATCTACATCCCGCCCGGTCCGCACCTGGGCGACCTGGTGGTCGAAGCCGAGGGGCTGAGGAAGTCGTTCGGCGACAAGCTGCTGTTCGAGGACATG